>JACAEO010000116.1 GCA_013388805.1 Chloroflexota bacterium
CCCCCCCCCCCCCCCCCCCCCCCCCCCCCCCCCCCCCCCCCCCCCACCCCCCCCCCCCCCCCCCCCCCCCCCCCCCCAACGCTGCGAACGGTGGATCTCCCACAAAACCAGGTCTCAGCGAAACTCGTAACTGTTCACCCCTGGGGTAACCTACGCGCCTGCGAGCGAGGGCGTTTCGCCCCCGTCGCGTCTCCGCGGGCAAGCTGCCCGCGCTCCCAGGAGACATGTGAACACTTACCGAAACTCGTCGTTCACCGCCGCCAGGGCTTCTGGCGGAGGGCGCAGCGTGTCGGCGGGCAATTCGGCCAGGGGCGTCGCGCCCAGCCCCAGGCTCTCGGCCAGGGTGGGCCGGCCTTCGCTCAGGTAGATCAGGCCGGTGATGAACTCGCCCGCGGCCCGCGCGTGCTCCAGGAGCGCGATCGCCGCCATGCGGTCGGCCGGGTCATGGTCGGTGGCCAGGCGGCGCAGGCGGATCATCGGGCCGCCGTGGAGCCGCACATCGCGCACCTCGCCGGGAGCAAACTCCTCGACCAGTTCCTCGTAGCGCGGGATGAAGGTCAGGTCGTGGAGTGGCTCCTCGTGGGCTTTGCCATAGGCGTAGCTCTTGGTCGAGTCGTCGTGGTTGTTGAAGGTGACGCAGGGACTGATCACGTCGATCACAGCGGTGCCGTGGAAGGCGAAGGCGGCCTTGATCAGCTCGCGCACCTGCTTCGCATCGCCGGCGAACGAGCGGGCCACAAACCCGCAGCCGGCGATCAGCGCCTCCGCGCAGAGGTCGATCGGCGGGAGCTCGTTGACCCCGGCGTGCTTAAGTCTGGCCCCCTCATCGGCAGTGGCCGAGAACTGGCCCTTGGTCAGCCCGTAGACGCCATTGTTCTCGATGATGTAGACCATCGGCACATTGCGGCGCAGCAGGTGCTTGAAGCCACCCAGGCCGATACTGCCCGTGTCGCCGTCGCCGCTCACCGCGAGCGGCAGCAATGTATGGTTGGCGACATGGGCGCCGGTGGTCACCGCCGGCATGCGCCCGTGGAGCGAGTTGAAGCCGTGCGAGCGCCCGAGGAAGTAGGCCGCCGACTTGCTCGAACAGCCAATCCCACTCATGCGGATCACCCGCTGGGGTGGCAGGGCCAGCTCAAAGGCCGCCGCGATGATCTGGCTGGTGACCGAGTCGTGGCCGCAGCCGGCGCAGAGGGTCGACGGCGCGCCGCGGTAGTCGGCTCTGGTCAGGCCAAGGGCGTTGACAGGCTGGCGTGCAGTGGTCATGGATGGTGCTCCAGTTGTGGTCCTTCGACGCTCTGCAATCTTGAGGATCTCGATAACGTTCGTTCCCGGATCAATCACGCCAATTCCTGCACCGACTCCGCAACAAACTCCGCCGTGAGCGGCAGGCCGTCGCTATGGGCTACGCTCAGCAGGCGCGCGGCGTGCGCGGGGCAGTGCATGCGCAGCAGGTCGCACAGCTGGCCGTCGTGATTGGCCTCCACGACCACGCAGGCGTGGTGCTGCGCGATGAAGTGACACGTGGCCTCACCCAGGGGCAGCGCCCGCACGCGCATGTAGCTGGTGGGCAGCCCCTGCGCGCGCAGCTGGTCGCGCGCCTCGCGCACCGCACCGTCGCTCGAACCAAAGCTGATCAGCCCGACCGTCGCCGCGGGATCGTGCTCCACGACCGGCTGCGGCACCAGCCGCCGGGCCGTCGCGTGCTTGCGGCGCAAACGGTCCATGTTGGCCTTCCAGTCCTCGGGGCGCTCGCTATAGACATTGCGCTCGTTATGTCCCGTTCCCCGGCTAAGGGTGGCCGCCAGCGGATGCGGGTTGCCGGGCAGCGTCCGCGCACCGATCCCGTCACCCTCGGGGTCGGCGAAGCGCACGAAGCTACCGAGGCGCTCGAGCTCCGCGGCACTCAGCACCTTGCCCCGGTCCATGGGCGTCGTGGGGTAGGCCAGCGGGTCACTGCTCCAGAGGTTCATGCCCAGGTCGAGATCGCTAAGCACGAAGACGATCGTTTGCAGGCGCTCCGCCAGGTCGAAGGCGCGCCAGCCGAACTCGAAGCACTCGGCCACCGTACCCGGCAGCAGCACGACGTGGCGGGTGTCGCCGTGACCCAGGAAGTAGGCTGCCAGCAGGTCGCCCTGGGCAGTGCGGGTCGGTAGTCCGGTGCTGGGCCCGATGCGCTGCACGTCCCAGACCACGCAGGGGATCTCGGCGAAGGAGGCCAGGCCGGCGAACTCGGTCATCAGCGAGAGGCCAGGGCCGGAGGTGCTGGTCATCGCCCGGGCGCCGGCCCAGCCGGCGCCGACCGCCATCCCCAGGGCGGCGATCTCGTCCTCGGCCTGCACGATCGCATAGGTGGGATGCCCGGCGGGGCCGGTGCGCAAGCGGGGCAGGTAGGCGCTGAGCGTATCGGCCAGGCTGGTCGCCGGGGTGATCGGGTACCAGGCAAGAAAGCTGACCCCACCGAAGATCGCGCCGAGCCCGGCGGCGGTATTGCCGTCGATCAGGATCTGGCCCGTCGTGGCCGCCATGCGCTGCAGCCGGAAGCGCGACGCTGCCGGGGCCGCCGGGAAATCGGCCATGAAGCGCTCGTAGGCTGCCTGGACGACGCCGAAGTTCAGCGCCACCGGCCTGGCCTTGCCCGTAAAGTGGTGAACCAGGGCGCCGTGCAACGCCTCCAGCTCGATGCCGATCAGCGCGGCCAGCGCGCCCACGTAGACCATGTTGGCCGCATAGTCGCGCATGCGCGGCTCGAAGCCGCTGGCGGCCACCAGCTCGCGCACGGGCAATGGGTAGAGCGCGACATCACTGCGGGCCGGGCGCCAGGCGCCATCGCCCGGATAGAGACAGGCGCCGCCGGCGGGCAGGGCGGCCAGGTCCGCCTCGGCCGTGCGTGGGTTGAAGGCAACCAGGATGGGCACGCTGGCGGGGCGCGCGCTGTAGCCCTGGGCGCTGACCCTGATCGTGAACCAGGTCGGCTCGCCCTGGATGTTCGAGGGAAAGAGATTCTTGCCGTTCACCGGGATGCCCATGCGGAAGATCGCGCGCATAATGGCGTTATTGGCAGTCTGGCTGCCGGAGCCATTGACCGTCACGGCCGTGATTGCAAACTCGTTCATCGCTTCTGCACCCCCCCGGCGCGCAGCAGTGCCCGCAGCGTGCGCGCGCCCTGGCGCTCCAGGCGCGTCGCCTGAGCGAGGAAGAGCTGGGCGGTCGTCAGGGCATCGTTGAGCGCGTCGTGCTGGGCATAGACGGGCAGATCGAAGCTGGTGGCGAGCGCGCGGAGCTGGATCGCGGGGGCGGGCAGATCGGGGCTGGCCTCGCCGAGCAACTGGGCGTTCTGGTGCAGTGTCATAGCCAGGCGCGCCGTATCGAGGATCGGCCCGCGCAGCCGCACGCCATAGCTGAGATCGAGCGCCTGGTTGAGAAACCCAACATCGATCCGCGCCACGTGCACCACCAGCACGCGGTGGGCCAGATGCTCGAGCAACTCGGGCAGCACCGCGTCGACCGGTGGCGCGTCGGCCAGTTCGGCGCGCAGCAGCCCGTGGACCCGGATCGACGTTGCGCCGACCAGCAGCCCCTCGGGCGGACGGATCAGCGAGTACCAGCGGCGCGCGAGCTGCACGCGCGCATGCTCGATCTCCACCAGGCCCACGGCCAGCAGCACATCGTGGCGCGCGTCGAGGCCACTGGTCTCCACGTCGAGCACCACGTAGTGCACCTCGCGCCAGTAGCTGCCCGGGTCGGGCCACGGTCCCGCCTCATAAGCACGGACATGATCGGGGATGTCCTGCCGGCGTATCCAGGGAAACCTCATTGTCTCACCGTTATGCGATGCGCCCGGTGTGATAGGCAGTGGCCAGACCACGCTGCACGCGGGCGATTGCTTGCAGCGACTCCTTCAACTCACGCTGCTCGATCGGGCTCAGATCCGGATAGACCACCAGATTGGTCGGCGCTTCGCCCCGCTCGATCTGGGCGCGCTGGTGGCGCAGCCGGAGCTGGCTCAGCAGTTCAAAGGCACTGACCAGACTCTCAGCCTCGGTCTCGCTGATGCTCGCCTCGGGCCAGGCGCTGCGCAGCCGGGCCACGGTGCTCGTCTCGGTGCGGCCGGCCTCCAGGGCGAAGATCCGCGCCAGGTCGACGACCATCGCTGTGCCGCGATGCTTCAGGTCGATCAGGTCGCGCTGATCGCCCCGGCGCTCCAGGGCGACATTGCGGAACAGGGTCAGCGGCGCCGGGTTGCGCAACGCCGCGCGGGCCAGGCGCGTCAGGAAGATGCTATTGCCACGGGCGCGCGCTATGATCGGGCGTAAGCCTGCTTCGGCATCGAGGCTGCCGTAGACCTGGCGATAGTCGAAGAAGATCGCCGAGCGCAGCAGGGCCTCCTCATCGGGCGTATCGATCCAGCGTGCAAAGGTGGCCTGCCAGGCCGCCATGCTCTGTCGCCACTGTGGATTGGTGGCCATGACATTGCCCGTGCAGCGGGGGAAGCCACAGGCCACCAGGTGCTCAACGACCCGCTCGGCCAGGATGCGGAAGTACTCCGGCGCATCGGCAGGATGCTCGTCAGCATAGACCAGGGCATTATCCTGGTCGGTGCGAAGCGTCTGCTCATAGCGGCCCTCACTCCCGAGCACCAGCCAGGCGTAGGGCGCCGGTGGCGGCCCCAGTTCCCGTTCGGCATCGCGCAGGATGCGCTGCAGCAGGGCATCGTGGGCCACGGCCACCACCCGCCCGATGTCCGAGACACGGGCCCCGGCATCGAGCAGTGCCCCGACCGCCGCAGTCACCTGGTCGCCATAGTGACGGAGCTGGTCGAGCCCCTGGGCCCGTTCGAGCTGGCGCGGCAGATAGAGGGGGCTGTTGCTCTGGCGGCGGAGAATGTCGGTGTGGGTCACCATACCAACCACCAGGCCATTCTCGGTGACCGGCAGATGATGGATGTGACGCTCGAGCATGAGCAGCATGGCCTCGAAGGCCAGCGCATCGCCGGGCAGCGCGACCACCGGGGCTGTCATCACCTCGCGGAGCGGCGTGCTGGCCGGGAGGCCGGTGGCCAGGACCCGGTTGCGCAGATCGCGGTCGGTGATGATCCCCGACTGCTGATTGAAGATCCCGTAGGGCGGCAGGTCCACCAGCAGACAACTGACATTCTGATCGCGCATCATGCGGGCCGCCTCACCAACGCTGGCGTTGGGGCCGATCGCGACCACCGGGCGCATCACCAGGTCGCGCAGATAGGTCTGGAAGAGCGACGGCTCGGCGGCCTCGTGGCGGCTGCGCACGGCGAACTCGAGCCGATGCAGCGCCGAGGCGGCGAAATAGCTGGCAAAGACCGGGTACTCACGATGGAGGTGATGGAAGACGTCAGCGGGAATGAGATAAGCGAGCACCTCGGTGCGCGCGCGGACGGTGACGATCGGCGCGCGCTTGCGGATCAACGAGGGGTGGCCAAAGGCCTCACCGGGGCCGAGGCTGTCAAAAATGGTGATTTCTCCGTCCTGCTCGCGAATAAAATCGACCATCCCTTTGCGCACAATGTAGAGAAACTCGGCCGGTGCGCCGCCATAGGTCAGCACATCGTGGCCAGCGGCGAAATACTCGATCTGGGCTCGTTCCGCAGCGAGATTCACCGCAGCGGGCGGCAACTGGTCAAAGGGTGGATACGAACGGAGGAACGCGGCGATCTCGTCCATGCGCTATCTCATGCTATGCAGATCTCGTGATAGCTCCATTGTACCGGTGTGCGGGGCGCTGACAAGGGGGCCAGCGCAACGAAAACGCCCTCGCAAGCTTTGCGAGGGCGCTGACGTCAACCGCGGCGGGAGGCTAGCGGCGCTCGATGAGCAGGCGGATGGCGGTGCGTTCCTCCTCATCGATCGCCACATCGATAAACGATGGCACGCAGACGATGTCGATCCCCTCTTCGTTCAGGTAGCTGCGGGCGATTGCGACGGCCTTGATCGCCTGGTTGGTGGCGCCAGCGCCGATCGACTGCACTTCCGCCATTCCGTTCTCACGGATCACGCCGGCGATCGCGCCCGCGACCGCGCTGGGGCGCGAGCGGGTTGACACCTTCAGCACCTCTGCGGAGCGCTGGGCTTCGGCGCCCTGAGCGGCGGCGGCGCCCACAGCACGGGCGATGGGCAGCGACTGAGAGTTGGTCATGTGGTCCTCCTCCGTGTTGTCTGGGGCCGGTACGTCTGGCTGGTCGTCAGACCGCGTCTCAAGGCTCATCGCAGCCTTGCCTCCTCTCGTGAGCATGTAGTACGTAGCACGCTGCCGGAATTGCCATTGTACCACAGCCTCGGGCAGCAAGGCCGCCTCGATCGCTGCGATTCGGTGACCGGCCGTGACCTGGGCAGACCGCCTGCCGGCCCGCTCGTCTATCACGGTCCATCACCTACCGCGCGTAGTCAACGGCTCTCGTTTCGCGAATAATCGTCACCTTGATCTGACCAGGATACTGCAGGCTCTCTTCGATCTTCTTGGCCACATCGCGGGCGAGATGAATGCTTGCGAGATCATCTATCTGGTCCGGCTGGACCATCACGCGCACCTCGCGGCCGGCCTGCACGGCGAAGGCCCGTTGCACGCCGGGGAACGAGGTGGCGACTGTCTCCAGGGCTTCGAGGCGCTTGATATACAGATCCAGAGTCTCGCGCCGGGCGCCGGGGCGCCCACCCGAGATAGCATCGGCGGCGATGACGAGGAATGCCTCCACGGTGGTAGGCTCCTCATCGTGATGATGGGCGGCGATCGCATGCACGATCGCCGGCGAGCGCCCCAGGCGCCGTGCGATGTCGGCGCCGATCAGCGCGTGGGGCCCCTGGACCTCGTGGTCGACGGCCTTGCCGATATCGTGCAGGAGCGCGGCCGTCTTGGCGACATTGACATTGGCCCCCAGTTCGGCCGCCATATGGGCCGCCAGGAGCGAGCACTCCAGGGAGTGTTGCAACACATTCTGGCCGTAGCTGGTGCGGTACTTGAGCCGCCCCAGCAGCTTGATCAGGTCAGGGTGCAGGCCCTGCACATTGGCCTCATAGGCCACCCGCTCTCCCTCTTCGCGCATCACGTGCTCGAGCTCGAGTTGCGTCTTCTGCACCACCTCTTCGATCCGCGAGGGGTGAATGCGCCCATCTTTCAGCAGCTTGATCAGCGCGACCCGTGCCACCTCCCGCCGCACTGGATCGTGGCACGACAGGGTCACTGCCTCGGGCGTGTCGTCGACGATGATATCGACCCCGGTGAACTGCTCGAAGGCGCGGATGTTCCGCCCTTCGCGGCCAATGATCCGCCCTTTCAGCTCTTCGCTGGGCAGGTTCACCGTCGAGACCGTGATCTCTGCGACGTAGTCGCTTGCACAGCGCTGGATCGCCAGGCCGATCACCTTCCGCGCCGTCTTCTCCGCCTCATCACGCGCCTGCTGCTCGATCTCGCGGATACGGCGTGCCGCCTCATCACGCGACTCGCGCTCGACCTGGGCCAGGATCAGCGCCCGGGCCTCGTCACGCGCAAGCTGCGAGATCCGCTCGAGTTCATCAACCTGCTGGTTTTTCAGCCGCTCAGCCTCCTGATGCAGCTGCTCGATCTGTCGCTCGCGGCCCTGCAGCTGACGCTCGCGTCGCTCCAGCCCTTCGAGCTTCCGATCGAGGTTCTCTTCCTTTCGTTGCAGGCGCTCTTCCTGCTTCTGAAGCCCATGGCGGCTTTCGCGCAACTCCGCCTCCGCATCGTTGCGAATGCGTAGGGCTTCGTCTTTGGCCTGGAGCAGGATCTCTTTTTGCTGGGACCGCGCCTCTTCAAGCAGGAGCCGGGCCTCGGCGGCTTTCTGCTGGGCAAGGGAGTTGAGCCCCTTGTTGACATAGGCAACCCCCAGGCCGGCGCCGATGCCCAGGCCTACTACCAGGGCCAGCGCGGCCCAGAGTAGCTCTATCACAGTAGCCTCCTATGCGGTTGTTAATGTGCACGGAGCAGGGTATCACCCTTCGTGTAACCCTGGTGTGCTGGGACGATCCGGTTATGGAGTTAATACCCCACAGGTAGGCTAATAATACTGATGTCGAGTCGGGCTGTCAAGAATTTCTCGCCCCAACTTCAGGGCTTCTGCAACGTTCCTGGGGCACGCCCGGGTACGTGGGCCGGAGGCTCGCATGCCGCTTTGCGTCAGGTTGCTCCGTGTGCAGCCTTCTGCTATAATCCACCCGGCAGCCGCTCTGCGCGAGACCAGATGTTTGTGCGGCCCTGGCCGCCCGGCACTACGTCGTGCCCCCGCGCCCGTCGCCAATGAGGGCTGGCCGCGCCTTCGCGCGCATACAGATACCCCAAGGAGGATCAACCCGATGATCCGCACACCATGGCGCGCCACCATCCTGCTGCTGCTCATGCTCGGCGCCCTTCCGCTCCTGGCCACCTGTGGCAGCCGCAGTGGCGCCACCGGCGCCAGCCTGTATGTCCAACAAGTCACCACCGACCCGGCCAGGTTCGACGGAAAGGAGATCACCGTTGATGGCGCCTACCTCTGGCGCCCCGGCGATCCATCACTCTCGGTGCTGGCCCTGGGTGTCAGCACGCTCGATAATGGCCTCGATGCCCAGCCGCTCGGCGATACGATCTGGCTCGAGGGCTTCCCGGCGGATGTCACCGCGGATCTGCATCGCCCCGGCGACTCGGTCTATGGCTTTGTGCGCGTCCGGGGCCAGTTCTCGGCCACCGGCGGCTATGGCCCCGGCGGGCAGTACCAGTACCAGTTGAATGTCACCAGCGCCGAACCGATCGAGCAGATCCGGCGCGTCGAGCAACGTATCGACGACCGGCCGCTCGGCGAGGGCAAGGTGTCCTTCTTCGACCTGCAGCGCAACCCCGAGCGCTACAATGGCCAGACGATCACGACCCGCGGCTACTACTTCTGGAATGGGCTGATCTACGTGCTCGCCGAGGGGGTCAGCACCGAAGAGGATGGCTCTAGCCCCCAGCCGCTGGGTACCCCGATCTGGATGGAGGGCTTCCCGCCCGACCAGTCGGCCCGGCTGAATCTCGGCCCGAACAATAGCTATGTCTGGGGACCGGTTGAGGTGACCGGCACGTTCCAGACTGGCGGGGGCTTCGGCAAGGACGGCGCCTACCAGAGCCTCTTTACGGTCAATCCGGACGGCGCAACACCCCTCAAGTAGCCGCGTGTCCTGGCGCGGATGGCGCGGGGATGCGCGAGAAGCGCGTTACTTCTGATCCCGCTTCCGCTTGCAGGGGCGGGACGCTGTGCGGTGCACGTCTGCGGATGGGATGGCGGCAGCCGCCGCATCACGCTGAACCAATGTACTACTATATCGAGCCGATGACGGAGGAGGACATCCCCGACGTGCAGCGGATCGAAGCCCAGAGCTTCAGCGTTCCCTGGGCCGCCAGCACCTACCGGCGTGAGATCCGCAATACGCAGAGCTGTCGCTACATCGTCGCCCGCGCCAGCGCTACGCCTCCGCCAGCCGGGGCCACTATGCCCCCGCCAGTGCGCCCCCGTGGTATCTTCAGCCAGCTCGTCGCCGCTCTCTTTCCCCAATCGGCGCCGCCGCCCGCCCCGTCAACGGCACTGCCCATCGTTGGCTATGGCGGGCTCTGGCTGACCGTTGACGATGCCCACATCACCACGATCGCCGTCGACCCGGCCCACCGCGGCCGTGGGGTCGGCGAACTGTTGCTCAACGCGCTGATCGACCAGGCCTACGCCCTCGGCGCGCGCCAGATCACGCTCGAAGTGCGCGTCAGCAATACCGCCGCCCAGCGCCTCTACCTCAAGTATGGCTTCCAGCCCGCCGGCAAGCGCCCTCGTTACTATACCGACAATGGCGAGGACGCCCTGATCATGTGGACCGAGGCCATTGGCGACCAGGCCTACCGCGATCGCCTCAGTGAGCTGCGCCGCCGGCTCTACGCCCGCCTTCAGGCCCAGGCATAGCCCACGTCATCCGCCCGACCGGTCCGCGCCCCCAAGGCCCAGCACCTCCCGCAGCTGCGGGTAGAGCGGGGTCTCGCGCAGTGCGGCCTGGTCGATCTGGCCGCCATAGACCTGGTCGGCCAGCGTGCGCTGTGTGTCGGCCATCAGCGTGCGCCCCTGCACCCGATCGCGGAAGGCGGCGTGCTTGAGCAGCAGCGCGGCCTCGTTGCGCGCGCTGAGCCGCCCGGCAAAGAGCCGGTGCGGCGCCCGCACCTCCAGCCCCAGCCCGTCGCAGCGCGTGAGGATCTCGGCATCGAGCTCCTGGCGGTAGAGCGGGTTCACCACCGGCTGTCCCTGGTAGAGGTCGCGGTAGTAGCTTGCCGGGAAGGTGCCCACCCGGGCCAGGATCTCATTGACCCGTACCCGGTGCCGCTCGTTCGGGATGTGCAGGTAATCCCAGACGACAAAATCCACCCCGGCCTCGGCACAGGCCCGCAGCAGCGCCCGCAGCGCCGTCTGGCGATCGGTGACGTAGGGCATGATCGGCACCAGTGCCACCCCCACCGGCACGCCGGCCCGCTTTAACTCGCCGAGCGCCTCCAGGCGCAGGGCCGGCGGCGGGGCCTTGCCCTCCAGACGCTCGCTCAGGTGCGGATCGGCCGTCACCAGGGTCATCATCACCACTGCCAGGCTCTGCTCGTTCATGCGCTGCAACAGCGCTTTGTCCTCCAGCACGGCGACGCTCTTGGTGAGCACCAGGCATGGCTGGCGCCGATCGGCGAGCACCTGCAGCGCCTGGCGCGTGATCCGGTACGTCTGCTCGGCGGGCTGGTACGGATCGCTCAGCGCCGTGATCGCGACCAGGTCGCCCCGCTCGACCTGCTCGAGCTCGGCGGCAAGGTGCTGCGGCAGGTCCAGCGGTACGCGCACATACTCGTTCAGCGGCCGATCCTGGAAGATCCAGCTGTCACAGTAGGGACAGCCGAATTCACAGCCGGTATAGACACTCAGCGTGTAGCAGGAGAGGAAGAACTCGTTGATCGTTGGTCGCCGGGCGCTCAGCACCGGCGTCGCGCCGAGTGTATCGCGAATGTAGTACGCCATGGGCAGTCTGTCTATGGCTGGCGGGCCAGGGCCAGTTCGTGCAGCAGCGCCGCGTGGATGCGCCCGTTCGAGGCGACAATCCGTGGCTCACCGACCGGCCAGGGTCGTCCCGCCCAGTCCGTCACCTGGCCACCGGCCTCGCGTACGATCAGCGCCCCGGCCGCCGTATCCCAGGGCTTGAGCCCCAGTTCCCAGTGGGCATCGAGCCGCCCGGCCGCCACGTAACACAGGTCCAGCGCCGCCGAACCGGTCCGGCGGACATCCTGGGCCCGCAGCAGGAGCCGGTCGTGCTCGGCGAGGTTGTTGTCGGGCCGCGTCGCCCGATCGTAGGCAAAGCCGGTGGAGATGAGCGCCCGCTCCAGCTGCGCGACCGCAGAGACGCGCAGCGCCCGGCCGTTGCAGCGCGCGCCGCCGCCCCGCTCGGCGGCAAACAGCTCGCCCCGTGACGGATCATAGACCACGCCGAGTTGCAGCTCACCGAGGTGCAGGAGCGCCAGCGACACACTGTAGATCGGCAGGCCGTGCAGGTAGTTCATAGTCCCGTCGAGCGGGTCGATCAGCCACTGATAGCGGCCGTCGCCTGCGGCGGCGCCACCCTCCTCGGCCACGATCGCATGCTCCGGGAAACGCTCGCGGATCGCGCCCACGATCAGCGCCTCGCTGGCCCGGTCAGCGTCAGTCACCACATCGACGGGGCCCTTGGCCTCGACACTTCGCTCCCGCTCCTGCGCTGCACGGAGCAGCGCACCGGCACGGTGGGCCAGGTCGATCGCGAAATCAAGCATGCGTGCTGCTCCTCCCCGCCGCTCATCGTCGCGCTATTGTACCAGGATCTCACGTGGAAGCAATGGCTGAGCGCGATCGCCTTGCATGACGATGGCTTCGGCGCTACAATCAGCGCCGCTATGAGCCAGAAGCCGCCGGCTGTCGCCGTTGTGATCGTTAGCTACAACACCGCTGGCCTGCTACGCAATTGTCTGAGCTCGCTGCGCGCCAGCACCGTGCCCCTGCAGATCGTCGTCGTCGACAACGCCTCCCAGGACGGCAGCCCGGCGCTGGTGCAGGCCGAGTTCCCCGAGGTCGAGCTCGTCGCCCTGGCGCACAACCCGGGCTTCGCCGGCGGCACGAACATCGGCCTGGCGCACCTGGCGCGCCAGCCTCGCCCGTCCGAGGGGGGGCGCGTCGCCCCGCCGGATGCCGCCACGCAGCTCCAGCTCGCGGTTCCCTACGTGCTTATCCTCAACCCCGACACCGTGGTCCACCCGGGCGCCATCGAGGCCATGGTGGCCTTCCTCGAGGCCCACCCGCGGGTCGGGCTGGTGGGGCCACGCCTGCTCAACCCCGATGGCTCCACCCAGCCAGCGGCTTTTCGCTTCCCAACCTTGCTGATGACCGTCCTCGATCTCTTCCCACCCGGCGAAGTGCTGCCGGGCCGGCTCTACGGTTCCTGGTGGCATGGCCGCTACCCCGAGGAGGCCGGCGCGACGCCGTTCCCGATCGATCACCCCCTCGGGGCCTGTATGCTCGCGCGGGCCACCGTGCTGGCCAGTGTCGGCCCGCTGGACGAGGCCTACTTCATGTACAGCGAGGAGATCGAATGGTGCTGGCGCATCAGGCAGGCCGGCTGGGCGATCTGGCAGGTGCCGGCGGCGCGCGTCACCCATGTGGGCGGGGCTGCCACCCGACAGTTCCGCTGGAAGATGCTGGTGGCCCTCTGGCGGAGCCGGGCCCGCTTCGCTGCACTGCGCGGCCCGGCCTGGCGCTTCATCGCGCACCAGGCCATCGTCCGCGCCGGCATGCTCCGCCTCAGCCTGCACGCCTGGTGGGCGTACCGGAGCGGCCAACTGAGCCGCGACGAGCTCCGCGCCCGGCTGCTCGCCTACGCCGAGGTGATGCGATGACGCGCGAATGTGGTGAGGCGATGGGTGCCTCCTCGCCGCCGCAGCCCTGGCCAACCTGCCGGGTGGCTTGCATCCGGGGCGCTCCAATGCTATAGTAGCAGCATGCTACTGGCAAATGCCGGCATGGCGGTTCCCCGGCTGTGCCAGAGCAGGTTTTTTGAACGGATTATCAGACGTACGAGGTGTGTCCAGAGAGATTTCCCGGTGCTGTGCCTCATTGGCTGCCCCTGGTCACCAGTGGCGCTCACCGGCGGCACGCTGCGATGACTGGCGACGCGACCCGTCGCCGCTGCTCAGACCGGATGGTCGTCGCCTCCCGCCGAGCCGCCCCCGACCGTGGCGCTGCGTTTGCCCCCACACGCGGCGCGCTGCGGGTAGCTTCCCCCGCTGGCCCCGAAGTATCTCCTCCTCACACCTCCATCCACCCACAACACAGGAGCAGATCGACAACCAATGTACGAGCAACGGCGACCCGACGTCGCAGTCTTCATTGACTTCGAGAACGTCTACGTAAGCGTGCGCGACAAGCTCAACGCCAACCCGAATTTTGAAGCGATTATGGACCGCTGCGGCGACCTTGGCCGCGTGGTCATTTCCCGAGCCTACGCCGACTGGTATCGCTACCCCCGCGTCACCAGCGCCCTCTACGCCAATGCGATCGAACCGATCTATGTGGCCACCTACTACTACGACAAGGATATGGGCCGCACCGGTCGCGCGATCAAGAATAGCGTCGATATGAACCTCTGTATCGACGCGATGAAGACGCTGTTCACCAACCCGAACATCAGCAAGTTCGTCCTCGTCACCGGTGACCGCGATTTCATCCCGCTGGTTAATAGTATCCGCCAGCAGGGCAAAGAGGTCTATATCATCGGTATCGGCGGTGCCGCCAGTACCCACCTGGCCCAGAGCGCCGATGAGTTTGTCTTCTACGAGCAACTGGTCGGCAAGACCCCGGGCGGTTCCGCCGCCGCCACGGCGATCGCCAGCCGCGCCACCGAGCTCACCCGTAACATCGAGGCGGTGGTTGAACTGCCGTCACGCGAGGGCGGCGCGGAAGCGCCCATCGCCGTCCCGCCACCGCCCACCGCTGAGCCCAATGTCTATGATGTGCTCGTTGAGGCGATCCACCTGGTGCGCAAGCGGGGCTATGTCTCCACGCTCGGCTCGATCAAACTGGTGATGAAGGAACTGATGGGCGGCGACTTTAAGGAGAGCCGCTATCGCGACCTGAGTGGCCGGAGCTTTGCGAAGTTCAAGGACTTTGTGGTCGATGCCGAGAAGCGCGGCAAGGTGCAGATCTTTACCAGCGGCACCGTCAATGAGGTGTTCCTGCCCGGCGAGGATCCCTATAAGCTCTCGCAGTTCGCGAGCGCGCTCAACGAGGAGGTTCCGGTCGAGCCGGTGGTTGATGTGACCGTTCTGGCCAATGGCCGCAAGGACCTGCCCAAGGCGGCCATCGTCGCGCACGCCGCCGAAGCTGGTCCTACGCCCGCCGGCCGCCGCCGGCGCCGCCGCTCCCGCCGTGGCCAGGGGCTCGCTACGACCAGCGAAGCGCTCGAGTTGCAGGACCTGGAAGGCGAGTTCGAAGAGCCCGACTACGCGCCGCCCGTTGATGAACAGGCAACGGTGCTGCTCGACCATGAGCTCCAGACCCTTGAGCTCGAACCGCCGATCGAGCTGGTCGCAAGCGATAGCGAAGATCTGCTCGCGCCACCGGGGGAGCCAGCCGTCTTCTCTGAGCCGAGCCACGCCGGCGAGGCAATCGAACACGTTGCGGAGCTGGTCCCCGAGCCTGAGCACGCGGGCATGCTCGGCGCGCCGGAGGCCGAGCTTGCACCGCTCGTGCCCGTGGAGGTGGAATACGCCCTGCCGGCTGCCGAGGGCGGTGAAGCTGAGGTGCTGCCAGCCTCTGCCCCGCCGGCTGCCGAAGGCGGCGAGCCCGCCGTTGAAGCCGGTGAGGCCGAGGTGCTCGACGAGCACATCGACTTCAGCGATGACGAGTGGGCGCTCTTCCGCACCATGATGGCTGGCTTCAGCAAACCGGCCTCCTTCCAGCAGATCTTCGATACGCTGCGCGACGTGCGCAAGGAGCACAACCTCACCCGTACCAATGAGCAGCTGCGCTCGATGGTCAAACAGGCGATCAATAGCGGGTTGCTTGAGCGGAGCGGCCGTGGCAAACGGGTCTACTATACGCTGAAGGCCGAATAGCCCCCACCCATCGACTGCCTGGCGTGCCATCGCGCTCTGGGCTGCCGCGGAACGCCAGGCAGGGAAGATATGGACCAGCGGTGATTGTGAAGATCTGTGGCCTGCGTCGCCCCGAGCACGCCAGCGCCGCCGCCAGCGCTGGCGCCGACCTGCTGGGCCTGGTGTTTGCGCCAGGCAAGCGCCGGGTCAGCCTCGCTGAGGGCGCGGCGATCGCCGCGACCCTCCACCAGCGCCCGGGACGCCGACCACTCCTGGTCGGCCTTTTCGTCAATGAGCCTCCCGCTACGGTCACCGCCGTCGCCCGCGACCTGGGCCTCGATCTGGTCCAGCTCAGTGGCGATGAACCGCCGGCTGACGCCGATGCGATCCCGCTCCCGGTGCTCAAGGCCATCAGGCTCGATGGCTCGGCCACCGAGGCGGCCTGGATGGCGCGGGCTGCCCGGACGATCGCGGCACCCACGCTCACGACGCTGGCAGCCGACCCGACACGCGTGCTGCTGCTGGTCGACGCCCATGTGCCGGGCGCCTATGGCGGCACCGGCCGCACTGCCGACTGGCCACGGGCCGCCGAACTGGCGGCCCGCTTGCCGCTGCTGCTCGCCGGTGGCCTGAACCCGAGCAACGTGGCCCGCGCGATCAGCATCGTCCGCCCGCTTGGCGTCGATGTGAGCAGCGGCGTCGAGACCGCTGGGGTGAAGGACGTGGCAAAGATCGAGGCATTCATTGCAGCCGCACGATCAGCGTAGCAGGCGCGGTTGGGCGCGGACGGTTGCGCGCGGCCTGGCCCTGTGTGCCGGGCTGACTGGCCTGACCCTGGCACTGCGCTGGCTGTACCTGCGCCTGCACCGCGTCGTCTTGCAACCCACCGCGTATCGTACCCCGCCGATCGGCCCGGCGGCGATCACGCCGCAGCTCCGTCGGCTCGTACTCAGCGACCTGCACCTCGGCGGCGGGGACCACCTCGATGACTTCACCGACGACGCGGCGTTGATCGACTTTCTTGACCATTACGCCGCCGGCGAGCCCACCGAGCTGATCCTGGCCGGCGACACATTCGAGTTCCTCCAGGTGCGGCTGCCCGATCTCGCCGACGACGAGTACAGCGACGCGGCCGCCGCGCGCCGCCTCGAGGCGATCATCAGTGCCCACGTCGGCGTCGTTGCGGCGCTGGCCCGCTTCGTTGCGACGCCCGGCGCCCAGCTCACCGTGCTGATCGGCAACCACGATTTCGAACTCCACTACCCCGCTGCCAAGGCGCGCCTGCGCGCGGCCCTCGGCCTCAAACCCGATGATGGGCGGCTGCGCTTCGGGGTGAGCTACCACGGCGGCAGCGTGTACATCGTGCACGGCAATCAGTTCGACGGTTGGAACCGCTTCGCCCATTTCGCCGGCATTACCGAGCCCTTCGAGGTTGTGCGTGGCACCCAGCTGGTCAAAGAAGTGATCAACGACCTCGAAGACGAGCCGCTCCCGGTCGCCCAGCTGATCGACAACGTCAAACCCTCCTCGGCCTTCTTCTGGTACCTGGTGGCCCTGCCGCAGCTCCGCATCCCGGCGGCGCGGCGCTTCCTGGCCCGCGGCGTGGCCGGCTTCCTCCAGGTGATGCTCTGGCCGGAGCCGCACCACATGCCGATCAGCGGGCAGGGGCCCGGCGGTCTGCTCAGCGCGCCCGCCCTGAGCGGACTCTGGCGCTGGGTGGCCGCAGTGCGCCGGGGCCGTGTGGCCCGCCATCGTGAAGTGGCCCGCCATGTCGGCGAGGTGGCCAGCGCGGTTGAGCCGCCCGGCGAGATGCTCGACCAGATGCAGAGCGAGGCGACCCGCCAGGTGGAGCGTGAGGTGCGCGCCTTCAACGACCGCTTCGCCCGCGAGATGCTGCAGATCGCCCGCCTCCCCGAGCACCGCGATGTCACGCTCTTTGTCTGTGGGCATACCCACCTGGCCCGCGTGGTGCCACTTGGCATGGGCCAGTACTACATCAACACCGGCACCTGGATCGAGATCATCTATGACATCGCCAATATGCGCCGCCAGGAGCAGCGCTTTCCCTTCCTCGAGATCACCTATCCCAACGGCGTACAGCCGCAGGGAAGCTTGCTCGTCTGGATGGGTGTGGCGACCCCGCCCCAGCGCTGGCGCGAGGGCCCCTGGCTCGTGCCGGATCGCCGCGGGTGGCCCGTGCTACCCCGGGCCGCCACTGATCGGGTATAATTGGGGGACGGACCTGATCCGCTGTCGTTGTCTTCCGCGCGGTGCACCGCGCCCGGATAGTCTTCTAAGGAGGAGCGCCCATGAAGGTCCTCGTTCGTATCCTCGGCATCGCTGCCCTGATCGGCCTGGCGGTGATTATCTTCCGCGCCGTCCGCCAGTATCGCGAAGACAGTGTCTTCGACCTGGCCCCGGCGCCCAGCGGCGGCGACGGCCAGCGCCGTAGCATCAGCCCCGAACTGCTCAGCATCCTCGCCGACCCCGGCGATAAGGGCCCGGTCGAACTGATGACCGACAGCAGCGGCAAGGAGTGGCTGGTCAACCGCCGTAATGGCTACCGCTACCCGGTCGAGGACGGGATTCCGATCATGCTGCTCGAAGAGGGCGAGAAGAACAAGGACGAGAGCCTGATCCAGAGCTAGGACGAGCGACGGAAGATGGCAACATTGCCTGAAAGCATGGGCCTGGGCCGCTTTGGCCCCTACGGCGGGCGCTATGTGCCCGAAACGCTGATGCCGGCCGTGGCCGCGCTTGAGGCAGCCTACGCCGCGGCTCGCGCCGACCCCACCTTCTGGGCCGAGCTCGACCACCTGCAGCGGACGTACACCGGGCGGCCCACGCCGCTCAGCTTCGCTGCACGGCTCACCGCCCACTGCGGCGGCGCGAAGATCTACCTGAAGCGGGAGGACCTGGCCCATACCGGCGCGCATAAGATCAATAACGCCCTGGGCCAGGGCCTGCTCGCCCGGCGCATGGGCAAGCGCCGCATCATCGCCGAGACGGGCGCTGGCCAGCACGGCGTGGCCACCGCTACCGTCTGCGCCCTGCTCGGCCTCGCGTGCGTGGTCTATATGGGCACCGAGGATATGGCCCGCCAGCGACCCAATGTCTTCCGCATGCGCCTGCTCGGCGCGGAGGTGCGTGGGGTTGATAGCGGCTCGCGTACGCTCAAGGACGCGATCAATGAAGCCATGCGCGACTGGGTTACTAACCCCGAGAGTTACTACCTGCTCGGCTCGGCGCTTGGCCCACACCCCTACCCGACCATGGTGCGCGACTTCCAGCAGGTGATCGGGCGTGAGGCCCGTGAACAGATCCTTGCCGCTGAGGGCCGCCTGCCCGATGTGGTGCTGGCCTGCGTGGGCGGTGGATCAAATGCGATCGGCATCTTCCACCCCTTCATCGCAGACGAAGGGGTGGCCCTGCGCGGCGTCGAGGCCGGTGGCCGTGGCCAGCTCCTCGGCGACCACGCCGCCCGTTTCCTCGCCGCCAGCCCCGGGGTGCTGCAGGGCACCTACTCCTATGTGCTCCAGGACGAGGCTGGCCAGATCGCCCTCACCCACTCGATCTCCGCCGGGCTCGACTACGCCAGCGTCGGCCCCGAGCACGCCTGGCTCCACGATACTGGGCGTGCCAGCTACACCAGCGCTGACGATGAGGAGGCACTCGACGCCTTCGAGACCTGCGCGCGCCTTGAGGGCATCATCCCGGCGCTCGAGAGTGCTCACGCCGTCGCCGAGGCGCTCAAACTCGCCCCCCAGCTGCGCCCCGACCAGATCATCCTGGTCAATATGTCCGGCCGTGGCGACAAGGATATCTTCACCGTCGCCGATGCCCTGGGCGTGACGATCTGACCAGCGGATGAAGACCTGCGTCATCCTCAATCCAGCGGCGGGTCGCGGCGCCGCCGGGCAGCGTCGCGACGAACTCAGTGCGGCCCTGCAGCGCGGCGGGCTTGCGTATACACTGCTCACCACCCACGCCCCTGGTGGCGCCACCGAGCTCGCAGCCCAGGCGGTGGAGCGTGGCTTTACCTGTGTGGCTGCCGTCGGCGGCGATGGCACGATCAACGAGGTGGTCAACGGGATCATGGCCGCCCGCGCGGCGGGCGCCGGCGATGCCGCCCTCGGGATCATCCCGCTCGGCACCGGCAGCGACTTCGTCAAGGTGCTCGCCGGCTTCGAGAGCGGCGACCTGCCTGGCGCCGTCCGGCGCCTCGCCAGCGGCGTCACCCGGCTGGTCGACCTCGGCGCAATCAGTGTCGAGCGCGGGGGGATGCTGCTGCGGCGCGTCTTCATCAATGGCCTCGGCGCCGGGATCGATGCCCAGGTGGCCGTCGAAGTGCAGAAGTTGACCTGGCTCAGCGGCCTCGCCGCCTATATCGTCGCCTCGCTGCAGACCCTCGCCACCTACCGGCCCCGCCCGATGACTGTGCGCTATGATGGCAAGGAGTTGCACCGGCGGCTCTACTTCGCCACCGTGGGCAACGGGCGCTTCCAGGGCGGCGGCTTCCTGCTCACCCCGAGCGGGCAGATCGACGACGGCCTGCTCGATCTCTGCGCCGTGCACAGCCTGCGCCCCGACCAGGTGATCCGCTACTACCCAAAGCTGTTCGATGGCTCGCACGTCGAGCTCCCCGTGGTCACCACCGCGCAGGCGCGCACGATCGTGATCAGCTCCCCCGCCACCTTCCCCGTCGCCACCGATGGCGAGGTCATCGCCACCGACGCCCGGCACGTCGAGGTCACCGTCCTCCCGGCTGCGCTGCGTGTGGTGGTGGGGTGATACACATGGGGTTATCCCAGCGGAGTACCGTCCTATGCAACTGCTCTACCTCGATCCACGCCAGCTTGAGACCGACCCGGATGGGGTGCGCGAGGACCCGGGCGATGTCGCCGGGCTCGCCGCCACCATCGCCGAGCGTGGCCTGCTGCAGCCGCTTGGCGTAGTCAGTATCGGCGGCGGGCGCTACCGGGTCGTCTACGGTGGGCGCCGCCGCGCCGCCGCCGAGCAACTGGGCCTGGAGAAGATCCCCTGTATCGTGCTTGATGGCGACGATCCCGATCTGCTGCTGCGCCAGCTCATCGAGAACCTGCAACGCCAGGATCTGAACGATATCGAACAGGCGCGCGCCTTTGCCCGCCTGCGGGCCCGGCTGGTCGAGGAGCACGGCAGGCTCCCCGATCACGAGCTCGATGATGCCGTGGGCGCCGCGGTTGGCCTCAGCGGGCGCACCGTGCGCCGTTACCTGGGCCTGCTCGAACTGCCCGACGACGTTCAGCAGCTCATCCGCCGCCGCGAGCTCAATGTCACCCAGGCGCAGCACCTGCGCCGCGTGGCCAGCCCGAAGACCCAGCTAGAACTGGCCCGCTTCGCTGTCGATGAGGGCATGTCGGCCGCCGACCTGAGTCGTCTGGTGGCCTACTTCGCCGCCAACCCCAACCTCACGCTCGAAACTGCGCTGCAGGCCCTCGAGGCTGGCGAACAGCTACGCACCGCCCCCGCCGGCCCTGAGGTGCACATCAGCGGCGGCCCCCTCGGGCGGACCAGTGTCAGTGCGGTGGACCACGGCGAGCACGACGGCGACCTCTGGGACGAGGAGGCAGCCGGCGCGGACGACGATGGCTTTCCGGGGATCGAAGATGAGACGCTGGAGAACCAGCCACGCAACAAGGCCCGCGTCTTTCGCATCCGCTCGCTCGACCAGATGGTAGACGAGACGGATCGCCTGGCGCGCGCCTATGCCGAGGGCGACCTGGTGAAGTGGGTCAGGCATGATGAAGGGGCGCCGTTCAAGCTGCGCCTGCTGCTCAAGCAGCTGGAGAATCTGACCCGGGGGCTGCGCGAGCTGGCGCGCCAGCAGGGCTGGGAGACGGAAGACTAGGGTGATGCTCAGTCGTGGGGGGCGGGCGGACGGCGCTTCGCGCTGAGGAAGGCCTCGGCGCCACAGGCGCGGGCATAGCTGAGCGCCTCGGCGGCGAGTGGGCCCTCGTCGCCGCGCAGGTAGGCCTGCACCGCGGGGAGCAGCGCCAGGGCGCGCTCGGCAATGGCCGGCTTCAGGCGCACGCCGGGGCGCTGCGCGGCCAGCACCGCGCCATAGAGCACGGCGCGCTCGGCTTCACGCGCCAGGTCAGCGGGCGTCGTGCCGATCCGGCAGGGGGGCTCCTGGCTCATCGGCATCCCTGAAAGAGCTCGATCAGCTCGGCGATCGTCTGATCGCGCGGCACCTCCGCGTCGTCGAGGCAGTTGTGGGCATAACACTGCAGCACCTGGCTGCTCACACTCGTCAGCGCCGAGCGGATCGCCGCCACCTGGGTCACGATCTCGCGGCAATCCCGGCCCTCATCGATCATCCGCTGGATCCCCCGCACCTGCCCCTCGATCCGGCGCAGCCGCAACAGCACGTCCTCGCGGTGCCCTGGCGAGAGGGTTCGTACGGGCGATGGATGTGGCTCGGCCATTACAACCTCCCTGGGCCATGCGTCAGACCCGCTTCATGCCCAGGAGCGACGCCCGCCCGGGCGCCGCTCCTGAACCAGCTGCTCAGGCCAGTACCTTATCGAAGACCTCGCGGTACTGGGTCTCGGAGCGAGAACCGACCAGACGCCCGACCTCTTTGCCGTCCTTGAAGATGATCAACGTCGGGATGCCCTGGATACCCAGGCGGCTCGCGTGCTGGATCTCCTCATCAGTGTTGATCTTGGCGATGGTCAGCCGGCCCTCGTACTCCCCGGCCAGCTTGTCGAGGATCGGCGCGATCACCCGACAGGGGCCACACCACGGCGCCCAGAAATCGACCACCACCGGCTTGTCGGACTGGAGCACCGACTGCTCGAAATCCGCGTCGGTCACGACAATCGGCTTCGCCATCCTCGTCCTCCTCCACGGGCCATGGCTCGCCCGATACGTACACACCTCACGCCGCAGGGTACCCCCACGGGGTATTTCATTATACCCCGCTTCGCCCGCCTGTCAACCCGGGCGGACCCATATGCTATACTTGTTACATCCGGATGTGACTGCGATCCACAGCCCGTCAGATGGCAGGCGTAACATCAATGAGCATTGAACAAGCCGCATACGCACTCCCGCCAGCGCTCATTGCAACACCGTTGCGGCAATCTGCAATCTGCAATCTGAAATGGCATAAGGAGGCAGCTGTGACCACGCTCGGCAAAAACGTGACGATCACCTGGGTCGGCCATGGAACGTTTCATCTGACGACGCCTGAGGGCAAGGGCATCCTGATCGATGCCTGGGTGGACAGCAACCCCGCCTGCCCGGAGCCGCTCAAGGCCCGTGTCCGCCAGGACCTGGCGGCGATCTTTGTGACCCACGGCCACTTCGACCACATTGGCGATGTGCTGGTGCTTGCCAGAGACACCGGGGCCACCGTCGTCTGCCAGTTTGACATGGTGCCTTACCTGGAGGGCAAGGGCTGCCCGAGCGAGCAACTGATCGGCTTCAACATGGGCGGCACCGTTACAGTCGCCGATGTGCGCGCCACGCTCACCGTCGCCCATCACTCCAGCACCTTCTACGAGAACGGCCAGATCATCAACCTGGGCGCACCGGCGGGCTATGTGCTACGTTTCAGCAATGGCTTTACCCTCTATCATACCGGCGATACCTGTGTCACCATGGATATGCAGATCATCGGTGAGCTCTACAAGCCCGAGCTGGTGATCCTGCCGATCGGCGACCATTTCACGATGGACCCGCGCCAGGCCGCCTATGCGCTGAAGCTGATCGGCGCCCGCTACGCCATCCCCGAGCACTTCGCCACCTTCCCGATCCTGAGCGGCACCTCGGATGCGCTGGTCGCGGCCTGCCAGGAGTTCGGCGTCGCCACCGAGGTGATCGCGCTCAAGCCCGGGGAGTCGGTAGCCTGACCATGAAGCTCATCCTGCCAGCCCAGGTCCGTGAACGACTCGCCCCGCACTTGCCCCCCGGCCTGGACTGCGTGTGGGTCGATGCGACGGGCAGTTTCGATCGCGACCCGGGCGGCGCGGTGGCCTACTTCCGCTGGTGGACCGACCGCTCGATTCTTGCGCAGGTGCTGGCTGCCGCGCCGACGGTGCGCTGGTTGCACACGCCCAGTGCCGGCGTCGACCATCTGCTCATCCCGCTGGTGCTCGAGCGCGACATCACGCTCACCAACAGCGCCGGGGTGCACGCCATCCCGATCGCCGAGTTTGTGCTGGCCCTGCTGCTCAGCCAGGTCAAGCAGCTGGCCGGCTACCGCGCCGCCCAGGCTGAGCGGCGCTGGGATCGCGAACTGGCGCCGCAGGAGCTCTTTGAGCGCACGCTGCTGATCCTGGGCCTGGGCGGCATCGGCCAGGCGATCGCCAGCCGCGCCAGCGCCTTTGGTATGCGGGTCTGGGGGAGCCGGCGTACGCCCCGGCCACTGCCCGGCGTTGAACGGGTGGTGGGGCCGGACGCATGGCGCACGCTGCTCCCCGCCGCCGACGTCGTGGTCGTGGCGGCCCCGCTCACCCCGGAGACGCGCGGCATGGTCGATGCGGCGGCCTTCGCCGCGATGCGCCGCACGGCCTACCTGGTCAACATCGCCCGCGGTCCGATCGTCGATGAGGGGGCATTGCTGACCGCCCTGCGTGCTGGCCAGATCGCCGGTGCGGCGCTCGATACCTTCGAACAGGAGCCACTGCCGCCCGAGCATCCGCTCTGGCGGCTGCCGAACGTCACAATTACACCCCACGCCACGGCCAATTCGCCGCGTATGCACGAACGGCAGATCGCGCTGTTCCTCGAGAACCTGCGCCGTTTTCAGGGTGGCGCGCCACTGCTCAATATCGTCGATAAAGCTGTGGGCTATTGACCCAGGCGCACCACCCGGCCCGCGCTCTGCCACGGCGCCACGGAGGACCGTATGCGACGAGCCCCGCTCCTGCTGATCCTCGCCCTGCTGACCCTGGGGTTGCTGCCTGCCGCCGACCTCGCGGCCCAGGGCAACCAGCGGTGCTTCCCCGAGACCGGCTACTGCATCAGCGGGCCCATCCGCCGCTACTGGGAGCAGAATGGCGGCCTGCCCGTCTTTGGCTTCCCGATCTCGCCGCTGCAGACCGAGACGGTCGAGAACTGGACCGGCCCCGTCCAGTGGTTTGAGCGCGATCGCCTGGAGGACCACACGGCGCAGAACCAGGGTGTGCTGGCGGGACGCCTCGGCGTCGAATACCTGGAGCGCCAGGGTCGCCCGTGGCAGTTCCGCCCCCTCGGTGGCCAGGTGCCCGGCTGCCGCGCGTTCGCCGAGACCGGCTACTACCTCTGTGGTGGTTTCCGCTCGTTCTGGGAGCGCAATGGTGGGCTGGCCCGCTTCGGCTTCCCCGTCACCGACCAGATCAGCGAAACGATCGAGGGGCAGACCTACACCGTCCAGTACTTCGAACGCCGGCGTATGGAGTACCACCCCGAGAATCGCCCGCCTTTTGATATTCTGCTCGGCCTGCTCGGCCGCGACCTGCGCCAGGCGACCCCACCCACCCCCCCGCCAACGCCGACCCCGCTCCCCATCCCCAGCCAGCAGATCCTGATCGATGAGCCGGTCGAGGGGGCCACGGTCAGCAGCCCCGTCCGCTTGCAGGGCCGCATCACACGCCCGGTCGCCGGCGGGAGCCTGCAATTCCGCGTCGTGGAACCAGACGGCGCCGAACTGGCCCGCGGCAGCTTTCAGGTCAATGGCCTGAGCTTCTCACACGCTATCGCCTACACGGCGCCCCGCGGCAACAACCTGATGATCGAGTTGAGCGAGGTTGATCCCGGGACTGGCGGGGTGATCGCCCGCGCGCAGCGCGCGGTGCGCTACGCCCCCACCACCGCTCAGCAGATCAGCATCGACCAGCCGGCGAGCGGCAGCCGCGTCGGCACCCGGGTGCAACTCCGGGGCCGCACCGCGATCTTCCCCTCCGAGGGCGACCTGATCGTCAGCGTCTTCGATGGGCGCGGCGGGCTGATCACAACCTTCAGCGCCGTCGTGCGTGGGCTGCCCGGCCAACCCGTCGACTTCGCGATCGACTTCGACCTGCCCGACCAGGGCGGGCGCCTGGTCACCATCGAGGTGGCCGACATCAACGCCCGTGGCGATCTCCTCGCCAGGGCCGTCACGAACGTCTTTGCCGGAACCGGCTACCCGGCGCCATAGACAAGGAGGAGCCATGCTGGACCATCTACGCGCGTCCGACCCCGAAATAGCCGCGGCGATCGAGCAGGAGGCGCGCCGCCAGCGCGACGGCCTGGAACTGATCGCCAGCGAGAACTACACCAGCCTGGCGGTGATGGAGGCGCAGGGCTCCATCCTCACCAACAAGTACGCCGAGGGGCTGCCCGGCAAGCGCTACTACGGCGGCTGTGAGTTCGTCGACATGGTGGAGCAGCTGGCGATCGACCGGGCGTTGCAGCTCTTTGGCGCCCGGGCGGCCAATGTGCAGCCCCACAGCGGCGCCCAGGCCAACATCGCCGTCTTTACCGCGCTGCTGCAGCCGGGCGACCCGATCCTCGGCATGCGTCTCGATCACGGTGGCCACCTCACCCACGGCAGCCCGGTCAACTTCTCGGGCAAGTGGTACCGCGTGCAGTTCTATGGCGTCGATCCGGCCAGTGGCCAGATCGACTACGACGACCTGCTGCGCAAGGCACGCGAGGTGCGCCCGAAACTGATCACCTCGGGGGCCAGCGCCTACCCGCGGATCATCGACTTCGCCCGGATGCGCCAGATCGCCGACGAGGTCGGCGCGCTGCTCATGGCCGACATCGCGCACATCGCGGGCCTGGTAGCCGCCGGCGAGCATCCCTCGCCCGTGGGCCACGCCCATGTGATCACCACCACCACCCACAAGACGCTGCGCGGCCCGCGCGGCGGCCTCATCCTGATGGAAGAAGACCTGGCGAAGGCGATCAACTCCTCGGTCTTCCCCGGGACGCAGGGCGGGCCGCTGATGCACGTGATCGCCGCCAAGGCGGTCGCCTTTGGCGAGGCGCTGCGCCCCGAGTTCAAGCAGTACGCCGCCCAGATCCGCCGCAACGCCCGGACGCTCGCCGAGGGTCTCACCCGGCGTGGTATCAAGCTGATCAGCGGCGGCACCGATAATCACCTGATGCTGGCCGACCTGAGCGGCCTCGGCATCACCGGGGCCCAGGCCCAGAAGGCCCTTGACCGGGCGCATATTACGGTCAACAAGAACGCCATCCCCGATGATCCCCAGCCGCCGGTGCGGACCTCGGGCATCCGCATCGGCACGCCCGCGGTGACCACGCGCGGTATGCGCGAAGCCGAAATGGAGCGCATCGCCGGCTGGATCGTCGAGGTGCTCGAACAGATCAACGACCCAGCCGTCCAGGATCGGGTCGCTGCCGAAGTGCAGGCCTTCTGCCAGGGTTTTCCAGTGCCGTCTGACGCCGTGCGTGTCTAATACCATTTCCGATTGCAGATTTTGGATTGCAGATTGCCGCACATGGCGTCACGATGAGCGATGACGGCAACGACGCCTGAATGGTGCATCCCGCGTTGGAGTGCTAATAAAAGCCTCCGCTTCCCAGGTGGATGGCGGGAGCTCTCAGGTATAGGGTTTTTGGGCGTTGCGCCCCCAGGCCTCGTATACCCCACCCCCCTACCCCCTCCCCTGCCAGGGG
>JACAEO010000017.1 GCA_013388805.1 Chloroflexota bacterium
CCCGCGTCCCGCGGCGCCCCGGCGCCCCGTGGCGCCCGCGCCACCCCGCGGCACGCCGCGGCGTGCCCGGGGTCGCCCGTGTCAGTGGCGATCAGCGGGTCGGGGTGGTTGCATCCACGCCCACGACTGTCGTCCATGGGCGGACCCGCCAGCTCAGCACCAGACCGTGATGGACGTAGGGATCAGCTCGGGCGAACTGCTCAGCCACTGCTGGCGAATCGCCCTTGAAGAGCAAGACGGCGCTATCGATCGGTTCAGCCAGCGCGCCGGCGAGGATGAGCTCGCCGCGATCGTGGGCGGCCCATGCCAGTGCCAGGTGCTCGGCACGCAACGGCACGCGTCGCTCCAGGTAGTCGGGAGCCAGGTCGTAGATTAGCAGGTAGTGCATCGCGTCTTCCTTTGCATCTGGGGCGCCGATCTGCTGTGTGACCAGCCTCGCGCCGGGCTGCCGCTGCGGCTCCGCAGGCCGCTTGTGGCGCTATTGTAGGCGACCACCGTGCTGCCGGCAAACACATCCGTGCAGCCGGGCTTCTGTCTGTAACGTGCCTTGCCATCCACGCATCTAATCGCAAATTCGGAGCTGTGGGCCCCCACACTGCCGCGCACCTCGCCCGCAGAAGGCTGCCACAAGGAGGTGTCAGGATGGCACGCGTCGTCATCGTCGGGGCTGGCTTTGCCGGTCACACCGCCGCGCTCTACCTGCGAGCGCAGCTCGGCAAGCAGCACGAGATCACTGTCGTCAATCGCTACGACTACTTCGGCTTCGTCCCCTCCTGGGTCTGGGTCGGGATTGGCCACATGGCGCCTGAGCGGACCACCATTGCGCTCAAGCCGGTCTATGACCGCAAGGGTATCGCCCTGGTCGTGGGCCGGGTGACCGAGGTGCACCCTGACGAGCGCTACGTCCTGGTTAGCCCGGCCAATCGGGGTGGGCCACTCCGCCTGGACTACGATTACCTGCTGATCGCGACCGGGCCGAAGTTGAACTTCGCGGCGACCCCTGGCCTCGGCCCGGAGACAGGCCATACGGTCTCGATCTGTACGCTCGATCACGCCGTGGCGGCCCGGGACAGCTACCTGGCGCAGGTGCGCCGCCTCGAACAGGGCGAGCGGCTGACCTTTGTGGTCGGCACTGGCCACCCCGGGGCCACCTGTCAGGGCGCAGCCCTCGAGTACATCTCCAACATCCACAAGGACCTGGCCAGGCGCCATCTGCGCCATCGCGCCGAGTTGATCTATCTCTCGAACGAACCTGCGCTCGGTGACTTCGGCGTTGGTGGTCTGCACGCCCGCTACCGGGGGCGCCTCACCTCGAGCGAGGAGTTCATTACGGCGATCTACAACGACTACGGCATCCGCGCCGAGGTCCAGAAAGGGGTGCGCGCGGTTGATGAGCAGCGGATCTACTGGGAGGACTACCAGGGGCACGAGGGTGAGACGGCCTACGACTTCGCGATGCTCATCCCGCAGTTCACTGGCCAGCCGATCGCCTATCTCGGCGCCGACGGCAGCGACGTCTCGGCAAAGCTGGTCAACGCCGCCGGCCTGGTCAAAGTCGATGCAACCTATGGCCTCGACTATGCCGCCCTGCGTGAGCAGCCGGGAGCCTGGCCGGCGACCTACCAGAACCCGAGTTATCCGAACATCTTCGCCGCCGGGATCGCCTTCGCCCCGCCGGGACCGATCTCGGTGCCTCACATCACCCCGAGTGGTCTGAACATCACCGCCGCGCCGCCGCGCACCGGCATGATCTCCGGGGTCATCGGGCGGGTCGCCGCGCTCAATATTGCCAACCTGATCAACGGCGACCGGCTGGCCCACCACGAGCGCATGTCCGAGATGTTCGCCGTCTGTGTCGCTTCGATGGGCGACTCACTCTGGGACGGCGAGGCGGCAACGATCATCATGTACCCGGTGGTGCCCGACCACCGCCGTTACCCGAACGGTACCGGGCGCGACCTGTTTGTCACGCACATGGAGCTGGGCACGAGCGGCGCCTGGATGAAACGCCTGGTCCACGAGACCTTTATGTACAAGTTCAAGGCCCGCCCGGGCTGGCAGATCATTCCCGAGTAGGAGGCCACGATGGAGATCACGAACCGCGATCGTTTCTGGATGCGCTGCCGGCCCTACCAGCTCTGGCGCTTCATTGTGCTGAACCTGAAGATCCTCAAGGCAGTTGACCACAGCAAGCGAACGTAGTGGTTTAAGCCAAACACCGCATCCTGAGCACCGTTACTCGGCGTAGCTCCTGAGCAGCGCGCTGAGCAAGCGTACGCCAACCCCGGTGGCGCCGGGTGTGTCGTAGGGCTTTGTCGGCTTCTCGGCAAAGGCCGTCCCGGCGATGTCGAGATGCACGAAAGGATAGTCGCCCACGAAGTTGGCGAGAAAGGCCGCCGCGGTGATCGAGCCGGCCGGGCGCCCGCCGATGTTCTTCATGTCGGCGATCTCGCTCTTGATCATCTCGCGATACTCGTCCCACAGCGGCAACTGCCAGACCCGCTCGCCGCTGGCCTCGCCGGCGCGGCTGATGCGATCGGCCAGTTCCTGGCTGGTGCCCATCATGCCGATCGCGTGGGCGCCCAGCGCGATCACGATCGCGCCGGTGAGCGTCGAAAGCTCGATGATCGCGGCAGGCCTGTACCGCTGGGCGTAGTGCAGCCCATCGGCGAGCACGATGCGGCCCTCGGCGTCGGTGTTGATCACCTCGACGGTCTTGCCGCTCAGCGTCGTGATCACGTCATCGGGGCGGAAGGCCGTGCTGCTGGGCATGTTCTCGGCCGCAGGCACGATCCCCACGACGTGCAACGGCAGTTGTAGCTCGGCCACCACCTGCAGCGTGCCAAACACGGCCGCTGCGCCGCTCATGTCCGACTTCATCGTCGTCATCGCGTCCGCCGGCTTGATCGAGAGCCCACCCGAGTCGAAGGTGAGCCCCTTGCCGACCAGGCAGATCGTCGCTGTGCCCTCCCTGGCCGTACCGTACTCCATCACGATGAAGCGCGGCTCGTTGGCCGAGCCCTGACCCACGGCCAGCACCCCGCCGAAGCCCCCCGCGATCAACTGCGCCTTGTCCAGCACAGTGACCGTGAGGCCCAGCCGCTGGCCCATGGCAATGGCCGCTTCCCCGAGGGCGGCGGGCGGCAGGTCATTGGGTGGCGTGTTGACCAGATCGCGGGCGTAGGTCACGCCGCGGGCGATCGTCTGGCCGATGGTGGCACCCGCCTGCAGGGCCTCGGCATTGGCTGTGGCGACGATGGTGGCGCCCGCGACGGCGAACTTCTGTTCGGCGCTCAGCTCGCTGCGGTAGCGCTGGAAGCGATAGGCGCCCAGCGCGAGGCCCTCGGCGAGGGCCTGGCCGATCAGCGTGGGGGCCAGCGCCAGGTCGCCGTTGAGCCCGACGCTCAGCCGGTCAACCTGCAGCTCCTGGGCCTGGCGCGTCGCCGTGGCCGCCGCCTGGCGCAGACTGTCGGCTGTGAGCTTCTCGGCCGTGCCCAGGCCCAGCAGCAGCACGCGCTTCGGAGCAACCATCCCGCGCGGGTAGAGCAAGCGCTGCTGTCTGGCCTTGCCGCTGAAGTCGGCACCCTCGATCAGGGTGGCGAGCTCCGCCGGCAGTGGCGTGTGCTCCAGGCAGGCGAGCACCGCCAGGTCGGACGGCTCGCGCAGCAGGTCAGCGCTCGTTACCACAATCTCCATCACGATCCTCCTTCCATCGCGCCCGCAGGCATCGCTGTCGCCGCTGATCATTATACGTTGCTCGGCACGCCGCGCTTCATCCAAAATGGAGCATGTGCTGCGCGTCAGGGCGCGCGCGGTCTCCCGCCGATCATCGCGCCGGCAACGGCCCCCGCAGCGATCGGTGCAAGTGGAAGATACTCCTTTTTGAATGATGCCACCGCCCGCCGGTGTGGTATAGTCATAAGGCGTAAGCGTGATGCGTGCTGGCGCGTCCACCGCCGTGTGATCGTTCCTCCGGCAGGGGCTGCGTTGGTCGCCGCTCCCCGTTGGAGCTGTGCTGGCGCGGCGAGCTGACGCCATCTGCTGAACCGTGCGCATTCATCATTGTGGGCACGTCATTAAGAAGAGGTGAACCATGGCCACCCTGACCGTCTTCAAGTTCGACTCCCCGGACGGCGCCGAGCAGATCCTCGACAAGCTGCAGGATCTGCAGAAGCGCCAGTTGATCACCGTGCTGGACGCGGCGATCGTCAGCTGGCCCGCTGAGAAGAAGAAGCCGAAGACCCGTCAGCTCTACAACCTGGCCGGCGCCGGTGCGCTGACCGGCACCTTCTGGGGTATGCTCTTCGGTCTGATCTTCTTCATGCCCTTCCTTGGCGCGGCGATCGGCGCAGCGGTTGGTGCGCTCTCGGGCTCAATGGCCGACATCGGCATCGACGACAACTTTATCAAAGAAGTGCAGACCAGGGTAACCCCCGGCTCGTCGGCTCTGTTCCTGATGAGCGCCAATGCTGTGCTCGATCGGGTGAAAGAGGAGATGCAGGGTGTCAGCGCCGAACTCATCGCCAGCAACCTCTCCAAGGAGCAGGAGGCGAAGCTGCAGGAGCTCTTCGGCGCCGAGTAGCGCACGGAATCGTCTGGCAATCCATCCCCCGGCGTGAGTCGGGGCGATCGCCTCGACCGGCGATCACGGGCAGGCCGGGGCGAACAATCGTTCGCACCGGCCTGCCCGCTCGTCCATCTGGTGTGTTGTCCGTTGCTGAGGGGGCCGTCGCACGATGTGGCGGCAACACCTGCCATGACTGGTCGTCTGCACTCCCGGCGCCGGGCCCGCGTTGCGCCCAGGCTGCCCAGTGGTGGCTTGTTCGAACGGCTGCTCGACCCGATCGATGTGCTGTCCGAGGCGATCTACAGTGTCCTGGTCCTGCTGACCTTCACCCTCGCCGTGCGCATTACCAGCGGCGCTAGCGCCGGGCCGGTCACCGAGGGCTATGTGCTCGAATTTGCCATTGCGGCGCTGGGCGCTATTCTGGCCTGGGGCCTGATCGACGGGGTGATGTATGTGCTGCTGGAGCTGTTTCAGCGCAGCGAGCGCTATCAGTTTATCGCCCAGATCAAGCACGCCGAGGACGATCAGGCCGGCCGCACGGTGATCGCGGACGAGCTGGACTATGTGCTTGATCCGATCATCAGTGACGCCGAACGGCAGCTGCTCTATCAGAGCATCCTCAGCCATCTCCGCCAGAGCCAGCCCTCGCCGCCCCGGATCAGCCTGCGCCGCGAGGATTTCATGGGCGCCCTCGGCTCGATCATCGTGGCGGTCGTCTCGGTCATTCCCTCGCTGCTGCCGCTCATCCTGCTCCGTCACAACTTCGAACTGGCGATTCGCGTGTCGAACCTGGTCTCGGCGCTCGTCCTCTTTCTGGCCGGCTACCGCTGGGGCATCTACACCGACTCCAACCCCTGGCTGTCGGGCCTGTTGCTGGTCATCGTCGCTGCGCTGATGGTCGCGATTGCCATTCCTCTGGGTGGATAGTCTTCCACCTGCTTCCCCTGCCTTAACCTGTGGTTATAAACCGTGAACTCTGAGCTTGCCAGCTCGCCGGATGCCCGTTGCGGGGCAGTGGGCCTGCTACAATGGTCGTACACCCGCCTCCGGCGTTGCACCCCAGCAGCGGACGCTGCCCGGAACGTGAGCCCGACCATCAGGACGATGTAGCACATGGAGCACCCACATTATGCCAGACCTCCTTCCCAACCAGCGCCGTCCCTTGCTCGCCCTCATCATCGCGCTGATTGTGCTGCTGCACGGCGCTGTCGCCGCGGCGGCTGCGCCGGTGGCCCACGCGGTGCTGTTCTATTCGCCAACCTGCCCGCATTGCCATGTGGTGATCGACGAGGTGCTGCCGCCGCTCCAGTCGCGCTATGGTGAGCAGCTGGCCGTCGCAATGGTGGACGTGACCCGGCCCGACGGTCAGGCGCTCTACCGCTCGGCGATCACCGCCTTTGCTATCGCCGACGACCGGCTCGGTGTGCCGACCCTGATCATGGACGAGACGGTGCTGGTGGGTAGCGCCGAGATCCCGGCGCAGCTCCCCGGTCTGATCGAGACTACCCTCGCCGCCGGGGGCAATCGCTGGCCCGCCATCCCCGGCCTGGAGGCCGCCGTCGGCGCTGGGGCGACGACCACCCCGCCGCCGGCCCTCAGCCCCTTCCAGCGCGACCCGCTCGCCAACAGCCTGGCCCTGATCGTGCTGCTCGGGATGATCGTCTCGGTGGTCGCCGTGCTGTTTCGCACCCAGCCACCGTTTGACCGCCCGCTCACTGGCTGGCGCAGGCGCGCCGTGCCGCTGCTGGCCCTGGCCGGCATGGCCGTTGCGGCCTACCTGGCCTTCGTCGAACTGAACGGCGGAGCGGCGGTCTGTGGCCCGCTGGGCGACTGCAACACCGTGCAGCAGAGCCCCTATGCGCGGCTGTTTGGCGTGCTGCCGATCGGTGTGCTCGGGGTGTTCGGCTTCGGTGCCGTGCTGGTCGCCTGGGCGCTGCAGCGCTTCGGCAGCGGCCCCGCGGCCCACTGGGCGGGCCTGGCCCTGCCGATCATGGCCTTCGCCGGGACGCTGTTCTCGATCTATCTCACCTTCCTCGAGCCCTTCGTGATCGGGGCGACCTGCATGTGGTGCCTCGCCTCGGCGCTGCTGATGACCGCCCTGCTCTGGATCACCGTCCCTCGTGGTCCCGCCGAGGTGCGCCGCGGTAAACCGACCCGCCGGGTGCCGCGCGGGGCGCATCAGGACGCCATCTGAGCACATACGGCGCTGCGCGCGGCACGGCCCCCTCCCAACCTCGCTCAGGTGGAGGGTTTTTGGGAGGTGCGCCCCCAGGCCCCGCATACCCCACCCCCCTACCCCCTCCCCTGGAGGGGGAGGGGGCCAGAATCTGGCGTTGCGGTGCGCCAGC
>JACAEO010000166.1 GCA_013388805.1 Chloroflexota bacterium
CCGCAACGCCAACAACATACCCCCCTCTCCCAGGCTGGGAGAGGGGGGGAGGGGGGTGAGGGCAAGCAGCGCATCAGGACGCCATCCGCCAGAAACGCTACCCCTGAAAGCCCGACGCCCCGGACATGCGCCAACCCGATCGTCACCCCATCACTCCGCGAAGCGCCAGGCGTATCCTGGCGCTTTCGGTGCATGCGGGCGACAAAATCGCAAACCTGGCGCATAATTAAGAAAGAACGAACTTTTGAAAATAAGGACGTAGGTGGACAGTGAGTATTGACCAGCGTGAGTTTCGTGCCACCATGGGCCTGTTTGCCACCGGGGTGACGGTGATCACCGCCCGCTCCGGCGAGGAGACCCGTGGCATGACCGCGAACGCGGTGACCTCGGTCTCATTGGAGCCGCTGCTGCTCCTGGTGTGCATCGACCGGCGAGCGCGCATGGCCGGTCTGATCGTCGAGGCGGAGCGCTTCGCGGTGAATATCCTGCGGGCCGACCAGGAGGCGCTCTCGCGCCACTTTGCCGGCCGCCCCGATCCCGCCCTGGCACCCCGGTTCGATGAACTGGCGGGCACGCCGATCCTGGCCGCGAGTATGGCGTCGCTCGTCTGCGCGATCGATCGGGTGCTCGACGGCGGCGACCACCTGATCGTGATCGGCCGGGTGGAGGCGCTGCGGCGTGCCGATGACGCCGGCGGGCCGTTACTCTACTACCGGGGACAGTACTACCAGTTCATGGCCTGACACCACACGCGGGTGAGGCGTTGCCCATACATTGTGCCAACGCGCACGCAATTTCCTGCGGCGTGCCCTTGTGCCGGTAATGGCAAGTTGGTACCATAGCTGTAAGGGCTGGACAACGGCCCGAGCCGACCACTAGTGCGATTGCAGATTGCAGATTTGCGATGGTAGATTGGGCGCGGCGCAGCTGGACACGGTCGAGGTCGCGCTGATGCCCGAACAGGTCGCCTGGAACTGCACTAGCTTCACCCGCGGAGCCACCCATGATCAGCCGCCTCTTCATCTGCCTGGTTCTCGGCTTCGTCCTCGGCACCATCGGCCTCACCATCGTCCCCGACCTGGGGCGGGTGGCCGGCCCATTCGTTTGTGACGGCGTCCTCGAGCCGGAACCGCGCGTTCACGGTTTGCGCTATCGCTGTGTCAACGCCGCCGACGGCCGCGTGCTCCCCGTGCCGACTGATCGTGTCGTGTTCCAGACCATCCCCATCCTGGCTGGCGTCCTGTTCGCGCCGGTATGCCTCGTGCTGCACCGGCTCGAACAGCGTGGCCGCCGCCTCCAGCAGCGCATCCAGGCCGACCTGGCCACCGCGGTGCCGGCCCAGGCCGAGGTGTTGCGCATCGCGCAGCACGGCAACCTGAAGCGCCAGATCCTGATGCGCGCCGCCGAGCTCAAGCTGGTGCTCTGGGTGCAGCCACCGAATGGGCGGCCCTACGAGGCGATCGTCCCCTGGCTCGTCGAGGAGGACGGCGTCGGTCAGCTACGCGAGGGAGCGGTGCTCCCGGTGCGCATCAACCCGTTGCGCCCGCAGTTTGTCTACCCTGCGCAGCCGTGGGCCCATTTTGCCTGGTGGCTGGCCGCCCAGCCGACCGCCAGCAGGTAGCCGATGAGCACCAACCCGCCCTTCGGGCTCTGGTCCAGTCCCCTGACGCCCCGCGCCATGGCCGCCGCGCTGCGGCTTGATGATGTGCAGTGGGACAGCGACGGGCGGCGCGTGGTCTGGCTCGAGGCGCGTGATGGTCGTGGCAGCCTCTGGTGCGCCGATACGGCTGGCGTCGACGCGCCCCGTGAGCTGACGCCGGGCGATATGGCGGTGCGGGGGCGTGTTGGCTACGGCGGCGGCGATTTCACCGTCGCGGACGGCCATGTTTTCTTTATTGACGGCGCCACGGGCCGGCTGTTTCGCCAGAGTCTCAGCGGCGGGCGGCCCCGCCCGCTGAGCCCGGCCTTCGGCGCCGCCGCCGCGCCGGCCTGCTCCCCCGATAGGCGCTGGCTGCTCTTTGTCCACAGCTACGAGGGCACGGATTGTGTCGCACTCGTGGATGCCGAGGGTCGCCAGTGGCCGCAGCGCCTGGCCACCGGCCACGACTTCTACATGTGGCCGGGCTGGCATCCCTCCGGCAACCTGGTGAGCTACGTGGCCTGGGACCACCCGCAGATGCCCTGGGACGGCAGTCTGCTCTATCTGGCCGAGCTTGAGCATGGCGGGGCGACGCCGCAGCTAGGCGCCGCACGGGTCATCGCTGGCGGTCCGGCGACCAGCATCTTCCAGCCCGTCTTCTCGCCCGATGGCGCCTGGCTCGCCTATGTCTCCGACGCCGACGGCTGGTGGCAGATCTACCTGTACGACATGGCGACGGGGAGCCACCGCCGGCTCACCGATGGCGCCGCTGAGCACGGCCAGCCGGCCTGGGCCCAGGGCATGCGCACCCTCGCCTGGGGGCGCGATGGCCGCCGGCTCTACTACCTGCGCGCCGAGGGCGGTCAGCGGCGGGTCTGGGTGCAGCCGGTGGCCGGTGGGCCGCCGCAGCCGCTCAGCGACGGCGAGGGCTACAGCTGGTTCACGCAGCCCGCGGCCTCGCCCACTGGCGACGCGCTGGTCGGCATTGCCTCATCGCCCGCGATCACGCCGCGGGTGATGCTGGCCGATGGCCAGCAGACGCGCATCCTGCGGCGCAGTTCGGGCGAGCTGGTGCCCGCGGCGCAGCTGGCCAGCGCCCTGCCGGTGACCTGGCCGGCGCCGGAGGGCGGCACGATCTACGGTATGCTCTACCTGCCGCCCGGCTACATGCCGGGGGCCAGCGGCCCGCGCCCGCCAGCGGTGGTACGCGTGCACGGCGGCCCTACCGGCCAGGCGGTGGCCGCCTACGGCGCTGAGGTGCAGTTCCTCGCCACGCGCGGCTACGTTGTGCTCGAGGTGAACTTCCGTGGCAGCACCGGCTATGGCCGCGCCTATGCGCAGGCCCTGCGCGAGCGCTGGGGCGTGCTCGACGTGGCCGATGCCATCGCCGGGGCGCGCTATCTCGCTACGGCCGGCCTGGCCGACCCTGAGCGGCTGGTGATCATGGGCGCGAGCTCGGGGGGCTACACGGTGCTCGAGGCGCTCTGCCAGGCGCCCGAGCTGTTCCGGGCGGGCGTCTGTCTCTACGCGGTGACCGACCTCTTCAGCCTCGCGGCCGAGACGCACAAGTTCGAGGCCCACTACACCGACTGGCTGGTCGGGCCACTGCCCGAGGCTGCCGCGCGCTACCGGGAGCGCTCACCGCTCTTCCACGCCGAGCACCTGCGGACCCCGCTCGCGATCTTCCAGGGTGAGGACGACCGCGTGGTACCACCAGGTCAGGCAGAGGCCATCGTCGCGGCGCTGCGCCGGCGCGGCGTGCCCCACGTCTACCACCTCTTCCCCGGCGAGGGCCATGGCTGGCGCCGCAGCGAGACGATCGAGCGCTACTACAGCGCGCTCGATGCCTTCCTGCGCCAGTACGTGGTCTTCGCCTGAGGCTGCCTCCGTGAGTAACGTCGTCGGCGCGGCGCAACGCCTCTCATTCTCACCCAGGGCCCCGTCAACGTCGTCCGCCCGGCGACGGACGCCGCGGGCTCGCCGCTGCGACGCCCGTCTGTGCGGGCGCGACCGGCCACGCAGGTGGCATGCGCACCAGGAGCCGGGGCGTTGACGCCCACAGCGCGGACGATCAACCGGACGTTGACGTAGTCCTGGTTCCCACCGCCGCAGGCGACCGGCCGCATCATAGCCGCGTATACTCACAGATCACGGCGGGCTGGCCGAGGACGATCACGCGCTGGCGCGGGCCGGGGCGCAGGTTTCGGGCAGCGCGGTTACGCGCCTGTTCGAGCAGGCGCGTATCGCCGGTGAGCGCCACCAGGCGACCGCCGGGGCGCAGCACGCGCGCGATCTCCGCCAGTACGGCCTGGTAAAGGTCGGGTAGTTCGGCCTCGTTGCTGACCTGCTTGCCAAAGGGCAGGTTGACCGCCACCTTGTCCACGCTGCTGTCCTCCAGTGGCAGCCGGCGCGCATCCCAGCGACTGGTGACGATGCGGCCCTTCACGCCACGCAGATTCTCGCGCATCGCGTTGACCGCCTCGCTGTTCAGGTCACCGCCGTGGAGCTCGGCGAAGGGCCCGGCGGCGGCGCGCTCCACCAGGATGGTGCCGGCGCCGGCCATCGGGTCGAGGAAGACATCCTCAGGGGCCGGGTCGGTCAGCGCAACCATGGCTGCCGCGAGCGCCGGGCGCAGCGAGGCCGGCAGGTGGCGCAGTTTGCCCCGCTGGCGCATGCTGGCATCGGAGAGCCGGATCGTACAGAGCAACTCCTGCTCGACCAGCGTGGCCCAGACCTCGAGGTCGCCATCGTCCTCGACCAGGCGCCAGGTGCCGGGCCAGCCCTCGCGCACCGCATCGGCCACGGCGCGGCCCACATCGCGGCGCAGGTAGCGCTGGCGCCCGACAGTACGCGCGATCACGCGAAACGTACCGCCGGGCTTGCGCAGCCCGCTCAGGCGGCGCCAGGCCTCCAGGGCCGGTGCGACGTCCTCGGCGGCCCGCACAGCGGCGTAGATCTGGCGCAGGCCGCGCTCGTCGGGGGCGATACGATAGCCACGGGCGGCAACCACGAAGACGTCTTCGGCCAGGCGCAGGCTGAGCAGCGGCTTCGGGCCGCCCTGATGGGCGATCAGCACCAGGTCGTTGCGGCCCGGCACGGCCTTGATCCCGACCAGGCGCGGCGCCGTCTGCGCGGGGCCGCTGGACAGCACCTGTTCGGCCTCGCGCCAGGCGAGGGTGCCGAGACCAGGCACAGTTTGCAGCGCGTAGAGCATAGCCAGTTCGCCGGCTCAGGTCGTCGCGTAGGCCAGCAGCACGTGGTAGAGATCCACCAGGCTGTCGATGCTCACCCACTCATCGTCGGCGTGCAGGCCGGCGCCGACGGGGCCAACGCAGATCGCGGGGATGCCGGCGCTGGTGTAATAGCGCGCATCGGTGGCGAAGTGCTCGCGGTAGAAGCGCGGCGTCGTCCCGAGGCGCTGGGCTAGCAACTCGGCCACGCGGCCCACCGCGGGGTGCTCGGGATCGGTGTAGAGCGGCATGCAGCTGTCGACCGCCAGCACCTCGCTGCCGGGGAAGCACGCGCTCAGGGTTGCCAGAATACGCTCAGGCGTATCGTCGCCGGTCCAGCGGATGTCGAAAGTCGCCTGCACCGCGGGGGCGATCTGGTTGCGCGAGCCGGCCCCGCTGTGCAGCAAGGTCGGGGTCACGGTAGTGCGCCACTCGTGGGGGCCGGCGGGCACGGGGTAGTGGGCCTCGAGCGCGACGAGGCCGTGCGCCAGGTCACGCACGGGATTGTGGCCGTCCCATGGGCGTGAGCCGTGCGCCGGGTGGCCGGGGAGGCGCAGGTCGACCCACATGCCGCCTTTGTGCGCGAAGAGGATGCCCATATCGGTGGGCTCCAGGCAGAGCATAAAGTCACAGCGCCAGCCTTCGGTGAGCAGGCGCCCGGTGCCCTGGGCCCCGCCGATCTCCTCGTCGCAGACGAACTGGAAGCCAACATCGGGGCGCGCGGGGTGGGCGGCCAGGTCACGCAGGAGGCGCAGCATCACCGCGCAACTGCCCTTCATATCCTGGGCACCGCGCCCATAGATGCGCCCATCACGCACCACGGGGACGAACTGCTCGGGGCGGCCCACGACGACGTCGAGGTGGCCGTTCAGCATCAGTGCGGGGGTACGGGTCGCGTGGAGGGTGGCGACGATCGCCGGTTTGCCGCCGGCCTCGCTCCGCTCGACGAAGATCCCGGGGATGCTGTTCAGGTACGCGGCGACGTAGTCGCTACAGGCCGCCAGTTGATCCGGCCGGTCGGCGATCGACGCGAAGCGCACCAGCTCAGTCGTCAGCGTGACAAGTTCCTCGCGGAGGGCGCTATCCATGGGGCTCCTCGGGCTACGGCAGTGGGCAGTTACTGTATTGTACCATCGAAGTCTTGACCGTTTCGCTGGCGCGGGGCGAGGCGTTCGAGGGCGAAGAGCACGATCGCGACGTCGGCGGGGTTGATCCCGGCGAGGCGCGCGGCCTGGCCGAGGGTGGCCGGGCGGAAACGGGTGAGCACCTGGCGTGCCTCATTGCGCAGGCCGGGCAGTGTGGCGTAGTCGAACTCCGCTGGGATGCGCCGGCCCTCCAGTTTGCGCAGGCGCTCCACCTCGCGCTGCTGGCGGGCGATGTAGCCGCCGTATTTGCACTCCACCTCGACCAGTTCCACCACGTGGGCCGGCGCCTCGGGCAGCTCGAGCGCCGCGCGTAGCTGCGGGTAGCGCACTGCCGGGCGGGCGAGCAGGTCGGCGGCGCTCATGGGCTGGCTCAGCCGGTCGATGCCCACTGCCGCCAGCGCCCCGTTGATCGCGGCCGAGGGGTAGAGCCGGTGGCCCGCCAGGCGCGAGCGCAGCGCCGCGGCGACCGCGCGCCGCTGCTCCACCGCCGCGGCGCGGCCCGCGTCGACCAGGCCCAGTTCGTGGGCCAGCGGGGTGAGGCGCAGGTCGGCGTTATCGCCGCGTAGCAACAGCCGGTGCTCGGCGCGTGAGGTGAACATGCGGTATGGCTCGCGGATCTCCCTGGTCACCAGGTCGTCGATCAGCACCCCGATGTAGGCCTGGTCGCGCCGTAGGATGACGGCTGGCGCGCCGGCGACGTAGCGCGCGGCGTTGATCCCGGCCATCAGGCCCTGGGCCGCGGCCTCTTCGTAGCCGGTCGTACCGTTGATCTGGCCGGCGAGGAACAGGCCCGGCAGCCGCCGCGCCTGGAGATCGGCGCCGACCTCGCCGGTCGCCACCGCGTCGTACTCGATGGCGTAGCCGATGCGCATCAGTTCGGCGTGGCGCAGCGCCGGGATGCTCCGGAGCATGGCCCACTGCACCTCCTCGGGAAGCGAGGTGTTGCAGCCCTGCACGTAGACCTCGGAGGTGTGCCAGCCCTCTGGTTCGAGGAACAGGCCGTGGCGCTCCTTGTCGGCGAAGCGCACGATCTTGTCCTCGATGCTCGGACAGTAGCGCGGACCGACTCCCTCGATCACCCCGGAAAAGAGCGGCGCCCGGTCGAGGTTGGCGCGGATGAGTTCGTGAAAGGCCGGCGTGGTGTGAACCAGGTAGCAGGGTAGCTGCGGGCGCCAGCCGTCCAGGCTGGGCTGTGGGTAGACGGGGTTGGGCGGGCCGTGGTAGGCCGGGACAGGTGGCGCGTCGTGGCCCTCGTAGTAGTGGCCAAACCAGACCGGCGTGGGGCTACCCGGTTGCAGCTCGCTCAGCGCAAAGTCGATGCTGGCGGCGTGGACACGAGGCGGCGTGCCGGTTTTGAGGCGCACCAGTGGGAAGCCAAGCGTCGCCAGGTCTTCGCCGAGGGCCACGGCGGGCGCCTCGCCGGCACGCCCGGCGCCCCACACCGCCTGGCCGGTGATCGCCCGGCCGCGCAGAAACGTCCCGGTGGTCAGCACCAGCGCCTTCGCGTAGGAGCGCCAGCCAGTGTGGCTGAGAACCGCAAAGGCCGCGCCCGGCGGCGCCTGGTCGTCTCCGCCGCGCAGCGGGACGATCCGCTCGACCATGGCCTGGCGGATGGCCAGGTTCGGGACACGCTCCAGTGTCTCCTTCATCACCTGGGCGTAGAGGCGCTTGTCGCACTGGGCGCGCACCGACTGCACCGCCGGGCCCTTGCTCTCGTTGAGCACGCGCAACTGGATGGCGGTGCGGTCGGTGACCCGCGCGATCAGCCCGCCCAGGGCGTCGATCTCGCGCACCAGGTGGCCCTTCGCCGGCCCCCCGATGCTGGGATTGCAGGACATGTGGGCCAGTTTGTCGAGGTCAATCGTCAGCAGCAGGGTCCGGCAGCCCATGCGGGCTGCGGCATTGGCCGCCTCACAGCCGGCGTGGCCGGCGCCAACAACGATCACGTCGTACAGTGTCTGCATAGGCCGTGCTATAATAGCGCCCCGAGTCAGCCGATGCCTGTGTGGCGGCGACCACGCGCGCCACCGGTGACAGGCCGGCGCTGTGCTCGCGGTTCGTCACCTTTCGCTCTTCCCCCCACCTGCACAGGAGCAGTGGTTTGGCTTCCATCCTGATTATAGACGACGATGTGACGCTGTTGACGCGCCTCGCTGCGCAACTCGAGGCGGCAGGCTATCAGGTCGCCCGCAGCAGCGACGTGGTCCACGGCGAACAGCTCTACGTCGAGCAGCGCCCCGACCTGGTGGTGCTTGAGGTCCGTGCCGGCGATGGCCGTGGATGGGACCTGCTCGAGCGCTTCAGCGCGGAGACGCCGGTGCTGGTGCTGAGTGGCGCCGCCCGCGAAGAGGATGTCGTGCGCGGCTTCGAGGCCGGCGCGATCGACTATGTCAGCAAGCCCTACCGTTCCGCCGAGTTGCTGGCGCGCCTGCGCGTGCGTCTGAGCGACGCGGCCCCGTCGCCGCTGGCCGCCAGTGCGGTCACGAGCCCGGCGCCCGCACCCGTGGTGACGACAGCCGCGCCGGCAGCGCCCACGCCGGTGGTGGCGGCAGCCGCACCAGCAGCAGCTGAACCCCGGCCCGCCAGTGGCACGCCCGCGCCCCGGGCGGCGAGCAAACGCCAGCCCGCCCGCCGTGGCGGCGACATTGACGAGACGGTGTTTATGTCCGAGGCGGAAGAGATGGCGCTCCTCCGGATGCCACCCGCGGACGGAACACAGGCCGGCCCGTCTGTGGACCGCATCATTGAGGAGGGCAGCGGCAGCTTTGGGCCACGGCTGCGGGCCGAGCGGCTGCGTCGCCACCTGACCCTCGTGCAGGTCGAGAACGACCTGCGCATCCGCATGTCCTACCTGCAGGCGATCGAGGACGAAAAGTACACCCTGCTGCCACGCGGTCCGGCGGCGCTCGAGATGGTGCGCCGTTACGCCGAGCATCTGGGGCTGGACGCGGCGGATATGCTCGAGGAGTTCCGGAGCAAACACTACGTCGAAGCGCCGGAGCCCATCCCGGCCCTCGGCGGCCCATCGGTGCCACGCAGCCTGCCTCGCTGGCCGTTCGCGCTCGCTGCCGTCCTGCTGGCCCTGCTGGTTGGCCTGGGCGCCATCCTCGTCCTTGATCCCGGCTTCTTCAGCCGGGTGCCGGCCTTCCTCCAGGGTCTCTGGACTCAGATCCTGGGTGGGATGGGCGGCTGATGGTCAGTGGGTCAGCGGCACCAGCGACATCTTGATGCCGAGCACAGCACCCCGATACCAGAGGAATACCCCCAGCCAGCCGATCAGCAGCACGGCGGCCACCACCACGGGGCGCGCCGCGCGGCGTGCCCAGAGCTGGTCGAGCACGGTGGCGAACGCCAGGCAGCAGAGGGGCGCCAGGAAGTAGATGTAGCGCACCTGCAGTGTGTTGACATAATCGACGAGCGCGAAGACGAAGGGCGTGATCAGCCAGCCCAGCACGCCCGCCCGCCCCAGCGGGCGCCGGGCGCGTGCCAGGATGAGCGGGATGCCCGGCAGGAGCATCAGAAAGGGCAGCATGCCCACCCCGCGCCAGAGAGCGACCGGCAGGATGCGCACGATGTAGGCCCGGTGCTCGGCGAGTTGCTCGGCCGAGAGGCTGCTCCGCTCGCTGAGCACGCCCCGGGTTGCGCCAAACATCGGCGCTGCCACCACACTCAGGTAGAACAGGACGCACACCGCGCCCGCCGCGAGGCCGGCGAGCAGCAGGCTGCGCCAGGCCGCCGCGGCAGGGCGCGGGCGTAGCCACGCCAGACCCAGCGTGAAGGCCGCAGCTGTGCTGGTGAGGATGATCACGCCGACATGTGAGAGCGCGACCAGGCAGAAGCCGAGGAACAGCAGGGCCGCGCTTGTCCGGTCAGGGGCGCGCACGTGGCGCAGCAGCAGCCAGAGCAGCAGCAGGAAGAGCATCTGGCCGCCGATGTTGGTGAAGAAGCCCCACCAGAGCGCGGTGAGCTGGATGGGCAGCACTGCCAGCAGCCCGGCCGCGATCAGCGCCGCGCGCCGGCCCAGGTGCAACTCGCGCGCGATCAGCGCCAGTAGCGCCGGCCCGCAGGCATCGAGCAGCGCCGCGCCGCTATGCAGTGCGAAGGGCAGGTGCGGCTGGATCAGCAACAGCGGCAGCGCGAGGAGGTAGGGCCCCGTGGGGTAGAACGTCGTCCCGCCGCCAAACTCGTGCGCCCCGACGAACAGGTAGATCTCGCCGCTCTGCACCTGCCCGATGATGATCGACTGGATGTCGAGGTCGTTGAACTCGAAACCGGGTGCAGTCACGCCGATCAGGCGCAGCGCCAGGCCGCCCAGGCTGATCAGCCAGAGCCAGCGGGCGAAGCGCGCCTCAGCGCTGGTGTCACGGGGCAGGATCCACGGCGCTGCCAGGCTGGCCGCCACCAGCGTGGCGCCGACCAGGGCCAGTGGCCAGACGCCCAGCCCGCTCCAGGCGCGGGCGCCGAGGTTTAGTCCGACCAGTAGCGCCGTCATCGCCAGGGCGCCGGCGATCACCGTGCGGGGTCGCGCGCCATTGATCCGCAGCAGGGCCGCCGCCATCGCCACCAGGGCCAGTTGCACCAGCACCAGCGGTAGTGCGGGGCGCGCCAGCCCGGCAACTGGTTGGACGCCCACCCGGTCGAGCGCGACCGCCAGCAGCCGGTTGTCGCCAGCGGGGGTCACCGTGGGGCTCGCAAAGCGCAGCCGGATCAGCCCGGCCTCGACGGCCGTGTCCGGCAGCAGCACGTGGTACGAGCGCACGGTGGCCGGCACCTCGAAGCGCAGCAGCGTCGCGCCAGCGTTCATTGCAAAGGCAAGCGGTTGCTCGGCGGGCTGCGGCGCGGCGTTCATCGTGGCGGTAAAGATGGTCGGACCGGTACGGCCCACCGGTAGCAACACCTCGGCGTCGCCGCGCGCCCAGCGGTAGGTGCGCGCGCCCGGGTCATTGGGCGTGACCACCTCGCGATGGTAGACCCCGCGCAGGAAGATCCGGTCGCCGGAGCCGGCGGTGCCAACATCGAGCGCGAGGGCGCTGGGTGAGGCCAGCGAGACCCAGAGGGCGGCAAAGAGCGCCACGGCCAGCGCCGCTGCCGCCAGGGCCGCCCGCAGGTGCGGCAGCGCCGGCGCGCGGACAGCGGGGCGCGTCGCCGTGGCAGCCGGGGGCGGGCGGGTAGATGCGCTCATCGCCGCAGCAACTCCCTGGCCCGCTCGGCATCCTGGCGGATCTGCGCCACCAGGGCCTCGACCCCGTTGAAGCGCTGCTCGCCGCGCAGGCGGTGCCGAAAGGTCACCCGGATCGCGTGCCCGTAGAGGTCGCCGCTCCAGTCGAGCAGGTGGGCCTCCACGGTATGGTGCAGGCCATCGAAGGTGGGCCGCACGCCAACATTGGTCACGGCGGGAAGCGCAGTGCCGTCGAGATAGACATGGCCGGCGTAGACCCCGTCGGCGGGCAGCACGTGGACCGGATCGATGTGCAGGTTGGCGGTGGGGAAGCCGATCGTCCGCCCACGGTGATCGCCCGCCACCACAACGCCGCGCAGGCCAAATGGCCGCCCGAGCAGCGCCACGACGCCCTCTACGTCACCGAGGCGCAGCCGTTCGCGCACACGCGAGGCGCTGACCGGCCCATCGCCGACGATGATCTTGCTCACGGTGCCCACGGCAAAGCCGAGCTCAAGGCCAATCGTCATCAGGCTGGCCACATCCCCGCTCCGCCCGCGGCCCATGGCAAACCCCTCGCCGACCCAGAGCTCGCGCACCGGCACCGCGGCGACGATCTGGCGCATATAGGCCTCGGCGCTGGTCGTTTTCGTCTCGTTGGTGAAGGGCGCGACGATCAGCAGGTCGGGGCCGAGCCCGGCGATCAGTTCGATCCGTTCCTCCAGGCTGGTCAGCAGTTGCAGGGGCTGGTCGGGCCGGAGGATCGCGTTGGGGTGCGGCTCCCAGGTGAGCACGGCGCTGCCGAAGCCCAGACTGCGCGCACGCTCGACGGTGGTGCTGATGAGTTGCTGGTGGCCGAGGTGCAGCCCGTCGAACTTGCCCATGGTGAGCACGGACGGCCGGGTGCTGATGCCTGGCGCAAGGGAGCGAACTACTTCCACGGGGATCCCTGTACGCTGTGTTACTGACAGTTCCTCGTGCGCAGTGTAACACAGGTTCACCGGCACAACGCCGGTCTCGGCCCAGGGCTGGTGCATCAGCCCTCGCCGGCCAGTTTCTGCAGCTCGTGGAGCAGGTTAAGCGCCTCAAGCGGGGTGAGCTCATTGATGTTGAGCCGGCGCAGGTACTCCAGCACCGGGCTGGGCGCAACATCGAAGAGACTGAGCTGGTTGCTGGCCGGGCGGCGCTCGCGCCGGGGCGAGGGGCCCGCCGCAGCGCTGGCGCCCGCCCGGGGGCCGGAGTGCACCGGCACCGCGCCCGCACCCGGCTCGGATGCATCGTCAGCATCGGCGGCCGGCGCCGGCTCGGCGGGCGCCAGCGCGTCGGGCTGGTGCCTGCCCGCCCTGCGTCCCTCCAGTTCGGCCAGCAACTCACTGGCCCTGGTCGTGACGGCGCGGGGGATGCCGGCCAGTTCGGCCACGTGGATGCCATAGGAGCGGTCAGCGCCGCCGGGGCGCAACTCGTGCAGGAACACCACCTGCCCGTCCTGCTCGACCGCAGCCATGTGGTAGTTGCGCACCCGCGGCAACAGCTCCTCCAGGGCCGTCAACTCGTGATAGTGGGTGGCAAAGAGCGTACGACAGCGCAGGCGTGGCTCGTTGTGCAGGTATTCGACCACCGCCCGGGCGATCGCCATCCCGTCGTAGGTCGAGGTGCCACGCCCCACCTCATCAAGGATGATCAGGCTGCGCCGGGTGCTCTGCAGCAGCAGCGCGGCTGTCTCGGTCATCTCGACCATGAAGGTAGACTGGCCGGTGGCGATGTCGTCCTGCGCGCCGATCCGGGTGAAGATGCGGTCAACCAGGCCCACCTCGGCCTGCGCGGCCGGCACGAACGAGCCGATCTGGGCCATCAGCACGATCAGCGCGACCTGGCGCAGCACGGTCGAGTTGTGGCTGACCAGCCCATTGGCCACATAGGCGTGATCCTCGGCCACGGACAGGTCATACACCTCTGTCTCGCCGGCTTCAGTCGAAATGATCGTATCGTAGTAGTAGTTCGGCCGCGGGCGGGGGGGCCGCGTCAGCGGCGGGGGTGAGGGCCAGCGGCGCCAACCCCTGAGGGATTTCGGTAGCTGTAGAGGAGGGCCTGCACCGGGCTGCGGCGCGGGCGCCGCCCACACAGTGGCGGCGCGGCGTTGTCTGCGCGGGTGCCGGAAGCCGATCTGCTCGTGGAAGTGCAGGGCGTCGTGCCCGCTGACCACCAGCTGATGGCTCGTCGCCTGCGCACGGCGCGCGGCGATGATGCCGAGGTTGAGCAGCAGCAGCTGCACCTCGTGGGCGAGCCGCGGCGAGGCGATGGAAAGCCGCACGGTGCCGGTGCGCCTGTTTGCCGAGCCGTTCGTATCGCAGAGCCCCTGCAAGAAGCCGACCACAACCGAGCGCGGGGCGCGCATGATCGCAGCCGGGACACGCTGCTCGTGAGCCGGGCAGTGCTCCAGGCCGAGCGCGTGCACGAACGCGCGTACCAGCCTGCTTGCGATCGTACCTGCCTGGCCATTCGCCGGCGCCTGATAGCCAGCCTGCTCCCACGCGATCCGGCGCAGCTGATCGGCGATGAACCGATCGCGGGTCACGAGGTTAACTCCATTGTGATCAGTCAGGGTGCCGCCGGCAATCAGCCGTCCGATCAGGTATGCGAGCTCGGGGGTGAGCCGGGTGGGGAGATGGGCGCGTACCGCCTCGGGCAGCCCGGCCGGCGGCGCGATCGCGTCCTGGTTGCCCCACAGGTTGATCTGCCGGTCGATTGCCAGCATATCACCCGTGCCAAGCTCGCCCAGGTACCGCCAGCCCTCGCGGCCATCAGGGAACCGCGCCCAGACGCGGTGCTCCGCCGTGCCCTCCAGCTGGTAGCCATGCCGCGTGGTGATCCTGATCGTCGCCTGGCGCCCGCCGCGATAGAAATGGGTTGCCTGGCGTCGGGCCTGGCGCCCCTTGACCGCACAGGCGATGGGCGTAAACGCTCCCGCGGCGGCCTGCGCAGGCATTAACGCGGCCAGCGGCACAAGCCCCTGATCGGTGAAGATCAGGGTCTCGCCGCTGACGCACTTCCCGGCCATGTTGGGGCCGGTGATGATCAGCAGCTGGGCGTCATCAGTGGCGAGCGTGACATCGTTGGCCACGAAGGGTTCGGCGAGCATCTGTTCGACGACCGGGTGGCGCCCGGCGACGATGTGCAGGCGGGTGCTCTCGTCGAGGGTGGGGCGCGCATAGCCGCCGCGCACTGCCGCCTCGGCGAGCGACTGCACCACATCGAGATGGGCAAGCGTCCGCGCGGCGTGCCGCAGCCGCTCCACCTGGGCACTCACCTCTGCACAGAGCCGCGCGAAGGCCTCGCGCTCCAGGTCGGTAAGCTGGAGCCTGGCCCGGTCGATGATCTGCTCGTACTCTTTCAGCTCAGCCGTAATGTAGCGCTCGGCGCCGACCAGTGTCTGCTTACGTTCGTAATCCTGTGGAATGAGCCGCTCATCGGCATTGCGCGAAACCTCGATGTAGTAGCCGAACACGCTGTTGTAGCCCACCTTGAGCGACTTGATCCCGGTGCGATCGCGCTCTCTGACCTCCAGCCGGTCGATGAACTCCTGGGCGTGGCGACTGGCGCGCACCAGGGCGTCGATGCGCGGCTCGAAGCCGGGGCGGATGACCCGGCGCGGGCGCTCGTTGCTCTCCTCGGCGGCGCGCAGGTAGTTCGAGGCGCCGAGCAGCGCCGGCGGGTCGTCGTCCAGCGCGCGCTCGAGCAGGTCAAGCACATCGCTGCAGGGGTCGAGCACCGGGGCATGGGCGGCGGGTTGCGGGCCGGAGGGGGCCGGTGGCTCGACGCGGTCGGCGAACAGCTCGTCCTCGGCGTCCGCCTCGTCACCCTGGGCAGGGTTGGCGCCGGCTGCTGGCTGCTGCTCCGGGCTCATATCGAGGGTGATCAGCTCCGCGAGGTAGGCGCCGGCGGCGGCGACCACGGCGGGCAGGGCGCGCAGCGAGGCGCGAAGTTGCACCAGGGCGCGCGGGGTAGCGACCGCGACGCCCTGGGCGATGCGGTTGAGGGCGCGCTCCATATCGCCCACCGGGCCGAGCGCGTCGCGCAGCTCGGCGCGCAGCAGTGTCTGCTCAACGAGGCGGGCCACCGCGGCCTGGCGCGCCTGTAGCGGCGCGAGTTCCACCAGGGGCTGGGCGATCCAGCGGCGCAGCAGGCGCGCGCCCATCGGCGTGCGGGTGCGGTCGAGCACGTGCACGAGCGAGCTGCGGGCGCCCTGGCGGCTGGCTTCGAGCAGTTCGAGATTGCGGCGCGTTTGCGGGTCGAGAAACATAAAGCTTGAGCTGGCATAGACGCGCAGGGTCGTGAGCTGGGCGGCCTGGTGGCGCTGGGTGGCGTGGACGTACTGGACCAGGGCGCCGGCGGCGCGGGCGGCGAGCGGACGGTCGTCGAGCCCGAAGGCGCTGAGCGCGCCGACGCGGAGCTGGCGCAGCAGGACGTCGCGGGCCTCGGCGAGATCCCAGCGCCAGGCCGGCCAGGCCGTGACGTGGCCACAGGCCCAGCGGGCCTCACTCTGGCTATCGAGGCGGCGGGCCACCCGTTCGTGGGGCAGCAGCAACTCGCGCTCGTCCTTCGTCATCGGGGCGAGGTCGCGGGTCAGGCGCGCCTCGGCGGGGGCCAGGCCGGGCAGGCGCAGGCTCTCGACATCGGGCACGAGCACCTCGGCGGCCTGGAGGCGGGCCAGCTCGCCCTGCAGATGCTGGGCGGCCCGCTCGCCGCTGAACTCCACCGCAGCGAACTCGCCGGTGCTGAGATCGGCGTAGGCCAGGCCCACGCTATCACTCTCGACGATCGCCGCGGCCAGGTAGTTGTTGCTGGTCGCCGTGAGCATCGACAGGTCGACGATCGTGCCGGGCGTGATCACGCGCACGATCTCGCGGTGGACCATGCGCCGCTCGCTCTCGCCGGGGGCGACATGCTGGATCCCCGCTGCGAAGACCGAGCGCGGACGGGTGTCGGTGCGGGTTGCCTCGGTTTCGCTGATCTGCTCGGCGATCGCCACCCGATAGCCGCGGCCCACCAGATCGCTCACATAGCGCTCGACGGCGTGGTAGGGCATGCCCGCCATCGGCGCGTAGAGCTTCTGGCTCTCGCGGGGTTTGCTCTTATCCACGGCATAATCTTTGCGCGTCAGGGTGACATCGAGCAATTCGGCGACCAGCTTCGCGTCATCGTCGAAGGTCTCATAGAAATCGCCAAAGCGAAAGAGCAGAATCGCGTCGGCGGCCTGGGCCTTGAGCTTGCGATACTGGCGATACCAGGCATGGATCTCGATCTTGGCCATGGGGGGCAACTCCGGCTCACACAAGGTTTCACGCCCCCCAGGTCCGGGGGATAAAGATGCGCTTGAAGCTCGCAATCGCGTAACGGTCGGTCATGCTGGCGATGTGATCCACGACCATACGCTCGACCGGTTCGCCGCGCTGCTGGTTGATCCGTTGCAGCTCCTCGGGGATCTGCTCGGGGTGTTTGACGAAATGGGCGTAGAGCGTTTCGATGATGAAGCGCGCCTTCTCGCTCTCGGCTCTGGCCCGCTGGTCCTGGTAGACGGTACGGAACATAAAGTCGCGCAACTGGTTGGTAGCGGCGAGGATAGGTGGGCTCATGCCGATCAGCGGCGGGTCGGGCGGCTGCTCCTCGCCGGTGGCCCACCAGTTGTGGCTGATCAGGTCGCTAACCATGGTGTTGATGCGCTCCCGGTGGCTGTGGCCCAGCACCGCGACCGCCTCGGCGGGCAGTTCCTCCTCGCGCAGCACCCCGGCGCGGATGGCATCGTCGATATCGTGGTTGATATAGGCCACGCTGTCGCAGATCTTGATCAACTGGCCCTCAAGCGTGCTGGCAGTACCCCAGGCGGTGGTCATGATATCGCGGCGGGCCTTGGAGTGCAGGTAGATGCCCTCGCGAACCGCGTAGGTCAGGTTGAGGCCCTGGCCGTTACGTTCGAGGATCTCGACGATGCGCCGCGACTGCTCGTTGTGGCGGAAGTGGTCGGGAAAGATGCGGGTCAGCGCCGTCTCGCCGGCGTGCCCGAAGGGCGCGTGGCCGATATCGTGGCCCAGGCCGATCGCCTCGGTGAGATCCTCGTTGAGGCGCAGGGCCCGCGCGACGGTACGGGCGACCTGGGTAACCTCGAGCGTATGGGTCAGGCGGGTGCGGTAGTGGTCGCCGAGGGGCGCAATGAAGACCTGGGTCTTGTGCTTGAGGCGCCGGAAGGGCTTGGAGTGGAGGATGCGGTCGCGGTCGCGCTGATAGGCGGGGCGCACCGTGCAGGGTGGTTCGGGGCGCTCGCGCACAGCCGCGCTGCTCCGCGCGGCGTAGGGCGAGAGCAGCCGGGTCTCGAGTTGCTCCTGGTACTCGCGGGGTGTAGTCATCGGGTTGTGCCTGGACGGGTTGGGCCGGTAGCTGGCGAAGGGCCGACCGCTGAATTATAACAAAACCGGCTCGTGGGGTGGCGTCAGCGCCCGCCAGAGGGCCAGGCCAGCGCCTGCCAGGGCGTGGATAGCGATCGCGGTGGTGAAGTAGAAGCTGTGCCCATTGGCCCGGGCGACCTCGCTGCTGACGACGAGGGTTTCGATGCGCTGGGCGACGAAGAAGGTGAAGAAGTAGAGGCAGAAGCAGCAGAAGGCGGCCAGGCCCAGTTCCTGGCGACGGGCGATCAGCCAGCCGATGAAGAGCGCGGCAGGCGCGGCGAACACCGTCCAGACCAGGGGGCGTACCATGGCGTCGTTGCGCGCGCCGCCGGTCGTGGCGAGGTTAAAGGCCGCCCAGGCCACGCCAATGGCCAGGGCGCCGAGCATGATCAGCAGCGTGCGGAGATCGAGGCGCTGTGGCATAGGGGTCTGATCGTTTCGCGGTAATACCAAATCCAGTTGGCAGTTCCGCATTGTCGTTGCCGTCATCGCTCATCGTGACGCCATGTGCGGCAATCTGCAATCCAAAATCTGCAATCGGAAATGGTATAATGCTAGGCGCTGGCCAGCTTCTGCAGGCGCTTTGCCGCCTGCTCCTCCAGGCGGGCGATCAGCGCGCGCAGGCGCGTCTCCTCGGCGGCGAGGGTGGCCAGGCGGTCTTCGAGCGCGCCGAGGGTGGCGACGTAGCGCTGGCGCAGCGCGCCCTCCTCGCCCTCGCGGCCGAGCGGTTCCAGGTTACCGCGGATCTGGCGCTGCTGTTTGAAGATCGCCTCGCGCTGCTGGTCGAGCTCGTGCAGCTGCGTCTCGGCCGCGTCAACCTGCTGGTAGAGCTTGAGCACCTCACCGAGGGCAAGCACGGTCGCGGTGTCAAGCAGCCGGCTGGTGAGGAACGCGCGCAACTGGGCCCCGGTGAGACTACGCACGGCCTCCTCGCGGCTGACCAGCCGCCGCTCGGTGACACTGAAGCTGGTGCGGGCCTGGGGCGCGCAGGCCACCCGCCAGCGGGCCAGGCCCGCCCCTTCCTCGTCGGGGGGCCGGGGCCCGATCACGGTGTAGGCGGGCAGGCACTGATGTTCGACCGTGACGTCGGTCGCGCGGTCGAGGTTGCTGGTGAGCTCATAGCTGGTGATCGCCAGCTCGTGCTCCTCGATCAGCGCATAATCGCCACGCAGGCTGATCCCGGCGAGCTGGCGTTCGCCGCGGCGCTCCTCTTCGACGCTGATGCCCAGTTCCACCGCATAGGCAACGATCAGCTCGCCGCCGGCGCGGGTGAAGGGCAGCACCGCCTCGCCGGCGTAATCGCCGGCCTCGAGCACCGTGACCGGGCCGCGTTCGAGGGTCAGGCCGGTGGCATTGGTGAGGCGCAGCACGGCGATCGGGTGGCGCGCAAGCTTGTGGCCGTTGTAGAGCAGTTCACGGCGGGCGGGCAGGCGCTGGCTGACGATCGGCACCATGGCCGACTGGCCGCGGGCGACGCTGACCGGGTGCGCGATGCGGTAGGCGAAGAGCGCGGCGCGCTCCTCGCCGGCGGCGGCGCTCTGCACCGTCTCCTCCAGGCGCCGGGTGGCGAGGCGCATAGTGCGGGCCTCCGCAGCAGGCGCATAGCCCATGGCAGAATCGGCCAGCATCGCGTTGGTGCTGGGCGCGGCTGGCGGCGCGCTGGCAAAGCTGATCGGCGCCTCGACGGTGCGTTCCTCGTCCGCGATCAGTGGGCGCTCGGGGGTGTGGGGCGCGTAGAGCCGGTAGCGGAACGAGACGGGCATGCCGGCCATCAGGGTCAGCGCCACCCCGTTGAGATCCTCATCGAGTTGATTATCGAACAGCCCCCAGCCCTGGAGCAGCGCGACCGCTGCCCCCTGCTGATCCGCCGCCTGCTCCTCGAAAAGCAGCCGGTAGCTCACGCGCCAGGCCGGAGCGGGAGCGATATAGCCGATAAGCAACTCGTGCTCACCGGGCGAGAGGCGCAGCGTCGCGGCGCGGCGCTGCTCGTCGCTGCGCGCGGCGCGCAGAACGTAGTCGAGATCGTCAGCGGCTGCGTCATCGAGCAGTTCGAGGCGGGCCAGTTCGGCGACGGGCAACGTGCGCAGCTGGCGCGTGGCCGGCTCGTAGAGCGAAAGCATGGCGCGTCTCAGCGGCTCTTCGGGCTCGTAGTCCACGCCGACCACCAGGCCCTCGATGGCGCTCGTCGCCTTCTTGCCTTCGGCGAGCGAGCAGCGCACGGCGCGGCCGCGCAGGTCGCGCAGCAGGTCGAGCAGGCTGCGCTCATCGGAGAGGTGGATGCTGCCGCGCGCGAGGCGGGCGGCGCGGTCCTCGGGGGTTGCATACTCGACACCGAGCACCTGGCCGGTGCCGAGTTCGAGCGTAACGAGGCTCTTGAGCACATCGTCCATCGCCTCACGCGGGAAGCTCAGCGCCAGTTGCTCGCCACTGTGGGCGCCGCGGCGCTCGAAGTAACCAACGCCGTGTTTGAACAGCACCAGGCGAGTGATTGGCAGAGTGGCCATCGCGTCCTCAGGGGCTGGTTACAATGCTCAGGCCCCGGCTACGGTTCGCTCGACGCCCGTGGCAACGGATTGTAGGCCGTATAGACCAGGCGCGAGAAGGCGGCCACCACGGGGGCCATCACCTCATCGGGCCAGAGGTAGCGACCACTGGAGAGCGGCCGGTAGAGGTAGATGGCGAGCACATAGTCACCGCCCTCGCTGCGCACAATGCCCACGTCGGCCTGCATATCCTCGATCCATCCGCTCTTATGCTCGACACGGACACCCTCGGGAACGCCGGCGACCATGCGCGTCCTGTCGCCATTGGTCGCCAGGCGGTCGAGCATCTCCTGGCAGCGCCGCGGGCTGAGCCGCGCGAACCGTTCAAGCAGCAGCCCCTCGCCGCTGGCGCACTGGTCGATCAGCTGGTAGAGCCGGGCCATCGAGGCGGGCTCGGCGCGCAGGCAGTTGCCGTGCTCGGTGTACGGCCTGGCACCGACCGGACCCTGCGGGCCGCAGCGGTACTTCGGTTTGTAGAGCTTGATGTAGTCGCTCGCCTCGAAGGGGATGTAGAGGTAGGTGTGCTTGAGGCCCAGTTCTTCCTGGAGCATGGTACTCATCGCCTCGGCGCCGGTGAAGGCGTACTCTGTGCCCTGCCCGCCAGCGGCGGCGGCCAGCAGCCCGTTGGCCGCCAGGTTGTCACTCGCGACGATCATCCGCTTGAGCCAGGTCTCCTCAAGCTGGTCGAAGCGGTCGAGGTTGATGTAGGCGTGCAGCATGATCGCGGTTTTGATCGTACTGGCCCCGGCGAAGACGCTATGCTCATTCAGCCCGATCGTCTCCCCGCTGGCCAGATCGATCAGCTGCAGGCCGACCACACCGGGCCACTCGGCTGCCATAGCGGCCAGTTGCGCGTGCAGTTGCTCCAGCGGCACCCGGGGCGGCGTGCGGTCCGTGGTGAGCCTGAGGCTGAAGGGGCCGCTATCGCCGGCTGCGAGGCGTGCGCCGACCTGCTCAACGGCCGCATCGAGATCGAGTGTGCGACCGGGGGTGAAGGCAAAGCTGCGCGAGAGCACCGTGGTACTGGTGATCACACGGATCGCGGGCGGCTCGGCGACCTCGGCGGCCAGCGTGCTGAGCTGGGCGTGCAGCGCCGCCGGGTCGAAGCTGAGGCTGGCGGGCACGCTGGCCGGGCGACCGGCGTCAAGGGCCGGTCTAGCCTGGTCGAGCAACGTAGCGACTGGCGCCTGGAGGTCGATGGCCGCGCCGGCAAGGCGCAGGCGGGCGCTGCCGGCGCGCAGTTCGATCGTCTTCGGCGGACTGAGCGTCGCCGTGAGGCGCTGCTCGGCCTCGGCGAGGCTCAGGCCGGCCACATCGACGCCGGCAACCGTGCTACCCACGGCGAAGACGGGGCGCGCGGTCGGGCTGGCAACGGCGATGGGGGCGGCAGCCGCAGGCGTCGGGGCTGTCTGGCGCGTAGAGGGTGGCTGCGACGTGGCGGGGGCGCAGCCGGCGATCAGGGCCAGCCAGAGCAGGCCGATCGCGGCGAGACGTGGCCGGGTCATCATGGCTCCACAGTGGGGATGGCAGGGCGCAGCGGGCCGCGCGGTGCCCGCCGGCTACTCATCAGGCTCCAGATAGAAGGTCAGCGGATAGCCAGCCTCGCGGGCGGCGTGGTGGGCGTTGTAGACACGCTCCTGGGCCTCCTCGTAGGGCAGTGTCGCGACGTGGGCGCGCCCTTCGTTATGGGCTGTGAGCATAACCGTCATCGCCCGCTCAACGTCAAGCCCGAAGAAGACGCGCAACACAACGACCACAAAATCCATGGGTGTCACATCATCATTCTCGATGATCACCCGGTAGGGCTTCTCGAGCTCCTCGCGCTCGACGACCTTGAAGGTAAGATCCGGGATAACGTGAACATCAGGGTCCTGTGTCGTCACGGGCTTCCTCCAGGGGCGGCCGGCCCGGCCGGCACGCATTGCCAACCAGTATAGCATATCCGCCAGCGGGGCTGTCGCAGGCCACGAGCAACCAGGGCCACGTCAACGTCGCCAGGTGCGTCGGAACCTCACCCCCCCAACCCCCCTCTCAGGTGTAGGGTTTCTGGCCGATAGCATCCTGATGCGCTGCTTGCTCTCACCCTCCCCCTCTCCCAGGTTGGGAGAGGGGGGGAGGTTGTTGGCGTTGCGGTGCGCCAGCGGAGCTGGCG
>JACAEO010000190.1 GCA_013388805.1 Chloroflexota bacterium
GCGGAGCCTGCCCTGCCCCTCGACAAGCTCGGGAGCCGCGCAGCCGAAGGGCTCGGGGTGACATGGGTTGCTCCCGGCGCCACTGGCCCGCCGCCGGGCCATCAGGTACGCGGAATGACAGCGGCGCTGACATACGAACTCCAACTGTAGTAATAGCCGCTAGCCGGCGCTGCGGTGGCCAGCGGAGGGTGTGGGCGCAACGCGCCCACATCTGTCATTCTGCCGGGGGCGCGGGGGAAACCTGGTTTCCCCACCTTACCAATCCCTCCCGGGGTGCTTGACAGCTGATAAACCGACAATGACTACTACCACGCTACAAATTGTCATTTGTGCCGAAAAACATTTGAAACGGCAATGCTATGCTTGGAGCACTGAACGAGGGTCGCGCGGACCGTACGGCTCGTCACTCGTCACTAGCATAACGAGGTTCGCCATGCGTCAGGCACGGATCTTTCTTCAGCTCAGACCGCTTGAGCGCCGGCTGGTGCTCGACGCGCTGGCCCTGGTGGTTGTGACGCGCCTGGCCCTGACCACGCTGCCGTTCCAGCGCGCTCAGCGCATCGCTGAAGACTGGGCGCGCCGGCCCACCCGGGCGGCCTGGCAGCCGACAGCCGGTCAGATTGCCTTCGCGGTGACGGCGGTGGCCCGCTACGTGCCGGCCGCCACCTGTCTGACCCAGGCCCTGGCGACCCGCGCGCTCCTCGCGCGCTACGGCTACGCCGGCGATCTGCGCATCGGCGTGGCAAAGAGCGACAGGGGCCGGCTGGAGGCGCACGCCTGGATCGAGCACGACGGCCGCATCCTGGTCGGCGGCCCCGCCGCCCACGTGGCGCGCTATACGCCGCTCCCCGCGCCGCAACGCTGGTGAGCAGGGGCGAAAAATCTTTCGCCCCCGTTCGCCCCCTCCCCAGCCCTCCCCCGCTGGGGGAGGGAGTCCGGCGCAACAGGGGAGGGTTGGGAGCTACCATCACCGGTTACGCTGCGGCTCCAGTGATCGGCGGGTCCGGCGCCTCCCCCCAGCGGCGGGAGGTTGGGAGGGGGGCAGATCGGCACGAGACGGAAGAGCTGACCAATACCTTTATCTTACGCAAGCGACGAGGCAGCATGAGCGCAATCTTCGGCATCTTCCATCGCGATGGGCGCCCGGTGAACCCGGAAGAACTGGCGCGCATGCAGGCCGCCCTGGCCCACCGCGGCCCCGATGGGGCGGGCGCCTGGCACGATGGCCCGGCGGGCCTGGGGCAGCTGATGCTGCACACCACCCCCGAGTCGCTCAACGAGCACCTGCCGCTGCTCAGCCGCGACGGGCGACTGGCGCTCACCGCCGATGCGCGCCTCGATAACCGCGACGAACTGATCGCCGCCCTGGACCTGCGCGACCGCCCCGCCGCCCGGCTTGCCGATAGTGAACTGATCCTCGCCGCCTACGAAAGCTGGGGTGAGCGCTGCGTCGAGCGCCTGCTGGGCGACTTCGCCTTCGCCGTCTGGGACCGGCGTGAACAGCAACTCTTCTGCGCGCGCGACCACATGGGCGTGAAGCCGTTCTACTACTACTGCTCCGATCGCCTGGTTGCCTTTGCCTCGGAGATCAAGGGGCTGCTCGCGCTGCCGCAGGTGCCACGCCGGCTCAACGAGGTATGCGTGGCCGACCACCTCGCGCTGCTCTTCGAGGATCCCTGCATAACGTTCTATCAGGACATCGTGCGCCTGCCCGCCGCCACAACCCTGCTGGTGACAGCCGCTCAGCAGCGCACGCAGCGCTACTGGACCCTCGACCCCACCTATGAGCTGCGCCTGGGCTCGGATCAGGAGTATGCCGAGGCTTTCCGCGCGATTTTTAGCGAGGCAGTGCGCTGCCGGCTCGCCAGTGCCTACCCGGTGGGCGCGCTGCTCAGCGGCGGGCTCGACTCCTCGTCGATCACCTGCACCGCCCGCGATCTGCTTGGCGCCCAGGGCCGCGATCCGCTCCATACCTTCTCAGCGGTCTTTCCCGATCTGCCGGAGAGCGAGCGCCGGCGCATCGATGAGCGAGTCTTCAGAGATACCGTGCTGGCCAGCGGCGCGTTTGTCGCCCACGAGATCCGCGCCGACCAGCTCAGCCCGATGGGTGACCTGGCCCGTATGCACTGGCACCAGGACGAGGCCTTCTTCGGCCCCAACCTCTATATCCACTGGGCCCTGCACGGCGCCGCCCGCCAGCAGGGGGTGCGCGTGCTGCTCGATGGCACCGATGGCGATACGACCGTCTCCCACGGCTGGGAGCGCCTGGCCGAACTGGCCCGCCGCGGGCGCTGGTGGCAGTTGTATCAGCAGGCCGATGCCTGCGCCCGCCACTACCGCTCCTCCCGCTGGTGGTTCATCGCCCAGCTCGGCTTCGCGCCACTGGTGCCCGAGCCGGTCACGGCGGCCTGGCAGACCCTGCGCGGACGCCGGCAGCCGCCCTGGGGCGATCGGAGTGTGATCCACCCGGATTTCGCCCGGCGGATCGGCCTGGCCGAGCGGGTTGCCGCCTTCTCGCGCCCTACGCGCAATCCCTGGCGCTCCGCCCGCCAGAAACATGCCGCTGCACTCAGTTCGCCACTGCTGAGCTCGACGCTTGAACTGGCCGACAAGGTGGCGGCCGGCTGTGGGATCGAGGCCCGCTACCCCTTCTTCGATCGCCGGCTGATCGAGTTCTGCCTGTCGCTCCCGGTTGAGCAGAAGCTGCATAACGGCTGGGATCGGATCGTGATGCGCCGCGCTATGGAAGGGGTGCTGCCGCCGGTGGTGCAATGGCGCAAGATCAAAGCCAATCTCTCACCGAATTTCCAGCTCCGCCTGCTCGCCTGTGAGCGTGAACGCCTCGAAGCCGTGCTACACGAACATGTCCCCCTGGTAGCTGACTTTGTTGATCTGGCCGCACTACGCCAGGCCTACCAGCAGTATGCCGGCCAGCCGGAGCAGTTCAACAGCGAAGCCATTATGGTCTACACCGTGGCCAACCTGGCCCTCTGGCTGCATAGCAAACCCCTGACCCGCGACCTCAGCCGGCCTGAGGCGCCTGTTTCATACACCGAGGAGCCGCAACCACTCGCCAATGCACCCTGATATGGCTCCCGGTCACCTGCCACCATCAGCCGGCCCGTTTAGACGCTGGCGGGCTGAGCCAGGAGCGCAAAGATCGGGTTCTATATACCATGCCCAGTTGTTGGGCAGCGGCAGTAAGGCCTGAAGACACAAAAGGAGGAGACCGATGAAGTCCGAAGGAATGGCAGTCCCCAAGCTCGGCTGGAGCACGCCAACGCTGAAGAGCTTTGGCACGGTGGCCGAGATCACGCAGTCGGAGATCTGCAAGAATGCAGGAACTGGTGACACAATTACGATCGGGACCAGCGTCATCACCGGTATTCCAGGCAGCAGCGTGATCTCGTGCTCGTCGTAGGCCGCGGCGAGCGGTTCCCGGGATGGCCGTCCGCTCAGCCCGGAGCCGTCAGAGGGAGGATTCAGAATGAAGGTGCCAGGGTAACCCCACCAACGTTCTGAGCATGACCGGGTCGGAGCGTTCAGGGGGAGGCTGCGCTTCCCCCTGAACGTGGCATTGAGCGAAGGCCCGCAGCCAGTATCTCGAAAGAGCGGAACAATGATGTATTTGTATACAGCCTATGGCCTGACCATCCAGTCGGCCCGACCGCTCCCGGAACTGGCGCCGGGCGGGGTGCACGCCGATGTGCTGGTGCACTATGCGCCGCCGCGCCTGCTTGCCGATCTGCCCACGGCCGGCAGCACGCTCACGCTCGACCGCGAGGCGGCGCGCTTGCGCATCGCGGGCGTTGGCGAGTTCGTTGCGCGCCAGGGCCGCGAGATTATTGTTACGCCACTGCCCGAGGCAGATCAGCGGGGACTTGAGATCTACGTAGTGACCGTGTTGCTGCCGATCGTTCTGTACCAGCGCCGGCTGCTCGTGCTGCACGCCAGCGCCGTGGCCATTGATGGCGTAGCCGTCGCCTTTGTCGGCCAGCCCGGCCAGGGCAAATCAAGTACGGCCGCCGCGCTCTTCCGGCAGGGCCATCCCCTGCTCGGCGATGATGTGCTTGCAGTTGATCTCCAGGCCGGGCATGCGCTGGCCTGGCCAGGCTTCCCGCAGATCAAGCTGCACGAGGACGTGGCGGCCACGCTTGGCTACACCAACGGCGCCCTGCAGCCAATCCATCCCCTGGAGCCGAAGCGCAGTCTGTCCGCCCGGCAGAGCTTCGCTGCACACGCGCTGCCGCTGCAGGCCGTTTTTGTGCTTGACACGGGCGAACGCACATGCGTTGAGCTCCTGCAGCCTGCCGAGGCTTTGATCGCGTTGATCCCCCACCTCTATGTCGCCCACCAGGCGAAGGATCAGATCGGCTTCACGCAGCTCACGCAGCTGGTGCAGTGTGTGCCGATCCTGCGTTTCAGGCGCACACTGGACCTGGCGACGCTGCCGGAGCTTGTGCCCATGATTGAAGACACGGTCGCCAGCCTGGGGCTGGCACGTTACGTCTGAGAGAAGGCAAACCGTATGGAAGCACCGCGAGGCCATCTGCCGCGCCTGCTGGAACCGCTGCAATACTGGCCGCGCACCCTGCGCCTGATCTGGGCCGCCGCGCCGGGCTGGACGGTGGCCTGGCTGCTGCTGCTGGTGCTCCAGGGGCTATTGCCGGTGGTGCCGGTCTACTTGACCCGACCGATCATCAACGGCCTGGTGGAAGCGGTCCGGGCCGGTGGCGCGTGGCCCGCCATCGAGCCGTTGCTCTGGTTGGGCGCGCTGATGTTCGGCGCCATGGGCCTGATCACCGCCGTGCAGAGCCTGATCGGCTGGGTTCGTACCGCCCAGGCCGAACTGGTCCAGGACCATATCAGCGCCTTGATCCACAAGCAGTCTGCCGCAGTTGACCTGGCGTTCTACGAGATGCCGGAGTATTTCGACCAGCTCGATCGGGCGCGGAGCGAGGCCAACAGTCGCTCGCTCGCCTTGCTGGAGAATGGGGGCAGCCTCATCCAGAATGGGATCACCCTGGTCGCCATGGGCGCCCTGCTCATCCCCTTCGGGCTCTGGCTGCCCGTGCTCCTGCTGCTCAGCACGCTCCCGGCACTGCTGGTGGTGCTGGCCACCGATCGCCGCTATCACCAGTGGTGGGCCAGGGTAGCCCCCGAGCGGCGCCGTGTCCAGTACTACGACATGGTTCTGACGATGAGCCATTTTGTCGCCGAGTCGCGGCTGTTTGGGCTGAGCAGCCATTTTCAGGCGGCCTTCCAGGCGTTGCGGCGCCGGCTGCGCGGTGAACGTCTAGGCCTGATGCGGGTCCAGATCCTGGCCCAGCTTGGCGCCAGCCTCGCAGCCATGGTCGTCGCAGGCGCCACGCTAGCCTGGATGGTCTGGCGCACGCTGCAGGGCCAGTTGACCCCTGGTGATCTCGCGCTGTTCTATCAGGCGTTCCAGCGTGGCGAGGGGCTGATGCGTTCGCTGCTGAGCAATGCCGGGCAGATCTATAGCAACAGTCTCTTCCTGGGCAACCTGTTCGGTTTCCTTGCGCTGCAGCCGACGGTGGTCGATCCACCGGCACCGGTGGCGGCGCCGGTACGACTGCACCAGGGCATCCGCTTTCGCGGCGTGACCTTTCAGTACCCTGGCAGCGCGCGCCCGGTGTTCGAGCAGTTCGATCTGACCATTCCCGCCGGCAAAGTGGTGGCCATCGTCGGCGCCAACGGCGCCGGCAAAAGCACCCTGATCAAGCTGCTGTGTCGCTTCTATGATCCAGTCGCCGGCAGCATCGAATTCGACGGGATCGACATTCGCCAGCTGCGCCTGGCCGAGCTGCGCCGCAACATCAGCGTGCTTTTCCAGTTCCCTATCACCTACCAGGCCACCGCGGCGGAGAACATCGCCATGGGTGACCTGATGGCGGCCCACGATCAGCCAGCCCTCGAGGCCGCCGCACGGGCCGCAGGCGCCCACGAGATCATCGCTGGCCTGCCCCAGGGGTACGCTACCCCGCTGGGCAAATGGTTCGCCAATGGCGTTGAGCTGAGCGGTGGCGAGTGGCAGCGTATCGCTACGGCGCGGGCCTTTCTCCGCCAGGCCCAGGTGATTGCCCTCGATGAGCCGACCAGCTTCATGGATTCCTGGGCTGAGGCCGACTGGTTCGAGCGCTTTCGGACCCTGACCCACCAGCGCACGGGGCTGATCATCACCCATCGCTTTACGATCGCGATGCGCGCAGATATCATCCATGTTATGGACAAAGGCCGCATCGTTGAGTCAGGCACCCATCACGAACTGGTCGCGCGTGGCGGGCTCTATGCCCAGTCGTGGGCGACCCAAATGCAGGCCAGCCTGATCGAGAAAGCGTCACCGCTTGACGATACGATGCTGGTTGCTGCGGTACCAGCTCCCGTGCATCCCTCGGATCTGCCTTCTGCACGAGAGAGCCTGCGCTGATATACACGAGGCACACGCACGCCATGGCCAGAATGCTCATCGCCAGCATAGCCCTGCTCATCGTGATCGGAGGCGCCTGGAGCACCAGCGCAGGGCCGGCTCGCGCGCCGGCGCCTGCCGGTGCAAAAGATGTGACCGCTTCAGTAGAACGCCTCGGCGCCCCGTTTACCACCGGCAGCTTCGCGCGCAATGTCTGGGATATGCAAAGCTTCAACGGGCGCATCTATCTCGCCCATGGCAATAGCGCGAACAGTGGTCCTGATGCGAATGCCGGCCCCATTCCAGTCTGGTATTATGATCCCGCAAGCCAGAAGTTCGTCAATCAATATACGGCTAATGAGGATCAGATTGCGCACTATCGGGTCATCAACGGACAACTCGTTATTCCCGGCTTTGACCCACGGGAAGGCTGGGAATACGGCAACTACTACGTCCTCGAGCGCGACACCTGGCGCAAGATGCGCACGATTCCCGCTGCCATTCACACCTTCGACATGATCGCCCATCAAGGCAGGTTATTTGCCGCAACCGGAACCCGCGAGAAGAAGCGGGTGGTCGTTTCGGACGATATGGGCAAAACCTGGCAGACGGCGCTCCCTGAGGTGGGATATACCCATCATCTCTTCACGTTCAAAGGCGAGCTCTACGCGCTGTGGTTTCTGTACACGAGCGATAATCCATCGGATAGCCAGCTCCATCGCTTTGACGGCACGGCGTTTGTCCATGCCCAGATTGCCGGAAACAAATTATTGCCCGGTGTTCCTGCCGGAAACCTGGTTCATCTTAGACAGATCACTTCGTTTAAGCAAAAATTGATCTACACGGCGATCGTTGACGCTGGCGCCGGAGGACAGCAAGTCTTGCTGTACACGGCCAGTGCGCTCGACGCAGCACAGCGGGTGGTATTGCCTGAACGGGATGCCGCACCCTACGATCTGCTGAGTCGCGACGATACGTTCTACGTCCTTGCTGCCCTGAGGCGGCCCTCGGGCGCATATACCAACCTCGTCTACACCACCACCGACCTGCGGACCTGGCGCGAGCTGTTCCGCTTCACCGCTCCGAGCTTCGCCCGTTCGTTCGAAGAGCTGAACGGCGATTTCTACTTTGGGCTGGGCACCACCACCGCCGAGCTGGCGCCGGCCTCCGGCGACATCCTGCGCGTGCGCCGGGCGGCCTATGCTCCTCGCGGCAGCGAGCCACCCCGCCCCGCCACACTCACCCCCACTCGCATGCGCGAGAACGGCCTGCGTCGTGTCGATCTGCCACTCGTGCGCGCCGATGGGCGCCGCGGCGTGGCTGCTTCGTCAGGAGTGCTTTCACGATGAACCCGCTGATCTTCACCCCGGGCCTGGCCCCCGCTGCCGCGGCCTACGCCCTCGGCCTGGCCGCCACGCTGTTCCTGATCGCCGTGCTGGTGCAACGCGAGCTGGTCGACGGGCTCAGCGGCGAGCGCGCCCGGCGCCTCAGCCGCGCGCTCACCGTCGCCACGCTGCCCCTGCTCGGCGCCTTCGCCCTGGTGGTCATCGACCGCATCGCCGGCCTGCTGAAGTGAATAGCCGATAGCCGATAGTACTACAGTTGGAGTTGTCTTGACTGGTAGGCTGGAGCTGGTTGTCACCCCGAAGGATTTTCCTCAGTCATGTTGCTCACCGGCAGAATTTCGCGCACGGCCGGCGCGAGCGGCGAGCGGCCTACAGCACCTTTGGGTACGGGGGTCTGATCGTGAACAGCTTCCTGGCGGCCCGCAAGGGGTTCACGGTGGGCCAGGAGGTCACGCTGGAAACACCCCAGGGCCCGCGCAGCTACACCGTCGCAGACGTTGGCACCGACTACCTGAACTCGCGGGCGGCCACGGTCTGCAAGGAATTGCTCGACAGTTACCTGCGCGCCCTCGTCGCCGAGCACGGTCGCCTGCGCCTCGGCAAGCTCCTCGGCAAGGAGCAGAGCGGGCGCGAGTAGACCACGATGCCGCCGATCAGCCTGCTACTAGAGCGCCGGTAGAGTATTACAAATGTTCGCGTCTTTCAGCACCCTGAGTAGCGCTGGAGCGGTGCAGAGGCGCGTATCGAAAGGTGTTGATCGCCACAAACCGCACCCTGAGTAGGCCGCAGGCCGTATCGAAGGGTGCGTTACGGCGGGCCGCGAGAATACTCTACCGACGCGCTAGCGCCGCGGGCCGGCTGCACGTGGCGGCAGGTGGCCGCCCCGTGACTGCAGTCATAGGTCTGCAGTTATGCGTGTTGCCTTTCACAAAGTATGTGGTGGTGACGGCGGACTGGTCGAGGCGCACTGGGCGAGCGGGGGCGGACCGGCTATACTCGAAGGAGCGGTCGCATACTGGGAAGCGGCCAATGCTCCGAGGAGACCCCAACTATGGCCCGTGTCGTTCCCTCCGCCCCGACAGAGCCACAGCTTGAGAAGAGCCGCGGTGAGAAGCTCGCCGTGCTGATTGTGGTCGTGCTACCCTTTCTCGCCACGCTCTATGCGATCGTAATGCTATGGAACCGTGCGGTCGACTGGCTCGACATCACCTTGCTGCTGGTCTTCTATGCGATCACGGGCCTGGGCATCACGGTGGGCTACCATCGGATGCTGACCCACAAGAGCTTCGAGACCCATTCGTGGTTGAAGCGGCTCTTTCTGATCATGGGCAGCATGGCGGTCGAAGGCAGCCCGCTGGTCTGGGCCTCGACCCACATTCAGCACCACGCCCACTCGGACGGCGAGGACGACCCGCACAGCCCGCTCGAGGGCCTCTGGCATGCCCACACCGGCTGGTTGTTCACCCACAAAGAGAACCTCGACGTCTACGGCACCTGGCTGAAGAAGGATCCCGACGTGGTCTGGGTCTCGCGGACCTGGCTGCTCTGGGCGGGGCTGGGCCTGCTCATCCCCTTCCTGATCGCCGGCTGGAGCGGGCTGCTCTGGGGCGGCCTGGTTCGGATCTTCCTGGCGCACCACGTCACCTGGAGTGTGAACTCGATCTGCCACACCTTTGGCGCGCGCGACTACCAGACCCGCGATGCGAGCCGCAACAACTTCATCGTGGGCTTGCTGGCCTTTGGTGAGGGCTGGCACAACAACCACCACGCCTTCCCCCGTTCGGCCTTCCACGGGCTGCGCTGGTGGCAGATCGACCTGTCGGCCTATGTGATCCGCGCCCTGGAGTCGGTCGGCCTGGTCTGGAACGTTCACCGGATCAAAGAGGCCGACCTGAACAAGCGGGTCATCCCGGCCACTGCCGACGGTATGGGTGATTAGCCAGGTTCAAGCCCGGTGGCCAGAGGGTGTAGCGGCTGCGCCGCTACACCCTCTGGCC
>JACAEO010000054.1 GCA_013388805.1 Chloroflexota bacterium
GCGGCGCGCGCGCGTTGCTGCTCAGCGGCGCGCTGGCAGCCTATCTCAGCCTGGGGCTGCTGCTCCCACGGCTGCCCGAGCGCCGCCGCGCGCGTGAGGCCGTGGCCCTGCGGCAGCTCACCCCGGGCTTCATCGCCTTCGTTCGTGTGGCGCTCGGCAGTTTCGAATCGCCGATCGAGATCATGCGCCGCTACGTCGCCCGGCCATACGCCCGCCTGGCGCCAATGCAGGCCCTGGTAGCCGAGGCACTGCAGATCGGCACCGACCTGCGCCTGCGCCCCTTCGCCGCGCTCGCCCACACAGCGCGTAGCCGCGGCTGCCGCGAGCTCAGCGACGTCGCGCAGGCCCTCGCCCAGGCCGAGGCCGAGGGCAGCCCCGTCGAGGCGGTACTCGCCGCCCAGCAGGCGACCCTTGAACTCATCCTGCAGGGTGAGTTCAAGCGCATGATCCGCCGGCGCACCATCTACCTGCTGCTCATGGTAGCGATCAGCCTGGTCGTCGGCATCCTGATCAACCTGCTCTTCGTGATGACCCGCGGTGGGAGCGTATTCACGCACCTGGGCTGAGTTGCCTGTCGGCAGCTACAAGCCCTTGCCCGCCGGCGCCTCACCGAGCCCGCGGGTGGGTGCCCGCCCGCCTGCGGGCTCGGCGAGGCGCCCGCTGAGCAGCGCAACGCCAGCGAGCGCGCCAAGCAGCAGCATACCGTAGAGTTTGTACGAGACACCCAGAATGGTGAGCACGCCCGTGAGCACCCCGTTGTAGAACGACCACTGGTTGCCATAGGCGATCAGGCCAAAGCTGAGCCCGAGCGCGACCGCAAAAGGCAGCGAGACCTGCCGCTCGCGCAACTCCAGGAGGAGGGCAGCGAAGGGCACGACCAGCAGCGTTTCATAATGCATCCAGGCCGCCGGCACACTGAGCACCATCAGCAGCAGGAAGAGCCCATACTGGAGCGCATAGGCCGGGCTGCGTCGCTCGGCAGGGAGCAGCGCCAGGGCACACACTGCCAGCACCACCAGCGCCGAGACGGCTGTCCCAAGCAGCTGCAACCCCTGGTCCTGGAAGATCGTCGCCGAAGTGGGCGAGGTGACGAGGCGCGCGACGAAACCAGCGATGGTCTGGTTTTCGACCCATGATGTCGTGCCGCCGATCCGGGGCAGCACCTCGAACAGGTAGACCCGGTGCGGCTCCCAGCCCATCACCGCGAGCGCGATCCCGTTGAAGACCAGCATCCCCAGAGCAAAGCCCCACAGCCCGGCCCAGCGACGCTTCAGGACAAAGAAGGCCAGCAAGACCACCGGGTAGAGCTTGAACAGTGTGCCAAGGGCCACCAGCGCGCCGGCCACACTGTCGCGCTCGGCCCGCAGCGCCCACAGCGCCGCAGTGAGCAAGAACAGCAACACCAGGTCGATCTGGCCAAAAGCGATCGTGTCGACCAGGGGGCGGAAGTTGAAGACGATCAGGAGCGCGGCTGCGCCCAGTGAGAAGAGCGGAATACGCCACATACGCAACCAGATCAGCGCGGTGGCGACGAGCAGCAGTACGTTAAGCACCCGGTGGGCAAAGAGCACGCTCAGACCGTCAAAGTAGCGCACCAGGGGCACAAAGAGCATGCCATAGAATGGCGGCACCTTGAACACGTGACCAAAATGGTTCGCGGCCACGGCCTCAAGGTCATAGAGTGAGCCGCCGCGCATCCACGCGCGGGTGCCGCGGAAGATGATCCAGAAATCAGGCGCCTGGCGCGTGAAGGCGTACCAGAGGCTGAAAGCTATGTGCATGGCGGCGCACAGGGCGAGCAGCACCAGAGCGATCTGCGCCAGGCGTGTCCGCCCTGCAACCAGCGCCAGGTGCCGACCGCGCAGCACCCACCAGAGCGGCAGCCCCACCCCGAACGCCAGGGCCAGCGCCAACCCGACGCCGACCGTCCAGGATAGTGCCCCGATCCCGGTTGCGCCGTCCCAGATCATAACCTGCTGATAGAGAACCAGCATCCAGTAGGCAATGCCCATATGGATGGCCAGGTAGGCGCCAGGCACCAGCGGCCCGGGTCGCCCGGCCCGCTGATCCGGTGGCACGAGAATCGGGGGTACGAGCAACCGGGCAATGACGATGCCCAGACCTGCCACTGCGGCCATGCCGGCAAAGCGCGGCACGAAGGGCAGCACCTCCAGAGGGCGCAGTACGATCCCAAGGGCGACCAGCGCAGCGCCGCTGGCCGCGACCCCTGACGCGACGCCGCGCCCCATGCCGAGCGCCCGGGTGGCCGCGTAGGTCAGGCCCCCGAGCGCAGCAGCCCACCATGCCAGCCAGACACTCGGCAGGTAGAACGGGCTGCGCAGCGGTGCGAGGCCTGCCTCGAACACGACCACGCCGAGGTTACGACCATCGCCAATGGCCAGTGGCGCATCACTCTGCAGCCGCACGGCCAGGGCTCGCGCCCTGGAGGCGCCTGGCGCAAGTAGGAGAAGGTAACTGCGCCGCAGATTGTCGCGCAAGACTAATTCCGTCAGCGCAACACCATCAACATCCAGACGCAACGCCAGCGGCCCTGAGCGCTGCGGGTGGCCATCGAGCAACTCCAGCCGCAGGATGCCCGATGCACCAACGGGTGGCCGGGGAACAAGCAGCGTAGAGTCGCCATCAGTCCAGCGATAGGAGCGGCCATCCGCCTGCTGGGGCTCATGGAAACCGCGGGCAAACTGGTTGTCGTTACCACCCACATCGATAAGCAATGGCCAGGCCGCTGCATAGGCCACCCAGAGCAGCAGCAATGCGCTCGCGGCAGCGAGCAACACGGCGGCTGCTTCCAGCCGGGCTGTCGGAAGAGTGAAGGGCCGGGCCTGGTGCGCGGCGAACGGATCAGCTGGTGCGCTGGTCATGGTATCGTGCGATCTGCCTCTCATCATAGGCCATCGCTGGCCGACTGGTCTGCCAGTCGGGCTCCGCGAGCCGCTTGATTATAACGCACGTGCAACGACCAGCCACCTCAAACCACGCCGAGCGTGTGCACCACGCTGCGCACGGCGTGCTCAAAGAGGGCGCCGCCATCACCAATGAACAGCACGTAGCGTCCGGGCAGGGGCGCGGTAGGCATCAACGATCAGGTCGGTAATCAAAGAAGTCGGAGCCACGCGCCGCGGCCGTGCGCAGCTTGCCACGCCGGTGGACCGCTGCCACAGTGGTTAAGATCGTTTGACAATCTAGGATGACAAAAGTCTCATCTATCAGCGACGACTTTGCTATCAAATGCTTACACTCGATTGGTAGTATGCAAGCGTGTTCGGCTTATTGGGCGGTTCCTTCCATTTGTTATAATCTTTTGCGGAAGGAGCCGCCGTTTACGCCCCTGCCCGGGCGTAACGACTAGCGATGAGCATGACGCCGTCGCCGGACGTCGACATGGCCGCCTGGCGCTGGTACTGGGCGTACTGTCGCCACTTGTTGTTGTTGAGGCCTTACGAAGGAGCTTGCTCGTATGCGCAAAGCCACGTCCGTCCTGCTCTTGACTGCCGCACTTTCTGGACTCACTGCTTGTAGCCAGGTCAGTCAACCACCAGTTGACACCGCGGCACAGGCGACAGCGGTGACCCTGCCTGCGATCCCGGCCAGCGGCGCTGTGCTCGCCGAGGGGAGTGTCGTTCCAGCCATCAGCGTTAACCTCAACTTCGAAACGAGTGGGATCATCGCCGAACTCCTCGTCAAAGAGGGCGACAAGGTGCGGGCTGGCCAGCCCCTGGCCCGCCTGGATACGCGTGAACTCGCGCTCAGTGTTGAGCAGGCGCAGGCCAACCTTGAGCAGGCGCAGGCCGACTACAACCGCCTGCTCGAGGGCGCCCGACCAGAACAGATCGCCGCGGCCCAGGCCGAACTCAAGCGCGCGCAGGGCCAGTTCCAGACCGTCCAGAGCAGCGTCAGCGCGGCCGATATCGAGTCGGCCCGCTCCGAGCTCGAAAGCGCCCGGGCGCGCCTCCGGCAACTCGAGACGGGCCCACGGGAGCCCGAAATTGCATCGGCTCGCGCCGCCATCGACCAGGCCCGCGCGAATCTGACAGCCCAGCGCGATAACCTGTCACGCGCCAAAACCGACGCCGAGCTCAGGCTGCAGACCGCAGCAAACGCGGTCCGCAACGCGCAGGACGAGTACAGCCGGATCTACTGGCGCAACCGGCAGATTGAGCGCGGCGGCACGCTGCCGCCCGATGAACGGGACGAGGAGGCCGTTGCCGCACGGGTCGTCGCCGACGCCGAGACGGGCCTGGCCCAGGCTCGCCTGGCCTACGACCAGGCGAAGCTGGCCGAGCAGAGTGGCATTGAAGCCGCCGAGGCCCAGCTCCGCGATGCCCAGGCCCGCTACGACCTGCTGGTCAGCCCGGCCACCCCTGATGCGATCGCCGCAGCCCGCGCCCAGATCGCAGCCGCACAGGCGCGCCTCGATAACCTGACCGGTAACCGGCGTGAAGGTGATCTGGTCGCCGCCCAGGCTGGTGTGAGTAGCGCCGAGGCCCGACTGGCCGAGCTCCAGGCTCCACCGACTGACGCGACGTTGAGCGTTTCTGCGGCCCGTATCCGGGGCGCCGAGGTGAGCTTGAAACAGGCCCAGCTGGCCCTCGAGCGCGCGACGCTGAAGGCGCCGATCGACGGGACGGTGGCCCAACTCAACCTGAAGGTCGGCGAGGTGCCGATTGCAAGCCAGCCCGCGGTTGTGCTGGCCGATATGGGCAACTGGAAGATCGAGACTGAGGATCTGACCGAGCTCAGCATCGTCCGCATCCGCGAGGGCGATCAGGTGACGGTTACCTTCGACGCACTCCCTGATTTTGAACTCCCTGGTACGGTCGAGCGGATCAAGCCCATGGGCCAGAATCGCCAGGGCGACATCGTCTACACGGTCGTCATCACCCCCAACAGCTGGGACGATCGGCTGCGCTGGAATATGACCGCAATGGTCCGCATCAGCGGCGAATAGGACTGCCTGCATCGCGACACTGCACCGCTGCAAAGAGACCGCTGGCAAACCCGGGTGCGCGGGTGTCCCGCCCCCAATGCGGGCCGGAGACCCGCGTACCCGGGTTTGCCAGCAGTCTCCGCAAAGCTCCCCACGGCACCGTGGGGAGCTTTGCCGTGTTTGTCTGAGATCGACTCTCTCAGTTTATCGTTCGAAGATGTCGTAGCCGCCGATGGTGGCCTGGAGCGAGTAGCCGTACTCCTCGAAGAAGGGATGCACCCCGATCGGGCGAACCGCGGCGTAGGTAACGATCAGCGGCGGCGGTGTGCGGCGCAGGGTCTCGAGCAGTTCGTCGCGCGCCCCGGGCAGGCGGTCCACCGGGTAATCATAGACAAAGCGCGCGACTGGCCAACGGGCGGCGAGCGCATAGATCTGCGGCTCGGCGGCCCAGACGAAGATCGGCTCATCGGGTGGCACCCGCTCGCGTACGTAGGCAGCTACCGCGCTGGCCGGTGCGAAGAACTGCGCCCCATCCCAGGCGTACAGGGTGCTGATCTGGGTGGCAGGCGCGAGCCTGCGCAGGGGCATTAGCTCGACCACGACGGGCGCGACCAGGGCCATGCTGGCGAGCAGCGCCACTCCAGGGGCCAGCCAGGGACGGCGGGTCGCTGCAGCCAGGAGCCGGGCTAGTGCGGCGATGCCCGCCCCGGCCAGCAGGCTGAGCAGGGGTACAGCCGCCAGGTAGTAGTGGGGGTAGGGCCGCAGACTGAACAACGCCGTGGCGAGCAGAGCCAGCCCCCATAGCCCGACGGTCAGGTGGGCGGCCCACCAGCGCGCCGCGGCCCCTGCCCCGGCTGCGGGCCGCGCCAGCGGCGCCACGCAGAAGCCCAGCAGGGCTGGCAAACCCAGGGTGAGCATCGGCGCCCAGATCGGCCAGAGCTTTGCCAGCGCCCAGCCCTGGGCCAGGCTCTCAGCCGCGTAGAGCCGGTTGTAGAGGATCAGCGCCTCGTAGGCCGCGCCCCAGGCGCCCTGCAGCGCCAGCAACAGCGCACACAGCCCCGGAAGGAGCAGCACGCCAGCCAGGCCCACGCCGGCGCCAGCGCCCGCGCGCACCCGGGGCCAGCGCGCCAGCAACGGCGCAAGCAGCAGCGGCGCGAGCAGCAGCAGCGCCACCGGTTTCGCCAGCACTGCCAGCCCGACGTAGCAGCTCGCCCAGAAGAGCGGCCACACACGATCTTGCTGCAGCGCCTGCACGACCAGCAGGCACGCGACGGTCGCGGGCAGGGCCATAACCGCCTCGGTATTGAACGTAAGCCCCTGGAAGCGCCAGCTGCTGCCATAGGCCAGCATTGCGACCACAGCCGCCACGGCGGCCAGGGGGCCATAGAGTCGCTGGCCCAGGACCAGCAGGACCGCGGCTGTCACCAGCAGGTAGAGCGTCGCCACCACTCTGATCGCAAGCACCGGATCACCAGGAATGACGGCAGCCACGGCGAAGACCGCGTAGACCAGCGGCGGCTTGTGGTCGAAGAGTTCACGGTACAGGGTATCGCCGGCCAGCCAGCGTTCGGCGATCACGGCATAGGCGCCCTCGTCGCGTTCGAGCGGCATCTGATGCAGGGGCGCGCGCAGCCACCACGTCAGCCCTGCGGCGAGCAGCAGCGCCGCAACCGGCCACCAGGATGCGAAACGAGCACGTTGCTCCGGAGCACTGGCTGATCTGTGCTGCATACCGTCCTCTCACAGCCGGCAGCTGCCGTTGCTACGCTTGCAATCCGAAACTATCGGCTTCTGGCTATCAATATCAGGGCATCGCGCCCCAGCGAACGATCTGCTCGCGGCCCAGGAGGCCAAGCTGGATCTCGTAGGCGCTTCCCGCCTGGGCGGGGTGATGCTCGATGCGCGCCCGTTCAAAGTACTGCACACGGTACTCGGCCCCGCTGGCCTCGTCCCGTAGCGGGAACGGCTCATTGAGCGGCAGCCCCACCAGATCAAGGCCGCCCGCCTGCTCCCAGGCGCCCAGGAAGGGTGGACAGAGGCGCTGACCGGTCTCGGGGAAGAGCCGGCACTCGGCTGGCACCTCGCTCTGCTGCGGCAGGGTGCGCCAGTCCACGCCAGCCCGTTGCAGCGCCGCCTCGCCGAGGCGGGTGAGTTGCACCTCATAGCTCGTGCCGCTCAACTCGGGGAAGTGCTCGAAGCGGGCGCGCTCGAAGTACTGCACCGTCCGCGGCCGGCCACTCCCCGGCTCAGGCTCGATCAGTTCCTCGGTCAGCGGGTAGCCAAAGCGGGCAAGCCCGCCACGCGTCTCCCAGAAGGTGCGGAAGGCTCCGTGCAGACTATGGCCCGTGACCTCGAAGAACCGACCACCACGGGCCGGTGGGTCGTACTCAATGTAGAGCGGCGCCCCGATCGCCGCGGGGCGCAGGGTCAGCACCCCGTTGGCGCTGCTCAGCACGTACTGCACCTCGCCGCTCCAGGCGCGGACCAGGGCCTCGCGGCAGCTGCAGGCCAGCTCGAGGGCTGGCGCTGCAAAACCGGTGCGCCAGAGCACATCCACCCGGCGGCCCTGACCGGCCAAACGATACCAGTAGACGCCGTCTTCGCCGTCGCGTACCACCGTCTGCAAGGCAAGACCGGCCAGCATGCCGGTCATCGTCCGGTAGGCGACAAAGGCCGGTTTGCGTAGGTCGCCGCGGCCCGGGTCGAGCGGATAGCTGCGGCGCAACAGGCCGTAGTGGAACTCGACCTCGCGCTCATCATAGCTGGGCTGATCGTAAGGCGCGCCCGGATCGGTATCGTTGCGGAAGTCATACCAGAAGACCTTCTCGATGCTGGGGTGGGCCAGCGCAGTCAGGTAGGCCCGTACCAGAAAGAAGGCCTGGGTGTCCGGGTCAACACCGGGCCAGCCGCGGCGGGTCGACCAGCCGAGCTCGGTGAGCCAGACGGGTTTGGGGCCGTAGGTACGCAGCAGGCCATCGAGGCGCTGCAACTCCTGGCGGAAGGTCAGCGAGTGATCGCGGCGCCAGGCATCACCCTCAGGGGCATCGGGGCGATAGGGGTGGATGGCGATGATATCGACGTGGTGCCAGCCGCCGAGCCGGCCCACCTGGTCGAGGTAGTCGAAGTAGTCGTAGTGGTACGGCGAGGGCAGTTCGCTCCAGATGCTCGAGAGGCCGCCCAGCACGATCTTCGCCTCGGGGTCGGCGGCAAGCGCGGCGGCACGGCCCACCTCAAGCAGGCGCACGAAGTCGGCGATGGTGTAGAGCCCGCTCTCGTAGCCCGAGGCGGCCAGGTTAGGCTCGTTCCAGAGCTCCCAGTGCTTAATCTGGCCACGCTCGCGGCCATAGCGGGCCACGGTGTTGTAGACGAAGTCGCCCCAGTCGGCGATCCACTCCTCGGGATGTGGGTTCTTACCCTTGAACCAGGCGGGGTTGTAGTCGAGCAGCCCGAGGAGCCTGATCCCGGCCCGGGCCTGGGCCGCAATCGCCAGGTCATAGTTGTAGCGACCAGTGTCGTCGCCGTCCCAGTCGTAGGGTCCGCCGGGCTGCTGCTGCACCCGATCCCAGAAGATCTCCTCCCGTTGCCACTGGATGCCGGCCTCACGCATCAGGGCCACGGCGGCAGGGATCTCATCGGCGCGCACCCGGTTGCCCAGGGCCGCGACCACGCCAAAGGGGCTGCCCTTATCCTGCCAGGGCAGGTCCTGGGCGACGACGGTTCGTCCCGGGCCATTGAGCGCAACAACCAGGGGCAGCAGGACGAGGACGACACAGCGTGAAAGACGGGTACGCATAGGCCCAGTATACTCCCTGCGGCCGGCTTGACAAGCTTTCAGGAGGCTGTCGGAATGGTTACGGCAGGCTAACAACGGAGCCGGCCAGCAGGTTGTCGCATCTCACCTCGCTGCGTGGCCCCGATCAGGTAGAATGAAGCCGCGCGGGGACGTGGTCACCTTGCTCCTATGGAGGTGTCAACGCTGAACACGGAGCCGCGCGGGCCGTGCCCGACGCCGCACGTCTGTATCCGCCGAGTTGCCTGGCGGCACCCAGGCCTTGAAGCGCAACCCCTATGCCCGAGATCAGCCTCATTCCCACCCTGCAGCGCCGTGCCCACGCCCTGGCCGACCCGGCGACCCAGCGCCGCACGCTGGCCGGGCTGTCCATCCCGCGTTTCTCCGCCACCCTGATCGCGAACGGCTTGCCCATGCTGCGGGCCGCGCCGCAGGTCGAGGTGCTGCAGATCAACGTCGGTCGCCGCTGCAACCAGACCTGCCGTCACTGCCACGTGGACGCCGGCCCCGACCGGCGCGAGGTGATGCCACCTGAGGTGGTGGAGGCATGTTTTGGACTGCTTGAGCGGGCCAACATCCCTACGCTCGACATCACCGGCGGCGCCCCGGAGATGCACCCCGCCTTCGACGCAATCGTGCGCCGGGCGCGGGCCATGGGCCGCCATGTGATCGACCGCTGCAACCTGACGATCACCCGGCTGCCCAACTATGCCTACCTGCCCGCCTTCCTCGCCGAGCACGGCGTGGAGGTGATCGCCTCGCTGCCGCACTACGCGATCGAGGGTACCGACAGCCAGCGCGGCGACGGCGTCTTCGCCCAGTCGATCGCGGCGCTGCAGCACTTCAACCAGCTCGGCTACGGCCAGCCGGGCAGCGGCCTGATCCTGGACCTGATCACCAACCCGGTGGGGCCCGAACTGCCGCAGCCCCAGGCCAGCCTGGAAGCAACGTGGCGCCGCGAGCTCTACGAGCGCTATGGGATCGTCTTCAGCCGGCTCTACACGCTCACCAACATGCCGATCAGCCGCTACCTGGAGCACCTGAGCGCGTCCGGCGAGCTTCAGGCCTATATGGAACTGCTCGTCCAGTCCTTCAATCGCGCCACGATCGACGGACTGATGTGCCGGACAATCCTCTCGGTGGGCTGGGATGGGCGCCTGTTCGACTGCGACTTCAACCAGATGCTCGATATGGCGCTGGCGCCGACGATCTTTGACGTGACGCCGGAGCTGCTGGCGGGGCGCACGATCCGCACCGGTGCTCATTGTTACGCCTGCACGGCTGCATCGGGCTCAACCTGAGCGGGGGCGATCGCCTCGCCGTGAGCGAGGCCCCAGTGAGACCGATGCTAGAGCGCAACGCCACGCAGCGCCGCACCACCCTGCTCGTAGCCGCGGGCCAGGTCGTAGGGTGACACCCCCAGCAGATACTGGAGCCACAGCCACAGATCGTGGACCAGCTGGTTCAGCACGCCGTGTTCGAGGAAGCGGCGCGCCGCGGTGGTCACCTCAGCGGGCACGACATAGACCTCAGTGAGCGCGCGCGCCAGTTCGAAGAGGCGCACGTCTTCGAAGAGCGGCCAGTCGGGGAAGCCGCCCACCTCGGCGAAGAGCGTGCGGCGGATGACGATGCCCTGGTCGCCATAGCTGGTGAGCAGCGAGTCGAACCACATCATGCGCGCGGCCAGGTCGAGCAGCCAATCGCGGGTATCGAAGCGAAGGCGAAACTTGGCGATCTCGACGGTGGGGTCGGCCAGGATCGCGCGGAGGAGCGGGAAGGCGCAGTCGGGCAGGGCGGTATCGGCGTGGAGGAAGAGCAGCACGTCGCCGCTGGCCACGGCTGCGCCGGCGTTGCACTGGGGCCCACGCCCACGCGGTGCGTTCACCACCAGCGCACCGGCGGCAGCGGCGCGTTCGGCCGTCTGATCGCTACTGCCCCCATCGACGACAATGATCTCGACCGCGGGGTCAAGGGCGCGCACCGCGGCCACACTGCCGCCGATGCGTGCCGCTTCGTTCAGGGCCGGGATGATCACGCTAAAGCGCAACGTAGAGGACTGACTCAGCATCGCTTCTGGCCTCCGGCAAAGCGGTACACTGTCGTTCTTGCGATGGGGTGCGGCGGCCTGGCTACCGCACCCCACCGACTCCTCATGGCGCGACCGGCGCCGCCGTCGGTTCGGCCAGCGGTGCCGGGGCGGGCGCAGTGACCGGCGCGGCCTCAAGCTCGCTGGCCGGGATGTTCACAAACGGCACCAGCCCCGAGTCGCCACCCATAAAGCGCGGGAGAACGCCATCCCAGCGCTCGATGAAGCGCAGCTGCAGCAACTCGGGCGAGATCACCTCGCGCTGGAGGCGCAGCGCCTCAGCCTCGGCGCGCGCCACCTCGAGGCGCGCCTGGGCCTCGGCCTCGGCGCGCGCCACCTGCTGCTGGGCCTCGATCTGGGCCCGTCGCAGCTCGCGCTCGGCCCGCAACGCATCCTGCTCGGCCACCTGCTTGGCCTCGATCGCCCGGCTGAACTCGTCGCTGAAGTTGAACTCGGTGATCGACACCTCTTCAACGATGATCCCGCGCGGGGTCAGGCGCTCGTTCAGCACCTGACGGATCGACTCCGAGACCAGCGGGCGCTGGGTGATCAGGTTCTCGGCGGTGAACTGGGCGGTCGCCGCCTTGACCGACTCCTGGATGGCCGGGTCAATAATCTTGGCCTCGTAGTCGGTGCCGATCTCGCGCACCAGCGTGCCCACCTGCTCAGGATCGACGCGATAGTTGAGCACCACCTGGGTGGTGACAATCTGCAGATCGCGCGAGGCAGCCGACGACTCGGAGATCAGGCGCTGGGTCTTCACATCAACCGGCACTACCGTTGTTACGAAGGGGGCACGAAAATGCAGCCCCTCGTCGAATATCCCGGTCACCTCGCCGAAGGTCTTGACCACGCCGCGGGTGCCTGCATCAACGACGGTGGTCGCATTCACAAGCCCCAAAATGGCCACGGCGGCAACAATCGCTATCAGCGTGAACAGACCATACGGCAGCCCGCGGGGTACACGCAGGACCTGGCGGGGTCCATTCGAGACTGGTTGAGACATCTTCACTCCTGCCTAGTGCGATTGCAGATTGCAGATTTGCGATTGTAGATTGGGCACGGCGTATCTGGACACGGTCGAGGTCGCGCTGATGCCCGAACATGTCGCCTGGAACTGCACTAGATATACTCTTCGTTCGCGCGTCAGATAGATCGGTTCCTCTTTAGTTATAGCATAGACGCCCACCAGTCTGCCGAGGTTGCAGCTCATCCTGCAGGGTTGGGGCAACGCCCGCCTGTGGCGGCAGGAGGGGTGTGGGATTACCCTCTCAGGTGGAGGGTTTCTGGCGGATAGCGTCCTGATGCGCTGCTTGCCCTCACCCCCCTATCCCTTCCCCTGCCAGGGGAGGGGTTAAAAGGGAGGGGGAAAGGGGCGCTGGCGCGCACGGTGATGCGGCATTCTTCTGACGCAGTTGTTTGCGGCATCACAACGCCAAGAAACGCCTCTCATACCCCCCCTTTCAAC
>JACAEO010000142.1 GCA_013388805.1 Chloroflexota bacterium
CCGTCGCCGGGCCGTCAGGTACTCTGCAGAACCAGATGGTTCATGTCATTCCGAACGGAGCCACAGGCGGAATGAGGAATCTGGCGGTGCCCATGCGCCGCAAGACCCCTCGCGGAGCCTGCCCTGAGCGCAGCCGAAGGGCTCGGGGTGACATGGGTTGCGCCCGGCGCCACTGGCCCGTCGCCGGGCCATCAGGTACTCCGCAGAACCAGATGGTTCATGTCATTCCGAACGGAGCCGCAGGCGCAGTGAGGAATCTGGCGCTGCCCATGCGCCGCAAGACCCCTCGCGGAGCCTGCCCTGAGCGCAGCCGAAGGGCTCGGGGTGCCATGGGTTGCGCCCGGCGCCACTGGCCCGTCGCCGGGCCATCAGGTACGCGGAATGATATGAACCATCTGGTTCTGCGGAGCCCTTCGGCTGCGCGCAGGGTCCACCCGTCGGCTGCGCGCAGGGTGCACCGGTCGGCGCCGCGGCTCCCGAGTTTGTCGAGGGGCAGGGTAACTGCCGCGCGGGGTCTACCGCATCAGGAGGCGGAAGATGCTTCGCTTTGCTCAGCGTGCCAGACGACGTGCCGGATAAACCACTCTGTGTCGGTGGCATGAGGCGCATACCGTGGTCTATAAGCAGTTCCTGCGGCCGATCCTCTTCCACTGGCGCCACGGCGATGCCGAGGAGGTTCACGAGCGCACCCTCGCGTTGCTGAGCGCCGTGGCACGCTCGCGGGCGCTGCTCCGCGGCCTGGAGCGGCTCTACGCCTACCGCCACCCGGCGCTCGAGCGAACGGTCTTTGGCCTGCGCTTCCCCAACCCGGTCGGCCTGGCGGCCGGTATGGACAAGGACGGCGTGGCGCTGGCAGCCTGGGCCGCGCTTGGCTTCGGCCACATCGAGGTGGGGACCGTCACGGGCGTGCCACAGGCGGGCAATCCACGCCCGCGGCTGTTTCGCCTGCCCGCCAGCCAGGCGCTGATCAACCGCATGGGCTTCAACAATGGCGGCGCCGCCGCCCTGGCTGCCCGCCTCGCTGCCCAGCCCGCTCTGTCCGTGCCGCTTGGCGTCAGCATCGGCAAAGCGAAGGTTACCCCGCTGGAGGCGGCGGTGGAGGACTATGCCAGTTCCTTTCGCGTGCTCTTCGACCACGCCGCCTACTTCGCCGTGAATGTCAGTTCGCCGAATACGCCCGGCCTGCGCGCGCTCCAGGATCGCGCGCACCTGAGTGGGCTGCTGACCGCGCTGCAGGCCGAGAACCGGCGGCTGGCCGCTGAGCGACGGGTCCGCGAGCGACCGATCCTGGTGAAGATCGCCCCTGACCTGGCAGAGCCGGCTATTGCCGAGTTGCTCGAGGTGTGCGCGGCGACCGGGGTCGCCGGGCTCATCGCCACCAACACGACCGTCGCGCGCGTGGGGCTCCACCCGGCTGACCAGGCGCGGGCCGCCGAGGCCGGTGGGCTGAGCGGGCGCCCGCTGCACCCGCGGGCGCTCGCGGTGGTTCGCTTCGTGGCCGGTGCGAGTGGCGGGCGCCTGCCGATCATCGGTGTCGGGGGCATCTTCGGCCCCGAGGAGGCGCTGCGTATGCTCGACGCCGGGGCCAGTTTGCTCCAGCTCTACACGGGCCTGGTCTACGAGGGCCCGGGTCTGCCGGGCCGCATCTGTCGCGGGCTGGTCGCGCGCCATGCGTGAGCATCCTGGCATGGGGGAGACACTATGCACGGACCAGGCTTTCTGGGCACGGCCGCCTCGCTCGGCGCCGACCTGGCCCTGGTGGGGAGCATCATCGTTGCGCTGACCTTCAGCCTCGGCGCCTGGCTGGCCTGGCGCGGACAGTATCGCGCCCACGGCCTGGTGCAGACCGGGGCTGCGCTCGTGAACCTGGTGCTCGTGCTCGGGCTCATGATCCCGGCGCTGCTCGCCGTGGACCCGGCGGAGAATGTGGACCTGCCGGCGACCGCCTTCGTGTTCATGACCGGGCACGAGATCCTCGGCGCGGTTGCGCTGCTCTTCGGCCTGTTTGTCGTCCTGCGGGGCCACGAGCTCGTACCGGCGCGGCTGCGCTTCCAGAACTACAAGCCCTTTATGCGCTGGGCCTACGGCCTGTACCTTGCCGCCACGCTGATCGGCGTCGCCGTGTACCTGGTACTTTACACGTAGCGGATAACCACAAAGCTATGCATCGTGTGCGTGATCTCAGCCCGCGTGAACGGCTCCTCGTCGCCCTCGACGTATCGACGCTCGACGAGGCCCTGGCCCTGGTGGCCGCACTCCAGCCCTCTGTGGGTGGTTTCAAGGTGGGGCTGGAGCTGTGTACGGCCGAGGGTGCGCCCCAGGTGGCGCGAGCGCTGGCCGCCGTCGGGGGCAGCCTGTTCCTCGACCTGAAGCTGCACGACATCCCCAACACCGTCGCCGGCGCCACGCGCGCGGTTTGCACCCTTGGCCCGGCCGTGCGTATGCTGACCCTGCATTGCCAGGGCGGGGCGGCCATGCTCCGCGCCGCGGCGGCGGCCGCCGCGGCGGCGGCCACGCGCCCGCTGCTGCTCGGCGTCACCGTGCTCACCAGCGTCGACGCGGCCGTCCTGCGCGCTGAGCTCGGCGTGGACGCGCCGCTGCAGGCGCACGCCGTCCACCTGGCGCGGCTGGCTCAGGAGTGCGGCCTGGATGGCGTCGTCGCCTCGCCCCACGAGGTGGCGGCCATCCGGGCGGCCTGCGGCCCCGCGTTGCTGATCGTCACCCCCGGGGTGCGCCCGGCCTGGGCGGCCGTGGGCGACCAGCGCCGCGTGCTGACGCCCGCCGAGGCGCTCCGTGCCGGCGCCGATTACCTGGTGATCGGACGGCCGATCACGGCTGCGCCGCCTGAGATTGGTGGCCCCGCCGCCGCCGCGGCCCGGATTGTCGAGGAGTTAGGATGAGCGACGAAACTGTGCTGGCCCTGCTCGCCCAGGTCGGGGCGCTGATCACCGGTGACCACCTGGTCTACGCCTCGGGGCGCCACGGCAGCAGCTACGTGAACAAAGACGCGCTCTACCCCCACACGGCCGCCACCAGCGCCGTCTGTGCGCAGATCGCGCGCCACTTCGCCGCGACGGGGGTGGAGGTGGTGGCCGGGCCGACCGTGGGCGGGGTGATCATGGCCCAGTGGACGGCGCACCACCTCAGTGCGCTCACGGGCCGCGAGGTGCTGGCGGTCTATGCCGAGGAGGAGCCTGACGGCGAGGGGAAGCGGCGTGTGCTCCGCCGGGGCTACGACGCGCTGGTGGCCGGGCGCCGGGTGCTGGTGGTCGAAGATATTCTCACCACCGGGGGCTCGGCGCGCCTGGTGGTCGCGGCCGTGCGCGCGGCGGGGGGCACCGTGGTCGGCGTGGGCGCTCTGTGCAACCGCGGCGCGGTCAGCGCGGAGCGCATCGACGCGCCGGAGCTCTACGCACTCAGCGAGGTGCCGCTGGAGAGCTACGCGCCCGCCGAGTGCCCGCTCTGTGCCGCCGGGGTGCCGATCAACACCCGGGTTGGCAAGGGCGCCGCCTTTCTGGCCGCGCAGCGGGCTACGGGCTAAAACGGGCGCGGTCGCCGGAGAGGCGCCCGCGGGGAGCCGGGGTGATGGTCGCGCTACATGGGGGTCGGCCCACCGTGGAGCTCCTCCACCAGGTGCGACCGCGACTCCACCTCGCTCAGGCGCATCGACGCATAGACGGAAGCCGCGCGCAGCAACTCGCGGGCCTTGGGCGTTGGGAGGAGCCGCAGGTCGTTCAGGGCGAGGCCCAGCCCGCGCAGATACTCCTCCATGAACGCGCGCTCGAGATGGCTCTGGGCCATTCGTGGGGAGAGATCATCAAAATCCTGCATGGTCATTACGGCACCTCCCTCCGCAAATACGTATATGCCCGTTGGACGGCGGGCCGTGCGTCAATAAGCGCGAAGCGATAAATATTGTAGTTCCAGTGTAGCCGGTCCCGGCGGGCCGTCAAGCGAGAGAACCACTACCCGGCGGGATCGTCCCTTTACCAGTGGGCGTGGCTGCGGTGGCTGGGCCAACCTGTGCTATCCTAAAGCGGTGTTGGCCCGCGCGACGGGTAGCGGGCTGCGGGCCAGGCCGCCCGCCGGGGTGCTCAGGGGCCCCTCTATGCGCGTTGCAATCGTCCACGACTATCTCAACCAGTACGGTGGGGCCGAACGGGTGCTCGAGGCGCTGCACGAGCTGTACCCCGCTGCGCCGGTCTATACCTCGCTCTACGACCCGGCGACCATGCCCGAGGCGTACCTGAGCTGGGATATTCGCACCTCGTTTATGCAGCGCCTGCCCGGCTGGCGCAGGCATTTCCGGCGCTATTTCCTGCTCTACCCGGCCGCCTTCGAGAGCTTCGATCTGAGCGAGTATGATCTGATCCTCTCCAGCAGCAGCGCCTACGCCAAGGGTGTGATCCCCCACCCCGGCGCGGTACACGTGTGCTACTGCCATACGCCGATGCGCTTCGCCTGGCGCACGCGCGACTATATGGAGCGCGAGGGCATCTCCAGGCTCCAGGGCGCGCTCTTGCCCTTCGCGCTCAGCTATGTTAGACTCTGGGACGTTGTGGCCTCCAATCGGGTCGACGCCTTTGTTGCCAACTCACAGGTGGTTGCCAGGCGGATCAGCCGCTACTACCGCCGCGATGCCGAGGTGGTGCCGCCGCCGGTCGATCTGCCGCCCTATCGCCCGCAGCCCGAGGGCGATTTCTACCTCGCCGGCGGGCGGCTCATCCCCTACAAGCGCATCGAACTGGTCGTTGAGGCATTTACCAGGCTGCGCCTGCCGCTCAAGATCTTCGGCGACGGGCGTGACCGGCGGCGCCTTGAGCAGCTTGCCGGGCCGACTATCGAGTTTCTTGGCTGGGTCGATGAGCAGACCCGGATCGATCTCTTTGCCCGCTGCCGTGGCTTCATCTTTCCGGGCGAGGAGGATTTTGGCATCACCCCGGTTGAGGCGATGGCTGCCGGGCGCCCGGTGATCGCCTATGCCGCCGGTGGCGCCCTGGAGACGGTGATTGATGGGGTTACCGGACGCTTCTTTCACACCCCCACGGCCGCTGCCCTGGCCGCTGCCGTCGCTGTTGCCCACGGTGACCGCTACGACCCGCTGCGCATCCGCCGGCACGCCGAAAACTTTGGCCGCGCGGTCTTTCTTGAGCGGATGCGCGCGGTGATTGATGAGACGCTTGCGGCTGCTCGGGAGCCGCGTATGCTGCGGGTGCGCTAACCCCAGCCACGGTTGCCATGCGGGTCAGGGCCTGGCGGCCCATCCAAATGTTATGCACCTCCAGGCCTACCTCAGTATCCTGCGCCGTTACTGGCTGCTTGTCCTCCTGCCGCCGCTGATCGCCGGCGGCGTGAGCCTCGTCCTCGCCCTCGGCCGGGCGCCAGGCTACCAGGCCTCGGCCCTGCTGCTCCTGACCCGTGCCCCGCTGGCCGCGCCGGGCAGCACGCCACTGCCTACCCTCGATGACGGGGCAACCTGGACGTCGGTCGAGTACATCCTTGATGACCTGCCCTTCGTGCTCGGCAGCGCCGCCTTTGCCAGCGATGTCCGCGCGACGCTGGCCGCCGAGGGCTATGAGGTGGACACCGAGACGATCCGTGGCAGCCTGCGCCCCGAGGTCAGCCATCGTTCCGTAGCGCTCAGTGCGGTGGCTGCCAGCCCTGAAACGGCCAGCGCCATTCTGCGCGGCGCTATCTCCACCCTCGCCGATGGCGGCCTCAAGTACTGGGGCCGCACGCCCGGCGGCCTGCAGGTGGCCGTGCTCGACCCGCCGGGCGCAGCCGTGCCCACCAGCGGGCTGCGCAGCCTGGTGCGCGAGGTGGGTCTGCGGGTCGCGCTGGCGCTCGCCGCCGGGGTCGGTCTGGCCTTTTTGCTCCACGCGCTCGACGACCGGCTGCGTAGCCCGCTGCAGGCTGAGCAGTGGGTCGGCGCCCGTGTGGTCGGCGTGATCCCGGAGGAGTGATATGCAACTCACCGACTATATCAGTGTGCTCGTCAAGCGCTGGTGGGTGGTGGCCCTGACCCTGCTGGCCGCCGCTGTGGCCGCCTATGGCGTGAGCAAGCTGCTCCCGCAGACCTTCCGCGCCCAGGCGGTCTACCTCGCCTTTGCCAATCAGGCTGATAATGGCCTCAACATCGTGCTGCGCAACTCGATGAATAGCTACCGCGAGCTGGTGCTGCAGCCCGATGTGCTCGACCAGATCAGCCAGAGTATCGGCCTCGACGTCAGTGGTGAGCGCTGGATGGAGGATGTTAACATCCAGCCGCGCCCTGATGAGCAGAAGATTGTGATTGAGGTGGACGCACCTGGCCTCGATCAGGCCATGGCTATGGCCGATGCCGTCGGTGCGCGTATCGTTGCCGAGGTCAACCGTATCAATGCGACCCTGGAAGGCACAGCGCGGATCAACGTCCAGCAGATCCAGCGCGCGCGCCTGGTGGCGATCAGCCCCAATACCCGGGTGAACGTGCTGGCCGGCGCCTTCCTCGGCCTGCTCATCGGCGTGCTGCTCGCCTATGTGCTCGAGTATCTCGACGATACCCTCAAGAGTAGCAGCGATGTCGAGCGCTTCGTTGGGCTGACCACCATCGGGGCGATCCCGACGGTGGACAAGTAGCAGCAGAGAGGGACCTGTGGCAACCAACGGGACTGCCGCCGATAGCGCGCTGATCACACTGCGTGAGCCGAGCTCTGCGGCCGCCGAGGCCTACCGCACGCTGCGCACCAATATCCTCTTCTCCAGCCTCGATCGCCCGCTCCACACCCTGCTCGTCACCAGTACCGCGCCCAATGAGGGCAAGAGCACCACGCTGGCCAATCTGGCGGTGACCATGGCTCAGGCCGAGCAGCGGGTGCTCGTGGTCGATTGCGACCTGCGGCGTCCGAGCCTGCATAGCATCTTCGGGCTGCCGAATGAGCGTGGGCTGACCAGCGCACTGCTCGAACAGGGCGAGGGGCCGCTGCCCATCCAGGAGACGAGCGTCCCCGGCCTCCAGTTGCTGCCCAGCGGCCCGCTGCCGCCCCGTCCTGCCGACCTGCTCGGCTCGCGGCGGATGGGCGTGCTGATCGAGCGGCTCCGCACAGCGGCCGACATCGTGCTCTTTGATACGCCGCCGGTCGTGGCCGTCACCGATGCCGCCGTGCTTGCCCCGCGGGTCGATGGCGTGCTGCTGGTGCTCCAGGCCGGCCATACCCGGCGTGACCGTGCGCGCCAGGCGCGCCAGGTGCTCGAAAAGGTCAAGGCCAATATCGTCGGCGTCGTGCTCAATGGCGCGCGGCTCGAGCAAGGCTATAGCTACTGAACCATGATCGATCTCCACAGTCACATCCTGCACGACTTCGACGATGGCGCGCAGACCCTCGCGGCGGCGCTGGAGATGGCGCGCGCCGCGGTCGCCGACGGGGTCAGGGTCATGGCGGCCACGCCCCATGGGCGTAGCACCGTTAATGCGCACCACTCGCGCTACAGCGTGGCGCTGCTCCAGGAGCGCCTGGCCGAGCTGCGCGCCACGCTGGCCGCCGCCGCGATCGACCTGGAGCTCGTCGCCGGTACCGAGCTGTATGGCGAGCCGGGCGTGGTGGAGCGGCTGCGTGCTGGCGCGCTGCTGCCCTATGGCGTCAGCCAGGCCGTGCTGGTGGAGTTTTCGCTTGTTAGCCCGGCGGCCACCGTCGAGCAGATCGTGTTTGCGCTGCAACTGGCCGGCTACCGGGTGATCTACGCCCATCCTGAGCGGATGCGCTATGTGCAGGAGGATCCGAACGCGCTCATCCCACTGATCGAGCGCGGTACGCTTATGCAGCTCACCGCTGACGCGCTGCTCGGCGCCCAGGGGGAGCGCATGCGTCGTTTCGCCGAGGTGCTGCTCAGCCACCGGCTGGTGCAACTGATCGCCAGCGATGCCCACGGCCCCCACTTCGACCGGATGCCAAACCTCGGCGCGGCCCGTGACCGGGCCGCCACGCAGCTGGGCGCCCCC
>JACAEO010000167.1 GCA_013388805.1 Chloroflexota bacterium
ACGGCCAGTTGCCGGGTTGCAGTTGAGGCTGTTGACGAGCTTCACGCATCGCTTGAAACTACCGGTATCTTGCATCCTCATGCGCCGCTCGCCACCCGGCCCTGGGGCACCCGTGAATTCGGCGTGCTCGATCCCGATCAGAATCTGATTACGTTCTTTGAGCGCTTATGACGAGCTTGGAGCTTGCGCTGCAATCTCCAGACAGTCTTCGATAACCTCAACTTCGACGGGACGAGAACAATCGAGGCGGCGTCGGACCGAGCGGGTCGTCGTGAGCAGATGATCGATCGTGGCTACATCCATCGGAGGCTCCTTCTGTTACACAACCGTTGCCCGAGCCTTTTCCGCCTCACCTGACAGTGTGGCGATCACCTGGCGTGGGCTGAGGCCCTGGGGGTGCCGGAAGATTTCGGTACCCGCCACCAGGAACGTCGCCCCGGCTTGCACGGCCGCCCCGACTGTGTTCGTCGTAATGCCGCCCTGGATCTGCACTGAGCCGGTGAACCCAGCTGTCAGCCGGGTGGGGAGGGCGGTGGCGGTGGGGGCGACGGACTACGCCGGAACTGCGAGGGCCGGCGGCTCGTCGGTGTACGCGACCTCGTCCTGCTCCAGCAGCACCTGCCCGGTGCTGCCGTCCACCGTGATCCGCTGCCCGTCGCGGATCGCCGCCATCGCGCCGGCCACGTTGACCACCGCCGGGACGCCGTATTCCCTGGCGACGATCGCCCCATGAGAGAGCTGCCCGCCGATCTCCAGCACAATGCCGCTCACCAGCGGGAAGACTGGCGTCCAACCCGGGTCTGTCGCCCGCGTCACCAGGATGTCGCCCTGGCCCAGCGCCATCGCCTCGGCTACGTCCTGCACCACCCGCGCCCGCCCCCGCACCCGCCCCGGGCTGGCTGCCAGGCCGGCGAGCGTTGTCGCGCCGGCCGGCGCTGCGAAGTGCGCCGTGCCATCGGCGGCGATGGTGTCGGGCGCTACCACCTCGAACCAGTGGCGGTAGGCCGTGCGACGCCCCTTGACCTGTTCGCGGAGCGTAGCGGCGTCCACCTCCTTGGGTAAAAGCGTCACCAGCCGGGCGATCTCGTCGCTGGTGAGGAAGCAGATTTCCTCCGCCCGCTCCAGCCAGCCCCGCCCCGCCCAACGCTCGCCGAGCAGCAGGTACAGCCGGCGCAGCGGCAGCAGCACCCGGATCAGGGCGTAGCGACTGTTGTCGCGCTCGGTGGCGGCGCGGCGGGCGCGGGCGAGCAGGGCGCGGAAGGCCGGCCGGCGCAGTGGGCCGAGCCTCAGCGCCACCTGCTCGACCAGTGTCTCGGGCCGAGCACTCTCCGCGCCGGACGCATCGGCGGCTTCGTCGGCGCGCAGGTAGTTGGCCACGAACTGGATGACCTGCTCGGGCGCCTCGGCCCAGCGCGGGTTCAGCAGCTCCAGCTCGTTCGGGCAGCGGTGGCCGTGGCGCTCGAGGAAGGCGCCGAGCTCATCGCGGAAGGCCGCGGCCTCGGGCCGCTCGCGCAGTAGCGCCAGAGACTCCGCGGGCGGCTCGTTTAGCACCAGGGTCTCCAGCCCTGCCGCCCGCAGCTGCCGGGCCATCGTGCGCAGGGCCGGGCCAACCTCCGCGCTGTAGATGCCCTCCAGCCCATCCAGCAGGCTCGACACCTCCACCCCGGGGCACCAGCGCTTGACGATCTGCTCCAGGCCGCCAAACGCCATCGCCGCCGCGATGTTCAGCTGCAGGTAGTCCTTGAACGCCTCGTGGCCGTAGCCGCGCCAGCGAGCGATCTCGACCTCCCAGAGGGCGCGGTCGTCACCGGCCGTGGCCGCGGCGAGGTCGAAGCTGCGCACCCAGCCGTCGACCTTCGCCTGGAAGCCGGCGGCGGTCACGCGGGGGCGGCGTGATGTGCGCAGCCGGCTCCACGCCGCCTGCCCGAGCCGCCGCAGCAGGCGTAGCGGCCTGAGCCGACCGCCGGAGGCCGGGCGCTCACGGCTACCCCAGGCACGCTCGATCATCGCCGCGGGGATGCCCCACTCCTCGGCCAGGTTGTGCAGCATCGCCCCCTCGTTGAAGTACAGCCGCCCGTAGAAGCGCCGCATCCCGCGCCCGCGCTCCTCGACACTCTGGTCGGGCAGGTACAGGTCCAGCAGCATCGTCTCGGTGAGCGGCGTGACCGGGAACGGCAGGTTCTCACCGACGTTGGTGCGCGTCCAGCGGTCGTAGGGCTGGGGGGGCTGCTCATTCGCCCGGTTCCAGTCGTCCAGCCCGGGCGGGGTGAGGGTGTAGGCCGAGCGGGAAGCCTGCGCGATGGTCGTGATCGGCCGGCTCTGGAGCAAGAAGAGCCTTCCGCCGGCGATAGCCCACTCGATATCCTGCGGTTCGCCGAAGTGGGCCTCGGCCCGCCGGCCCAGCGCGACCAGCTCGGCCAACTGCGCCTCGCTCAGCAGCGGCGCGCCGCTCTGCTCCAGCACCGCTCCGCTCGCCGCGACGGTGAACGAGCTCGGCGTGACCTGGCCGGAGACCAGGGCCTCGCCGAGGCCGGGGGCGACGTTGACGAGCAGCTGGTCGCGCGCCCCACTGACGGGGTTGGCGGTGAACAGCACGCCCGACAGCTCGGCCGGGACAAGCCGCTGGACGACCACCGCCATCGCCACGCTGGTCTGCTCGATGCCGGCGCGCGGCCGGTAGTGCAGCGCCCGCTCGGTCCAGAGCGAGGCCCAGCAGGCCCGCACGGCATGGCCAAGGCCAGCCGGCCCGCGCACGTCGAGGAGCGTGGCGTGCTGGCCGGCGAACGAGGCGCCGGCCAGATCCTCGGCGGTGGCAGAGGAGCGCACGGCCAGGGGGCTGCCAAGCCGAGCCTCCGCCTCAACCAGGGCGTGGGCCAGCTCGACGGGCAGCGGGTGAGCCTCGAAGCGCCGCTGGATCTCGCTCGCCGCCTGTGTGACAGCCGCGGCGTCCGCCCAGTCGAGTCCGGACAGGGCGTCCTCGATGAACGCCTGGAGGCCCGAACCGGCCAGAAACGACCGGTAGACCTCGGTGGGAACGACCACACCGTCGGGGACGGGGAAGCCGGCGGCGAGCAGTTCGCCGAGGTTGGCGCCCTTGCCGCCGACGCGGGCCACATCCGCACGTCGCAGCGCGGAGAACGGGATCAGGGTGTCCATAGGAAGCCTCCGTGAAGGTTGCTGAGTGTCAAGGGATACTGGGGGCTGAAGCAGTTGCGTGTGCGCCCGCGCAGAGCAGCGCAGCAGCGCTCAACCGCTCTGCGCTTCGCTCGTCGACTCGGGTGCCTCAGCCGACGCGGCGATGAGGGCGCGGATCATCCACTCCACCAGGTCGGCCGCGCGATCACCCGAGAGGTCGAGGTAGTCGGCGCAGGCCTGCACCAGCGCCGAGGAGGCGAGCAGGGTGACGGCGTTGCGCAGCCGCTCCCGCTCGGCATCGCTGAGGCCGGGCACGGCGGGGGTGAGAGCAGCATCGATCATGGCGAGGCGGGCGGGGATCAGCTCCTTGCGGAGCGTCGCCCCGAGCTGGCTCGCGGCGGCGGCGCGGAGGGCGTCGTCCTGGCCGGCGAGGGCCCGGTGCATCGCCCGCACCCCCTGGAGCAACTCGTCAACGCTTTGGGGCGGCTGCTGGGCCTGGGAGACCACCCCCGCCTTCTGGGCCAGGTGGGGGCCGAGGGCGGCGATCAGGTCGCGCCTGGTGGGGAAGTAGCGGTAGACCGTGGGCACCGACACCCCCGCCGCCCGCGCCACCGCCGGGATGGAGACCTCCGCAATACCCTCGGCCATCGTGGCGACCAGCCCGTCGAGGATGCGCGCCCGGGTCTGCTCCGTCTGCGCTTGCCGAATCTGGCTGTGGTAGCTGCGTTCACTATTCATGATATGATTCATATCATGAATAAGCGAAACGGTCAATCAGCCGGAGGGTTGAGCCGTCATCAGCTACAAGGTGATCAGTCCGCGGCGAACGCCCTCGGCGACGGCGGCGGTGCGGTCGTCCACCTCCAGTTTGCCGAAGATATGCAGCAGGTGGGACTTGACCGTGGCCTCGCTGATGTGGAGTGTGCGTCCGATCTCCTTGTTGCTGGCCCCACGGGCGACCAGAGCCAGCACCTCGACCTCGCGGGCACTCAGACTCGCCTCGGCGGGTGCGCGCATCAGGCCCATCAGCCGCGCTGCCACCGTGGGCGCCAGCAGGCTCTCGCCCCGGGCCGCGGCCCGGATAGCGCGAAACAGCTCTTCGCGGGGAGTGTCCTTCAGCAGGTAGCCGGTGGCCCCGGCCTCGATGGCGCGCAGGATATTCGCGTCGCTGTCATAGGTCGTCAGCACGAGCACGTACGTCCGCGGGAAGTGGGCGCGGATCTGCGCCGTTGCCGTCACACCGTCCAGCACCGGCATCTGGAGATCCATCAGGACGACGTGGGGCCGGTGCAGCTCGACCAGCTCCAGGGCTTCAGCGCCGTTGGCGGCCTCAGCCACCACGGCCAGATCGGGCTGGGTGGCGAGCATGCCCTCCAGGCCTGCCCGCACCACCGGGTGGTCATCGACGATCAGGATCTGGATCGAGGTCATCGTTTGTTCCCCAGAAACCGCTCAGTCTGCGCGCAGCTCTACCACAACCGTCGTCCCCTCGCCCGGAGCGCTCTCCACGCTGAGTGAGCCGCCCAGGCGGGCGACCCGCTCACGCATCCCCGTCAGCCCGAAGCCGCCCTCGCCCCGTGCACCAGGTGCCACGCCGCTCACGAAGCCCACGCCGTCGTCCTGCACATCCAGCAGCAGGGCGTCGTCCATAAACGAGAGGGTCAGGGTGACCGTCGTGGCCCGGGCGTGCTTGCGCACGTTCGCCAGGGCCTCCTGTGCGACCCGCAGCAGCGTCACCTCGACCTCGGCCGGCAGCGGGCGCGGGGCCCCGGTGATCGTCGTCGTCGCGGCCACCCCGCTAGCCTCACTCCAACGGCCGGCCAGGCGCTCCAGGGCCTCGGGCAACGAGGCCTGATCCAGCGCCTCGGGGCGGAGGGCCCAGACCAGGCGTCGGGCCTCCGCCAGCCCATCGCGGGCACTCTGGCGCGCCTGCCCGACGTGCCGATGGGCGCTGTCCGACACCCTTTCCAGCTGTGGCTCGGCGGCCTCCAGGTGCATCACGATACTGGTGAAGCTCTGGGCCAGGGTATCATGGATATCGCGGGCGAGGCGCTGCCGCTCCTCCAGCACGCCCGCCGCGCGCTCGGCGGCGGCCAGCTCACGCCGGGCCGCCTCCAGCGCGGCGATGGTCTGCCGGCGCTCCTCAGCGAGTTGCGCGTTGTGGGCCGCGAGGGCCTCTGCACCCTCGCGGGCCTGCTGCACCTGCTCCACCAGCGCCTTCATCTGCTCGCGCTGGCGGGCGACAAGGGCGAAGGCCACGAACATGCTGGTGAAGAGCAACGTGTTGAAGAAGAACGCGGCAATCACCGCCCAATCGCCGTTTGGGAAGTCATCGTAGAGCCGCCAGCTCTGCCCGAGGAGGCCGGCGATGATCAGCACCGGGTAGGGCCAGAGCCGTGGCGGAAGGATGCTCACGGCCTGGGCGATTAGCGCAAAGCCCAGCCCGACGAACGAGCGTGTCCAGACCGTCAAGATGCCCAGCACGAGGATCTGCGCCGCGAGGTAGGCCACGGATAGCTGGAGATGCGTTGGGTCGAAACGGGGGCTCATCAACACGAACTGGAAGAGCAGGAGGTGCAGGGCCACCAGCCCGGCCACCAGGACGAGCGACCAGCCCTGGAGCAGGGCCGGTGTGTTGGACCACACCTGAACAAAGCCCAGCGCGGCCGTCGCGTAAACGATCAGCTGCCAGAACCGGCTGAGCCCCGCGTCGATGCGTCCCCAGCGCTCGTCGGCCTGCTCAAGTTGCTGCTTGACGTTCATCCCTACAACGCCCCTCCACCTATGCTGGAGCGGGCGGCAGGCTCGAAGGACCGACGCCTCCGAGTCCGCCGCCGGTGCGCAACCTCCACGGCGACACCCCTCACCCGTGTGGTCAGCGCTTCGGCTCCCACTGGAAGAACCGGATCGCCACGATGATACCGAGCAAGCCGTAGATCAGCAAGCCGACCAGATTGATCCAGAGCGCCTGGCCCGGCTCGACCCCAAGCAGCACGGCCCGCAGCAGCTCCACGAGCAGATAGGCCGGGTTCCAGCGGGTGATCGCCTCCAGCTGTGGCGGCAGGCCGGCGATGAACAGGTTGCTGGTGAAGATCACCGGGAAGAAGATCAGGTTGGCGGTCACAGTGGCCGCGCCCGCCGTGGGCGCCGCGGCGGCCACCGCCTGCCCGAGCGCCAGGAAGACAGCGCCACCGAGGACCACCAGCCCCAGGGCGGGGAGCAGCCCGTCCCACTGGAGGCGCACGCCGAAGACCAGCATCCCCACGCCGACGATCAGCGCGGCCTTGAGCAGCACGAGGACGAGGCGGGCGCCGGTGTAGGCCAGCAGCAGCGTCGCGGGCGGCAGGGGGCTCGCCCGCACGCGCCAGAGGATCCCCCGGTCGCGGGTCATCGTCAGCCAGGCCATGTCGCCGTCGACGGCACCCGAGAGCATCCCCATCACCAGGACACCGACGGTCAGCCAGGCCGCCGCGCTCACCTCGCCGATGGACGCGCCGGGGTTCACCAGGCCAAGCACGAGCAGCAGGACAAGCGGGATCAGCAGCGTGCCGATCAGCGCGGCTCGGTCGCGCACCATCATCACGAGCACCGAGCGGGCCAGGAAGAAGAAGCGACGCACGGTCTACCTCCTTGTCGCGTATCAACGGGTGCGTATGGCAACAGGCGGTGCGGCGGAGCACGCGTCCGCTCAGGCAAGCGTGCCGCTTCCGCACCCTGCGCTTCGCGCTACAGCTCCTCGGAGATCACAGCGAGCCCGCGGCCGGTGAGGGCGAGGAAGACATCCTCCAGGTTCGGCTGGCGGCGGGCGGCCTCGGCGGGCGGGAGTGGGGGCGCGTAGCGGTGGATCAACTCGCCGGGGGCGCCCAGGGCCACGAGCCTGCCGCCGTCCACGATCCCCACGCGGTCGCACAGCTCCTGGGCCTCCTCCATCGAGTGGGTCGTCAGGAGCACGGTGCGCCCCTCCCGCTGCATCTCGCGGACGAGCGACCAGACCGCGCGGCGGGACTGAGGGTCGAGGGCGGTGCTGGGCTCGTCGAGCAGGACGACCTGCGGGTCGTTGACGAGCGCCAGGGCCAGGGCCAGGCGCTGCTGCTGGCCACCCGAGAGCTGGCCCGCTCGGGCGCCGGCCTTGCCGCCCAGGTTGAAACGGTCAAGCAGGGCGATAGCCTCGGCCCGCGAGGGGTAGCAGTCGTAGAGGGCGGCGTAGAGGCGCACCAGTTCCAGGGCGCTCAGCGCGTCGAACAGGGCGGTCTTCTGGAGCTGCACGCCGAGGAGCTGCCTGGCCTGGGCGGCCTGGCGCGGCAGCTCGAAGCCGGCGACGCGCACGCTGCCGGCGGTGGGCGCGCGAAGCCCCTCGATACAGGCCAGCGTGGTGGTCTTGCCCGCGCCGTTCGGCCCCAGCAAGCCGAAGATCTCGCCCCGGCCGATGCTGAGGCTGATGCCGCGCACGGCATAGGCGGTAGGGTAGCGGACCTCCAAATCCTTGATATCAATCATCACGTCCGGGCTCATCAGCCGTTCCTCCTGATGGTGATGGTAGGGTTATGCCCGAGCGTGAGTGTCGCATAGGAGCGCGGAGTAGTGACCCACCGGCTGTTCAGATCGCCCGGCAGCCGCTCTGATGATCTGACGATCAACCGATCGGCTGATGGCGCGTAGGGCAACATCCCCGTGTCATTCCTCGTCGCGGCGAAGCCCGCCTCAGGTGGGAGATATCAACACGTCGCTTGTCATAACTTCTCCTCCTCCGTCGTGCTTGCCGCGCTGCTGGGCGAGCTCACTGCGGGCCTGGCGCCCGCCGAGGCAGTGCAGCGCATTGCCGCGCAGCCGGCGCTGACCGCCGGCCTCGCCGCCCGTACCGGACGTGGCGCCCCGGCGCCGCGGGGCGGGGTCAGGCCGACTCAGTCGCCCCACGGGGGCGTCGGTTCACGCCGCGGGCCGCGGGCGAATGCGTCGGCCCTACACGGGCCGCGCCCCGCGCCCCCGGGCCGGGAGCCTGCCCCGGGGCGGCGGGCGGGGCGCTCCGCCCCCGCACCCCCGTTGAAAGGGGGGGGATGAGAGACGTTTTTTGGCGTTGTGATGCCGCAAACAACTGCGTCAGAAGAATGCCGCATCACCGTGCGCGCCAGCGCCCCTTTCCCCCTCCC
>JACAEO010000206.1 GCA_013388805.1 Chloroflexota bacterium
GGGGAGGTGTATAGCTGTGGAGCTGTAGAAGTAGTCATATGCTCCAAAGCTCCCCAGCTCTACACCACGGAGACACGCCATGGGTCTGCTAGAAGGCAAACGAGGGCTGATCCTGGGTGTGGCGAATGACCACTCGATCGCCTGGGGTATCGCGCAGGCGCTGCACCGCGAGGGCGCGCAGCTGGGCTTCACCTACGTGGGCGAGGCCCTGGAGCGGCGGGTGCGCCCGCTGGCGGAGCAGCTTGGTGCACCCCTGATCGCGCCGTGCGACGTCAACCACGACGCGGAGATTGCCGCGCTGATGACCCGCACCCAGGAGGTCTTCGGCCAGATCGATCTGCTGGTCCACGCCATCGCCTTTGCCAACAAGGACGAGCTCAACGGGCCCTACCTGCGCACAACGCGGGCGGGCTTTCTGCTGGCGATGGAGGTAAGCGTCTACTCGCTCACCGCGCTCGTCAAGGCGGCTGAACCGCTGCTCGCCCCCGGGGCCGCGATCCTCACCCTGACCTACCACGGCGCGCAGAAGGTTATTCCCAACTACAACGTCATGGGCGTGGCCAAGGCAGCGCTGGAGGCGAGCGTGCGCTACCTGGCGGCCGACCTTGGCCCGCGGGAGATCAGGGTCAACGCGATCAGCGCCGGCCCGATCCGCACCCTGGCGGCGAGCGGCATCGCCGGGTTCCGCGCGCTACACCGCAGCTTTGCCGAACAGGCGCCGCTCCGGCGCAATGTGACGATCGAGGACGTAGGCAATGCGGCGCTCTGGCTCTGCAGTGACCTCAGCCGCAGCGTGACCGGCGAGATCCTCTACGTCGATGCGGGCTTCAACATCATGGGGCTGAGCAGCGCCGAGAGTTAGCAGGGCGTCGTGTGCTACAATAGCCTCCAACGCCAACCCGTTTCGCATTGCCGAGGTCCTCTATGCCGACATCAATTGCGGTGGTGGCCAGCGACGCCCGTACCCGTGAACGGCTAGCGGCGCTGATCCCGAGCGACTCGTTCCACCTGTCGCTGCAATCGCCGGACGGCGTCCCCCCTCACCTTCCGGCCCTGTTCATCATTGCTCTGCCGGGGATCCAGACGGCCGAGGAACGCCTGATCGAGCAACTGCGCGCCGATGAGGCTACGGCGAACATTCCGATCGTGATCGTCAGTGCGCTGCCCATGGTCCAACTCCAGTCGGTACCGTACGCCGCCGACTGGACGATCGCCATCGTCGAGGAGCCGGTGAAGGCCGGCGAGCTCGCCGATACGATCAGGTTTTTGCTCAACCCCGACAGCTAACAACGCAGCGGCGCGCTCCCCATCGCCGCTACCGCCCCCGCTCCCTCACGCGGGCCACAGGCGCCGCCCGGTGTCCTGCGCACGCCAGCCAGCAGGACCACCAACCATGTTGCTTGCCAGCCTCCTCTGGTGAGTCGAACGATCGTTGCCAGCCCCCCCGAAGCACCAAATGACCGGTCGCATTTGTCCGGCGACCCACGCATAATAGCGGTAGGCCCACAACGGCACGCACAAGGGGGATCGCATGGCGCTCGAACTCGTCCGTCAGGCTATCCTTGCGATGATGCAGGGGCTGACCGAGATCTTCCCGGTCAGCAGCTCGCTCCACGTGCTCGTCTACGGGACCATCCTCGGCACGAACATTTCGCTGGGCCGGCTGATCTTCTTTCACCTGGGCACCGCGTTTGCCATCGCCGCCTGCCACCGCCAGGAACTGGCCGCGCTCGCAAGCGGGCGCTACGGCATGCGCCTGCCACTGCTGATCGCCGTCGCCCTTGGCGCGACGGTGGTGGTCAGCCTGCTGGTGCGTGATGTGGTGCTTCGCTGGATCACTGCGGAGCGGCACACCCTGGCGCTGCTCTGGGTTCTCAACGGGGTTGTGATCATCCTTGCCGCCCGGTACGCGCGGGGTGGCAGCCGCCGCATGGTCGATCTCACCTTCGAGGATGCCCTGCTGATCGGTATCATACAGGGTATTACCGTCATTCCCGGGCTCTCGCGCCTCGGATTGACGCTCGTGATCGCCCTGCTGCGCGGGATGAGCTGGTCCGAGGGGCTACGCTTCTCCTTTCTGCTCTCGCTCCCGACCATCCTGGCAGCCAACCTCTACCTGCTGCTGAGTGAGGACCTGTCTGCACCACCTTCGCTGCTGGCAAGCCACCTCACGTTCCTGGCAGACCTGGTGCTGGTCGGCCTGACGTTTATGATCGGCATCGTGGCCATCCGCGTGCTGACCCGGGTGATCGTGCTAGGCCGGCCAGTGCTGCACTTCTTTGGGATCTACTGTCTGACTGCCGGGCTCTTCTTTGCGCTCTACCTGCGCCTCTTCGAATGAGCAGGCGGCGCTGGGCAGCGCAACTGGAAAGGAGGGGACGATGCTGCTAAGCCAGGCCCACCGCGGGCAGGCGATGCTGCAGACGGTGCGGCGACTGCGCAGCTGGATGGCAACGGAACAGGGAGCGCTTGCCGGGATCTGGTTTCTGCGGCTCCTGGCAACCCTGGGGCTCACAGCCCTCATGGTCGCCGAGCACAACGAGGGCGTAGCCCATCCCGCGCGTCCATTGCTGCTGGTGCTCTTCCTGTACCTGGTCGCCTCGGGTGCAGGCGGCGTGTATTTTAGCGAAGCCTGGCTGCGCTGGCCAGTCAAACTGGGGCAGGCCCTGGTCGAGATCATGCTGTTCAGCGCGTGCATTGCCCTGCTGCCGCCGATCGGAGCGCCGCTTAGCCTGCTCTATGCGCTGCCGCTTTTCTCGGCCATCCGCTTTCTCCCCAGCGGGCTTGCGGGCCTGCTCGTCTGCCTGGCGGTTGGCGCGCTCGTCTGGGCCACCGGCGTACGCGAGGCCGCACCGACGGTCGGCGCGGCCTTCGGCGCTGCGCTCCCCGACATCGGCGCGCTGCTCATGGTTGTGCTGCTCGTCATCTTTGCCGGCCGGCGTAGCCTGCGGGTCGGCGATTTCAGCGACGAGAACGACCTGCTGGGCGCAATGTTCAAACGCTACGAGCAGGGCGCCTTCGTGGTCGATGCCAACCGCCAGCTGCAGTTCGTCAACGACGCGCTCCGCACGCGCCATGGCACGTTGCGGCCAGGCACACTCTGCTCCGACTATTTCTCGTGCAGCAGCCCGCCATGCCCGGGCTGCGCCGTTGCCGCCGTGGCGCCGAGCACCCCGCCACCGCCACCCTACACGACGCGCTTCATCGACCAGAACGGTCAGAGCTATGCTGTGCAGGCCAGCGGGTATCGGCTGTCGCCCGATCGTGACAGCGGCTCGCTGATCTTTATTCAGGATATGCGCAGCATCCGCCACGACCTGCACGCTGCCGTGCCGGTCCTCTTCGTCGACTGGCTGCAGATGCTCTCCAACCTGTCACAGGTGAGCCAGGACCTGGCCTCCTCGGGGGACTACAACCAGGTCCTCGACCTGGTGGTGCGCCAGACGCAGGACTGGTTTCAGGCTGAGTCGGCGGCGATTTTCACCCTGGAGGACGGCCGGCTGGTCCGCCAGCGCGTCTCCGGGCTGACCGACGAGGCCTTTGCCGAGTCCTATGCACCTGGTGAGGGAGTCACCGGGCTGGCGCTGTTGGCGCCGCCGGGCAGTCGCTTTGGCCAGCCTATCCGCGCCAGTGCACTCGATGACAACCCGCTGGTGCGCCGCGAGTACCTCGATGCCTACCGGCGTCGCTTGCGCAGTGGCAAGCTCAAGCACCTGCTTGCCGTGCCGCTGAATGGCAAAGACGGCACCTTCGGGGTGCTGCGCGTGGTCAACAAGCTCGATGGACGGGGACAGGTTCGCGAGGAGGGCTTCAGCGAGTGCGACGAGGAGTACCTTAAGACGATCGCCACGATGATCGCGCGGGCCCTCGAGCATACCAGACTGCTGCGCGCCAGCCAGGATCACCTGCGTGAGATCTCGCTCTTCTACCGGATCTACCACGCCAGCGCCCAGAGCCCGAGTGGCGAGGCCGTCGCCCAGGTGATTGTCGAGGCGGTCCTCGGCGCAATCCCTGCGGCACGCAAGTGCGAGGTGCGGCTGATCGACGAACAGCGTGGCACCTTCAGCGCCCACGCCGTCTCCCGACGCCACGAGGGCAGCGGCGACGACCGGCCGCTCGCCCTCGACGAAGGGGTGGCCGGGCGCGCGATCCGCCTGCGCCAGGTGCAGGTGGTCCCCGATACACGCACCGACCAGGACTTCGTGCATCGCCGTACGGAGATCCGCTCGCTGGTCGTGGCGCCGATCATCAGTCATGACGAAGCGGTGGGCATTCTCAGTGTGGACAGCCTGAGCCCGCACAGTTTTACGTCCGACAATGTGCGCCTGCTCGAGGCGCTAGCCACCCATGCCGCCCTGGCCCTCGGCCAGAACCGGCTCTACCGGCGGGCCGAGATGTTGCGCGAGCTCGCCACCGCGATGACCGCCAGTCTCGATGAGCACGATGTGTACGAGCGCATCGTCGCCGGGCTGAAGCAGGTGATCGGCTATGACAATGTGTCGATCCAGCTACTCGAACCCTCAGTCCAGCAGCTGCGGATCGTCTTCGCGGACGGCTTCCCCGAGCCAGCCAGGGTGCTTGGGCTTGGCTTCCCGACCGATGACCCGGCCTTTCCCAATAGCGAGGTGATTCGCACGCGCGACCCGCTGGTTATCCACGATGTCGGCCAGCGCTACCCCCACTTCGTGCAGCAGGCCGAGCGTTACCAGAGCGCGGGGATCCGTTCGCTGCTCTGTTTGCCGCTTATTCACGACCACGAGGTCATAGGCATGATTGCGCTTGGCAAGGGCGTGCCCGACTTCTACACCCCGGAGCGGGTGAGTATTGCAGCCTCGATCGCAGGCACCGGGGCGATCGCGCTGGCCAATGCGCGGGCGATGCGCGAGAGCAAACAGCGGGAACAGGCGCTGCTCACCCTGGTTACGGGAAGTTCGATCCTCATCGGGCGCCAGCGCCCGGAGGAGCTCTACAAGTTCTATGTGCAGGTCGGGGCCGAGGTCTTCAATGTTGCAGCGTGCGCGCTCTACCGCTGGGACGAGGTCCGCGGCCCCGACCTGGTGGCCCTGGTTGATCAGCGGAATGGCCAGACGGTGGAGGCCGGGCTGGCCGGGCGCGAGGCGCTAGTCGAGCAGGTCGTGCGGAGTGGTAAACCCATCTACGTGCGCGGCCCGGCGCTGCGGCCTCCGGTCGATGGGCGGCCAGCACCCAACGGGGCGGCGCACGAGGCTGGCGCCCCACTGCTAGCCGGCCCGATCCGTGACGCGCGCGGGCTTGTGATCGGTGCACTCATGCTCCAGAACCCACACGGTGATACGGGGAGCGGCACGTTCTCGCCTTTCCACGAGGAACTGCTCAGTACCTTCGCCGCACAGCTGGTGCCACCACTGATGACCATCGAGGAACGCCAGCGCGCACGGCAGAGCCTGAGCGATGATCTCCACGATATGATGAACCTGGTGCAGGGCGCACTCGTCCAGCGCGCGGCCTACATCCGCGCCCGGCTACCGGGTGAAGGGCTGGCAGACGTGCAGAGTGAGTTGCAGGATCTGCAGCGTGCCGGCAAGTACGTCTACCAGGGCTTGCGCCGGGTGCTCGAAGATGTGCGCGACCCGGTGGTGCAGGAGCAGGGCCTGGTAGCCGCCCTGGAGCAGTATGGGCGGATGTGCCTCGGCGCCGTGCCGCTCCAGGTCGCCGCACCGGAACAGTTGAACCTGCCGGCGGATATTACCTACGCCCTCTACCGCATCGGCCAGGAGGCGCTGCACAATATCAAGAAGCACGCCGGGCTCACGCCGTCCGAGGGGGCAGTCACCATCAGGATCACCCAGGCGCACAGCCGGTACCGGCTGCAGATCGAGGACAACGGGGTTGGCTTTGTGCCCGAGGAGACGCTGCGCCGGGCCGACTCCTACGGGCTGACGAGTATCGAGCGCTGGTGCGAACTGATCCAGGCACGGTCACGGATCTATCGCCGACGTGAGGGCGGGATGTGTGTCTGCGTTGAAGGAACGATACGGGAGGACACAGTATGGCAGAGCGGATCCGGGTACTCATCGCCGACGATAACTTGCCGTTCCGCGAGGGATTAAAGCGCCTGTTGAGTCTGGACGCGAGCATCGAGCTGATCGGCGAGGCGTTCTCGGCCCACGAGGCGGCCCAGCGGGCGCGCGATGAGCGGCCCGACGTGGTGCTGATGGACCTGGCCTGGCACAAGGACAATACGGCGGGCTGTTCGGCGATCAGGCTGATCAAGCAGAACGCGCCGGAGGTGCGCATCCTGGCGATGACCGCCTATATCGATCTGATCAAAGCCGCCCGTCAGGCAGGGGCCGAGATGGCGGTCGATAAGGACAACCTCGACAGCCCCGAGCGGCTGGTCCATCTCATCCGCGAGACGGCGCGGAGCGAGGCCTTCGTTGTCCCCAGCGACGCGTCGATCGAGGCCTTGAATGAGCGCGAGTTGCAGATCCTGCGCCTGATGGCCGATGGCGATACCGACGAGGCGATTGCCATCCGCCTGAACCTGTCGGTTGGCGCCGTCAAGCGCGGGATCAGCGAGATCTACCAGAAGCTTGACGCGGTGAACCGGCCCAGCGCCGTCGCCCGCGGCTTCGAGCGCGGCATTCTGCAGCGCAACTCCGGGCGCTGACGTGACGGGCGCTCGCTGTCAGGATCGGCAGTGGGCGCCCGTGCGATTCAGGTGACCGATCGACTGCCGCACCAGAACAGATCGGACGGGGCTCCCCTCGTGCTATCCCAGGTCGTACAGTACAGCTACCGGCCCTGTTGGATGCAACGAGCGAGGAGGAGCCACCAATGCGGAAGCAACTGCGGCATGCCATACCTCCGGCGCTGGTCATCCGGCGCCACCCGATCACCCTGATCCAGCCCCTCGCCGGCCCGGCGGCCACCCTCGGGGTGGCGCTGGCCCTCGCAGCCGCCATGCCAGACGCAGCGCCGCTCCTGCTGGCCGGCGCCGCCGCCGCCACCAGTGTGGCCCTGCTGCGCGTGGCCCGCTGGTCACGCTTCGCGCTTACCGTGACCCCAGGGCGCATCCTGGTACATCACCCGGAACTGGGCACGGCCCAGAGCCTGTTCCTGGAGCACGGGGTGGCCAGGCTGGGCCTGCGCCAGCGCGTGAGTGAGCGCCCCTGGGATATCGGCACGCTGGAGATCGAGACCCTGGAGGGCCGGCAGCGCTTCGCGGGCCTCTGGCCGTACCACCGGCTGGAACAGGCCCTGACGACCTGGAGGGCCCCGTGAGCGCCCGGCCGGCCTACCTGGGGCCCCTGGAGGCGGGCGACCTGCCCGTCGGGATGACCCTGCACCGGCGCTATGTGCTGCTGCGCCGCATCGCTCGCACGGCGATGAGCGCCGTCTACCTGGCGCGCGACCTGGCGCACGACCGGCTCTGTGTGGTCAAGCGCCTCGCGCCCACCGAGCGCGCCCCGGCCTACGCGGGCTGTCTGCAGGCCTTTTGTCGCGAGGCAGCCGTGCTGCGCACCCTCGCCGGCCCCTTTCCACGGCTCTACGGCCTGCACCGCGATGCCTTCGGCTGGTACACCGTTCTCGAGTACATCCCCGGGCCAACCCTGGCGCAGCTTGTTGCCACCGGGAGGCCGGCGCAGGCCGAGGCGCTGCGCATCGCCGAGGGCCTGATCGCGGCGCTCGCGGCCCTCCACGAGCGCCAGCCGCCGCTGGTGTACGGCGATCTGCACCCGCGCAACGTGATCGTCCAGCCGGAGGGCGCGGTTGTGCTGATCGACATGGGGTTGGCGCGCCCCGCCGGGAGCGACCCGCCAGAATTACGGGGTGTCGGGGTGCCGGCCTACGCCTCACCCGAACAGATCGGTGGCTTGCCGCTCGATCCACGCAGCGACCTCTTTTCGCTGGCCGTGCTGCTCGAGGAACTGCTCGACCGCGAGCACCTCCCGGAGCGCTTGCGCACGGCGCTGGAGCTGGCGCAGGCGCCGCTGCGAAGCGAGCGCCGGGTTTCGCTGGCCGTGCTGGCGCAGGAGGTATGGCTGGCGCGCCGCTCAGCGACGAGCGCGCGCGAAGCCAACGGCCAGCTGGCGCTCCTGGCCAGCACGGCGATCGCGCTGGCGGCGCTGCTGCTGGTCAGCCTGGCGCTGCTCGGCGGTTGATGAGCACGTCGTGGAGCAGTCAGCCGTAGCGCTCCACAAAGCGCTCCACATCATTCAGATCCGCGAAGCGGGCCTCGAGGGTGGCGCGGTCCCACTCCCACCAGGCAATCCGCAGCAGCTTCTCGGCCAGCGCCTCGGGGAAGCGCCTCCGCAGCATGCGGGCCGGAACGCCCGCAACGATGCTGTAGGGAGCCACATCGCGGCTGACCACCGCCCCGGCCGCCACCACCGCCCCGGTGCCCACCGTCACGCCTGGCAGGATGATCGCCCCGTGGCCAATCCAGACATCGTGGCCGACCAGGCAGCGGTGGGCGCGCCGCCAGGCGAAGAAGTCGGCGTCATCAGTGGCGGCGAAGCCGTACTGGACGCGCCGGTAGGTCATGTGGTGCTGCGTCACCCGCTCCATCGGGTGGTTGCCAGGGTTGATGCGCACGTAGGAGGCGATCGAGCAGAAACGCCCGATCTCGGCATAGATGATCTGGTTGGCGCCCGCGCAGTAGCTGTAGTCACCAATGCTACTCTCAACCAGCTGCGCATGCGGGCCAATCTCCGTCCAGGCGCCTAGCTGGCACGCGCGGATCTGCGCGGTAGGATGGATGGTGGGCCGTTCGCTCAGGACCGGCTCCGGGCCCGCGTCGGCTGGCTCCGGGAAGTGGTCGATCTGGTACATCGCGTGTGCATTTGCTCCTAGCCTGCGCGCCCCCACATCCCCTGATCCCAGTAGATTGGCCGGCCCGCACGCAGGGTCGCGCGCACCCGGGGGCGCGCCCCGGGCTCGACCAGGCAGAGGTCGGCCTGCATCTCCGGCGCGATCGACCCGAGGCGGGGAAGGCCAAGGGCCGCGGCGGGGCCGGCGCTGATCAGCCGGATGGCGGCAACCAGGCTCAGCACGCCGGCGTCCGCCCAGGCGAAGGCGGCATGCAGCAGGGTGGCCGGGTGATAATCGGCGGCGAGACAGTCGACCAGCCCGGCATCGAGCGCCTCACGGGCGCTCAGGTTGCCCGAGTGGGAGGCGCCTCGCAGGGCGTTTGGCGCGCCCATCACCACATGCATGCCACGGCTGCGCGCCTCGGCGGCCGCGGCGAGCGTCACCGGAAACTCGGCCACGCGCGCCCCCAGACTGGCCACCAGGTCGATCTTCTCCGGCGTGTCGTCATCGTGAGAGGCGATCGGCAGCCCCAGTTCGGCCGCCAGGGCAGCAACATCGCGGGCCAGCGCCCAGCGCTCGGCAACGCTGCCGGCTCGCGCTAGCCGCTCGCGCAACTCGGCTTCAACGTGCTCGCGTCCCACCCGCCGCCACTTGCTGATGAAGCCGATGTAGTGCTCGATGTCACGGTACTGCCCCTGGCCCGGGGTGTGGTCCATCAGCGAGAGCAACTCGATCTTGCCCGCCTCCAGCAGTTCGCCCAGCGCCGGCAGCACCTCGGGGGTGGAGACCTCAAAGCGAGCGTGGACACGCAGGTCGGTGAGCAGACCATCCCGGAGCCGGTGGATCTCGTTGATCAACTGGCAGACCAGCGCCTGCCGGCGCACCGGCTCCTGGTCGTCGTGGTCCCAGAAGGCGAGCGCAGCATAGGCGGTGGTAACACCGGCGGCGGCCAGGCGCTTGTCCAGTTCATAGATCGCGACATCGAGCGGAAAGTGGGCGCCGGGCCGCGGCTCGACCTCACGCTCGAGCATGTCACCGTGGAGGTCGATGATCCCGGGGATGGCGATCAGCCCGGCGCCGTCGACCACGCGACCTGGCGTCGCGGGCGCGGCGCCCTCGGCCACGCGCGCGATCGTGCCGCCTTCGAGCGCCAGCCATCCCCGCTCGATCACCCGATCGGCGAGCACGATCCGCAGGTTCGTGATCAGCATGGGCCGCTCTCCTCCAGTGGGCGGCGGATGTTTCCGCTGCTACGTGGGCGTCTGCAGCACAATCTCGTCATCAACCAGCCCGGCAATATCCTCAACATGGTGGAAGACACCGATCAGCGCCACGCCCTCGGCCTTGAGGGCGGCCACACGCTCGCGCAGCGCGTCGCGGGCCCGTGGATCGAGGGCTGCGGTTGGTTCATCGAGCAGCACCAGGCGGCGTGGCGCGATCAGCGCGCGGGCCAGATTGACCTTCTGCTGCTCACCCCCGGAGAAGGTGGTCGGAAAGGCGCTCCAGATCGCCCGCTTGACGCCCAGTTCGTCGAGCCGCTCACCGGCAACCCGTCGTGCCTCGGCGGGCGCCACCCCCGCCACGATCAGCGGTTCGGCCACCAGGTCGAGCGCGCTGACCCGTGGGCGCGGCCGCAGGAACTGGGTAACGTGACCGATCTCCTCGCGCCGCAGCAGCGCAATATCCGGGTCGGCGGCCCGGACCAGGTCGATCGGCCCGCGGGTTGAGGCATAGAGCGCCCGCCCGGCGTCGGGCAGGTAGGTGCGATAGAGGCAGCGCAGCAGCGAGGATTTACCCACGCCGTTGGGGCCGCGCACCAGCAGCAACTGGCCCGCTCGCAGCGTGAAGCTCACCGCGTCGAAGGCAACGACCTCACGAGCGAGGGCGTGGATGGTGAAGCGCTTGGCCAGCGCTTCGACGACAAGGAGATCCATAGGTGGTGCTCTACAACCTGGCGTGCACGAGTTGCTGGGTGTAGGGATGCTGCGGGTCCTCCAGCACCTGGTCGGTCAGGCCGTGCTCGACCACCCGCCCGGCGCGCATCACCAGCACCCGGTCGGCAAGCGTGCGGATCACCCCCAGGTCGTGCGAGACGATCAGTGTAGCGATCGGCTGCTCACGGCGCAGGCGCAGCAGGGTATCGAGGACCAGGGCCTGGATCGAGACGTCAAGCCCGGTGGTGGGTTCATCGAGCAGCAGCAGGGCCGGGCGCAGCGCGATGGCCTTGGCGAGCTGCACCCGCTGTTGCATGCCGCCCGAGAGCTGGGCGGGCGGGTCATCCACCCGCTCAGCGGGGAACTCCGAAACGGCCAGCGACCCGCGGGCGGCGGCGCGGAGCGCGGCGAAACGCCGCTCACCAGCCATGATCAGCCGTTCGGCCACATTGCCGCCGCTAGTCGCGTTCATACGCAGCCCCAGGTGCGGCTGCTGGTAGACGATGCCGATCCGCTGCACGCGCAGCATGCGGCGGTGGTAGCGATCGAGCGTGAACAGGTTGCCGCCCGCGCCCTCGGGCACCGCCAGGCGATAGTCGCCCGCGTCAGCGGGCTCCTCCAGGTTGAGCAGGCGCAGCACGGTCGACTTGCCCGAGCCCGACTCGCCGACGATCCCCACTGTCTCACCAGGGTAGATCTCCAGGTCCACCGCCGCGACTGCGACGATCGAGCCGTAGCATTTGCGCAGGCCGCTAGCTCTGAGCAGCGGGCCGCCCGTAACCAGACGAGGCGGATCGAGGGGCCGGGCAGCCGGCGGCTGGTCAGTCATGGCCGGTCCCTCCCTCCGGCGGCACAGCGTCGGGCTCATGGAGAACCCCTGGCTGGTAGAAGCGCCCCACCGCGTCGTAGTAGGTCGGCCCGATGGTGACCGGCTCGCCGCGGGCGGCACGGACCAGTTTTTCGAGATAGCCAGTGTCCGAGATACGGAAGAGCGAGCCGCCGCCGGCGACGGGCAACTCGTCCATAAACTTGTGACGCGCGCCGCTGACAGCGCAGACCCGCCCGGCCATACGCTCAACCTGGAAGAAGACATCGTCGAACTCGATCGGCCGGACCTCGGTATAGGGCGGCACGGCGTAGAGCCGCTTCTCACGCCCGGCGGCGAGGATGGTCAGGTGGGCGGCCTGGTGCAAGGTGGGCGTATCCCAGCGCGGGATCGGGCTGGGGCTCATCAGGTAGCGGCCGTGGACGACCACGGGGTAACTGGCGCCCTGGACAAAACGCCCGAAGCGCACCAGTTGCTCGTAGAGGCTCAGCCACATCTGGGCGTAATCGGCCTCGGCGTGCATCTCGCGGGCCTTCGAGCTATCGGGCTGCACGTGGCGCAGCGGTTCGGGATCGGGCACCTGCAGCACCAGCAATTGTCGCTCGCGCAAACGCTCCTCGGGGACACGGTGGCGGCTCTGGATAATGGTTGCCAGCGTGGTATCGGTGGTGGTGGCCACACCGGTCATCCGGGCGATAAAGCGGCGCAGGTTGGCGGCGTTGACCGAGTCATCGGCCCCCTGGTCGATCACCTTGATCGTATCGTGCGGGCCGGCGACACTGAGCGTCGCCTGCAGGCCGCCCGTCCCCCAACCGCGCGCGATCGGCAGTTCGCGGCTGGCGTAGGGCACCTGATAACCCGGAATGGCGATCGCCTTCAAGATGCGCCGGCGCAACTCACGGCGCGCGTGCTCATCGAGAAAGCCGTAGCTGTAGTCGTAGCGGGGATGCGCCAGGTCAGCAAGTGACATCACCCAACCTTCACCGGTCGCCCGGCACTTCGCCGCCCTGGTCACGCACGCCCCGCAGCGCATCGAGGCCGCTCTGGAAGGTGACGTAGTGGGGCAGCTTGTAGTGAATGCAGAAGCCCGAAGCCTCAACCGCCTCGGTATGGTAGAGCACGAACTCCTCGCGATGGGCCGGATGCGGCGTGGGAGCGTCCATCTCCAGGTCGAGCATGGCGCCGGCGATCACCTTGACTTCGTTCCAGCCCAGCGTGGCCGTATAGCCGAGACGCAGCGAACTGACCTGGGTATCGACCACCTCGCACTGGCTGACACGCACCCGCCCGGCGCTGAAGCTTGCACCGGTGATTGGATGGCGGAGGACCACATCGGCGTAGCCCAGGCGCAACTCATTGACGGTCGGGTGGACGAGGCCATAGCCGCGCATACTGGCATAACCCAGCGCCAGGGTGCCCCCGGTATCGGCGCGGGCGAGCGACTGCAGGCGATGGGCCCGCGGCGCGGGGAAGCTGAGTGGCTCGCGGGTCAGGTCGGGCAGCGTGGCCGGGTCGGGCGGCGGCGTGTCGGGCAGCGGCTCAAGCAGACCCATCGCGCGCTGCCAGTCGGCGACGGCCGGCAACGATGGATCGAGCGCAGTGGCCTGCGCCGGGTCGGCGGCGGCCGCATGCTCCGTGTCGGCAACACGCTGATCGCTGCCGGTAACGGGCTGGACACGTCCCGCCGCGCCGGCCCCGTCCAGCAGATCGAGCCGCAGCAGGCGGTGGGAATAATCGAGGGTCGGGCCGAGGATCTGGCCACCGGGGATGGCCTTGAAGGCGGCGGAGATCCGGCGCACCGTGTAGATCTGGTCCTGGGCCACGGGCTCGGCATAGGCGAGACGGGGCTGGGTCGAGCGGTAGGCGCGCAGCAACAGCACCGCCTCATAGAGATCACCCCCGGTCTGGGCCAGCGCCAGGGCCGCCAGCTCGGGGGCGTAGAGCGAACCCTCGCCCATGACCCGGTCGACCAGGTAGGGCAGCAGCTGCGCAATCAGCTGCACGCGCTCGGCAGTGAGCGGGCCATTGAGCGCCTGGTGCAACTGCTCGGCGTACTGGATGGCGGCCTCGCCGCCACGGGCTGCGACATAGGCCATCAGGCCACCTCCAGGCGGGTGGTGCGCGGCAGACCAACCACCTGGTCGCCGGCGACGAGCAGCAGATCCCAGCCGAGGGGATAGACGGCCCGGTTGCGCAGCGCCCACAGGGCAGGGGGCAACCCGGCGGCACGCAGGGTCAGCGGTATGCGCACGCCGGGACCGCTGAAGGTCAGGGCGGGGCCGGCGCCGAGCTGACAGCCGATCACGATCGTCGCGCCGCGGTCGGGATCGCTGTAGGTACCAAGCGGCGCGGTGGCAAGCAGGTCGAGCCCGGCAGCATCCAGGGATGGGTAGAAGTGGTAGGGCGCCTGGTGTGGCGGAAGCGCCCGCCCACCGGTAGCGGCGAGCGCGGCGGCCAGGGGCGGATCGGGTGTGAAATAGCCCGTCTCCAGGTCAAGCAGGGTCGCGCCGATCAGCCTGAAGGCGGCCTGAGCGCCAGCGGGGAGGCTTTGCGGGCGCCCGGGATAGCTGAGCGCCCACAGCAGCGCGGTGAAGGCCGCGTGTTGTGCTGCCTCGCCAGGGGACATCACAGGGGTGAGCATAGCACGTTCCCGGCGATCGTCAGAAGGTCTCCAGGTCGACCCGGGTCTGCCCGACGTCGCGCATGAGGGCCTGCTCTGCTGCGGCGAGGGCGGCAGCCTGGTGCTGGGCAAAGGCGATGATCGCCGGCCCGGCGACACCGGCGCGGTGGGCGGCATCGATCAGCGCCAGGGCGAGCGCCTGCTCGAGGTCACGCCCGAGGCAGGCGGCGTAGCCCTCGGCGCCAGCGGCGCGCACCTGAGCCTCGGCCAGCAGCACCTCGCCCAGGTAGAAGGTGGCGCCCTGCGCGGTCTCGCGCAGCGGGAGCATCGCCAGGCCGGTGCGATTGCGCAGCACTTCCACCGGCTCAAGGGCGGGCAGCAGATGCTCGGCAAAGGTCTTGACCGCAGCAGCGGGGGCGCGGCTGAGCGTACTGAGCAACTCAGAGTGATCCATGGGCGTAGCCTCGTGGTCAGGGCAGCCTGGCGCTGCGAAGCGAGGAACGGCCATGCGCGGATCGTGCGCAGGCTCAGCGCCGGGCGCTGCAGGCAACGCCGCGCGAACGGTACAAGGTCGCGCGCGTTGCGGCAGCAGACGGGAACGGCAAACGACCCGTGTAGTCTAGCCCACGCGTGTTAACTACAGGTTGTGGAATGGCTAACAGGAGTTCAAGCCGGTGCGAAGAACGGGGTAGATGCTGGCGCAACGAGTCCTGATGACGAATGCCATGCCAGCGACACCACATAGCCCGAGGGCCAGATATTGCCTGGCAATACCTGGCCCTCCGCATTGTGCTGGCGCAACGAGTGGAGCCAATGGGCGGACTCGAACCGCCGACCGGCTGTTTACGAAACAGCTGCTCTACCGACTGAGCTACATTGGCACAGCTCAAGCACCATGAGATTGTAGCGGAAACGCCCCTGGCTGTCAAGCCGCGCGCGCCGTATCCGCAATTGAATGCACAGCTTTCTAGTGCCCTAAAGCCCTTACAACGGACGCCCTGCATGCTATAATTCAGCAGAGCGGGTCGCCGCATGGCGATGCTTGCTCGCCATCTCCACCCGGAGGTCCGCTGTGCCCGAGGAGTTGCCCGTCCTGTTTAATTTCCCGGCAAGCGGTGCATCCGACCCCTTCGCGGATGCGCCTGCCGGCGAGCGCGACATGGTCGTGCTGCCGCTCCTCGACACGGTACTCTTTCCGCACATGCTCGCCCCACTCTTCCTGAACAGCGAGGCTGCGGTTGCGGCTATCGAGGCTGCCGGCGCGGGCGATCACACGGTGCTTGCCCTGGCCCGTCGCGACCATGGCCACGACGGCACGGGCCTGGCCGAGCTCTACAGCATCGGCGTCGAGGCAACCGTGCAGCGAGCCCGCAAGATGCCGGACGGCTCCACCAGTGTGCTGCTCGTGGGTCGCCGGCGGATGCGCGTCGTCGCGCCGCTGGCCGAGGCGCCGGCGCTGCGCGTCCGGGCCACGCCCATCCGGCCTATTGAGGAACACACCATCGCCGTCGAGGCGATGATGCGCAGTGCCCTGGCCCTGTTCGAACGGGTCGTGCGCATGTCCCGTTCGCTGCCCGACGACGCCTATGTCACCGCGCTCAATGTTGGCGAGGCGGGCGGCCTGGCCGACCTGATCGCCTCGACTCTGCCCCTCGCCCTGCCGGTGCGCCAGGAGATCCTCGAGACGCTCGATCCGGAGGAGCGCCTGCACCGCGTCAGCGCCCTGCTCTCGCGTGAGCTTGACGTGCTCGAGCTCGAGAGCCGCATCCAGTCCCAGGTGCAGAAGGAGGTCGATCGGGGCCAGCGCGAGCACTATTTGCGTGAGCAGCTGAAGATCATCCAGCGTGAGCTTGGCCAGGATGATCCCAGCCAGCGCGAGTTGCTACTGCTGCGCGAGCGGGCGGCGAGCGCGGCCCTGTCGGAGCGGGCCCGCGCCCGCGTTGAGGAGGAACTGGCGCGGCTCGAGAGCATCCCCACGCTCAGCCCCGAGCACACCGTCGTCCGCACCTACCTCGATTGGGTCCTGGCGCTACCCTGGGGGGCGCTCAGCGATGACAACGCCGATCTGCGCGCGGCGGCCCGCGTGCTCAACAAGAACCACTACGGGCTCACCCGGATCAAGGACCGCATCCTGGAGTTCATCGCCGTGCGCCAGTTGGCCGGGCCGCACCAGCGCTCGCCCATCCTCTGTCTGGTCGGACCGCCCGGCGTGGGCAAGACGAGCCTGGGCCGCAGCGTGGCCGAGGCGCTCGGGCGCAGCTTCGTGCGGCTGAGCCTCGGCGGCGTGCGCGACGAGGCCGAGATCCGTGGCCACCGCCGCACCTACATCGGGGCCATGCCCGGGCGGATCATTCAGCGGATCAAGGAAGCCGGCGCCTTGAACCCGGTGCTCATGCTCGACGAGGTCGACAAGCTCGGGGTCGATTTCCGTGGCGATCCCGCCGATGCCCTGCTGGAGGTGCTCGACCCCGAGCTCAACAACACCTTTGCCGATCACTACCTCGATCTGCCCTTCGACCTCTCAAAGGTCTTCTTCATTACCAGCGCCAACTACCTTGACGAGGTGCCCGCACCGCTGCTCGATCGCATGGAGGTGATTGAGCTCCCCGGTTACACTGAGGAGGAGAAGCTGCAGATCGCCCGGCGCTTCCTGGTGCCCCGGCAACTCGAAGCGAGCGGGCTGCCGCCGGGTAGCCTGCGCTTTGGCGAGAGCACGCTGCGCGCCATGATCCGCGGCTACACCTACGAGGCCGGCGTCCGTGGCCTTGAGCGCGAGATCGCCGCGATCTGCCGCAAGACGGCGCGGCGCATTGCTGAGGGTCGCAGCCATCCGCACGTGATCACCCCGCGGCGTGTCGAGAAGCTCCTCGGCCCGCCACGCTACGACGTCAGCAGCCTCGATGAGACCGACCAGGTCGGCGTGGCCACCGGCATGGCCTACACCGGGGCCGGCGGCGACACGATGCCCGTCGAAGTCTCGCTCATGGAGGGCAAAGGCGGGCTCACGCTCACCGGCCAGCTCGGCGAGGTGATGCAGGAGTCGGCCCATGCCGCCCTCTCCTACGCCCGGGCCCACGCCGTCGCGCTCGAGCTCGACACCCGCCGCTTCGAGAAGACGGACATCCACGTCCACGTCCCCGAGGGCGCCACGCCCAAGGATGGCCCCTCGGCCGGCCTCACCATCGCCGTCGCGCTCATCTCTGCACTCAGTGGCCGCGCCGTGCGCCGCGACGTCGCGATGACCGGCGAGCTCACGCTGCGCGGCCGTATCTTGCCGGTCGGCGGGATCAAAGAGAAGGTGCTTGGCGCCTACCGCGCCGGCATCCGCGAGGTGGTCCTGCCGAAGAAGAACGGCCGCGACCTGATCGAGATCCCGAGCGCCGTGCGCAGCAGGCTCACCGTGCGTCTCGTCAGCCACATCGACGAGGTCCTGGCCCTGGTCCTCGGCCCACCCCCTCCCAGACCCGAGAAACGCAGCGCGCGCAAAGTGATCACCAGGGCGCGCGAGGAATCGTAGCGCCGCCGCATGCCGGGGGCCATTGGGTGCCACGGGCGGCATCGTGCGCCCCGCGCGCGACGCGCCA
>JACAEO010000207.1 GCA_013388805.1 Chloroflexota bacterium
GCGCAAGCTTCGCTGGCGCACCGCAACGCCAACAACATCCCCCCCCTCTCCCAGGCTGGGAGAGGGGGGGATGGGGGTGAGGGCACGCAGCGTATCAGGACGCCATCCGCCAAAAACCCTGCACCTGAGAGCCTCGCTCCCCGCCTGGCGCTGGCCCCTGGCGCCTACCTGATGAACTCGTTGGTGAAGGCTGCCTCCACCTCGACCGGGCCGGCCAGCAGCCCCGCGTCGCGCATGAACTGCTCCGTCGCCACCCAGAGCGCGCTGTCGGTGTAGCCGAGCCCCTCGGCCGCGGTGCGCTCGCCAGCCCAGTAGGGCAGGCTCTCCAGCAGGACCTGGCGCTGCAGCTCGACATCGCCCAGGTTGGCCTCAGGGATGAAGCCCAGGCTGAGCTCGAAGGCCTCGTCGGGATTGTCCAGCGTGGCCTGCAACCCCTTGAGCGAGGCGGTCACGAAGCTGCGCACCAGTTCAGGCTCGGCGGCGATCAGGCGCTCGCTGACGATGATCCCGTTGGCCGCCAGGTTGTAGACATCGGCGACGCGCAGCACGTCCACCGCCACTCCCTGCTGGCGCAGGATCACCGGCTCGTTCATCGCGTAGCCGATCGCCACCGGCACCTTGTCTTCCAGCACCGCCTGGGCCTGGGTGAAGCCGATCTCCTGGACCGTGAAGGCGCGCTCGTCGAACTGGTTGGCGTAGCGTACCGCCAGCAGCCCGTAGAGGCTCTCGCCGAAATTGCCGGGAATGCCGACCGTCTTGCCAACCAGGTCGGCGGCGCTCTTCAGCCCCGTGCTCGACCGGGCGAAAAAGACGACCGGGAACTCCTGGTAGAGCGTCATCACTGTGCGCACCGGCAGGCCCTGCTGGCGGGCCAGCAGGGTTGAGGTGCCCGACGCAGTGGCGAAGGCGACGTCGCCCTCGGGCCAGCTGGCGACCCGCTGGACCACGTCGTTCTCGAAGTTATAGTCGAAGTTCACCTCGAGGCCGGCGTCGGCGTAGTAGCCTTTGGCTGCGGCCACGTAGTAGGGCGCAAACTGCACATTCGGGATGTACGACATCGCCAGGGTCACCTGGCGCAACCCGCCAGCGGGCGGCGCGGCCGTCGGCGCCACCGTCGTCACCGCGGCGGGCGTTACCGGCTGCTGGCTGCAGGCGGCAAGCAGCAGCAGCAGCAGAGCGAACAGGTTGCGGCGTGCGAGCACGTCAGATCTCCTTGGTTGTCTCCTTGCTGATTTGCGCCAGCGTCACAGTCAGGTAGCGACGCGAGGCGTCACCCCGTCACCGTGTCATCCCCTCACCCCGTCGTCCCTCACCCCAGCTCCCAGCGCACCAGCGCCCGCTCGATCAGGGTCGCGGCCAGGTAGAGGCCGAGCGTGATCGCTGCCAGCGTGAGCAGGGCTACAAAGATCAGCGGGGTATCGAACAGGCCGCGGGCGATGTTGATCAGCGCGCCCAGCCCCTCGCGCCCGGCCACAAATTCGCCCACCACCGCCCCGGTGGTGGCGAGCGCCAGCCCGGTGCGCACCCCGCCGAAGAGCACCGGCACACTGAGCGGTGCCTCGACGTAGCGCAGCATCTGCCAGCGACTCGCCCCGCTGATCAGCGCCATCTCGCGCAACTCACGCGGGATGGCGCGCAGCGCCACGATCGTGCTGAGCAGGATCGGCAGGAAGGTGATCAGCGCGGCGATCAGCAGCTTGCCCGTGAGCCCCGGCCCAAACCAGAGGATGAGCAGTGGCGCCACCGCCACCACCGGGATGGCCTGGCTGGCCGCCAGGATCGGCGCCAGCGCCCGCTCCAGCCACGGCAGATGGGCCAGCCCGTAGCCGAGACTCAGCCCAAGCACCAGCGCAAGCGCAAAGCCGCCCAGCGCCTCGACCAGCGTGGCCGCGGTGTGCTGCCAGAGAATGCCGCTCTGCGCTGCGGCCACAAAGCGCTCGGCCACCAGCGCCGGGCCCGGCAGAATGAACGGCCGGTAGCCCCCGACGCTCACCACGAGCTGCCACAGTACCAGCAATCCCATGATCGCCAGCGGTAGCCCCGCCCAGTGCAGGCGCAACGCCGGCAGCCGCGGCGCTCGCGCTATCCGCGCCTGCTCACTCGCCCGCTGGATCGGCAGTGTCTGCTGCATGCCCTGCTCCAAACTAGAAAGCCCCGTGTGCACAAGGCACATCGGGGCAACATCAGCCAGACAGCGCACACCGACAAGCTACGCCGGTTATGCGGTACACAACGCCACCCGCTAACGGGCAACGGCGCGCTGCGATCATCAGCACAAGCCGCCTGGCGCTGCGTCGGTCTGGATCTTCTTTACATCCGGACTGTAACCGTCGGCCCCGGAGTTGCACCGGATCCTGCGTGCCTCGCAACACGCTCGTGGGCTATACCACCGATCGGGAATTTCACCCTGCCCCGAAGATCGTTTGTCGCCGTGAAGAATACCACGTGGGGGTACCGGGTGTCAAGGTAAGGTTTCGCAACGAATGCTAAGATATGCTGCGCGAGAGCCGTCGTACCGTTCCAGGAGGTTGGCATGCCCGTCGCATTGCGCCGCGCGCGGCGCGCCCTGGTGACCCTCGGCGTCGCCCTGCTCTTCAGCGCCTGTGGCGGCCAGCCCGGCGCGAACCTGCCTGCCAGCACCCCCAGCCCGGCGCCTGCCACCCGCCCGCCCCCCAGCCCTCCACCGGCGACGAGCGAGCCCCCCACGGCGACCGTCGCTCGCCCTATGCCGATCCAGCTCGTCCAGTTCAGCGCGCTCGCGCCCTACCGCCACAGCTCGGGGGTCTTTACAATCGCCGTTCCCGCGAACTGGTCGCTGCAGGTGAATGACCGGCCCGATGAGTTGATCCATATCTGGACCGACCCCTCGCGCAATGGCGGCGTGATTGTTGATGTGTTCGAAGACGACCTGGTCTACAACGATGGGCAACTGCGCGATATCCTCCGCTCCTTCCTGGTCAATAGCTTCGGCGCTGAGCCCGGCTTCAGCCTCGACGAGCCCGTGACCCGGGATGACGGCCGGGTGCTGATCAGCTGGGCCTACACCGCCCGCGCCGACAACGGCGTGGAGGTGCCGCTGCAGGGGCGCAGCTTCATCGAGCAGCGCGGAGACAAGGTCGCACTGCTGACCTTCCTGTTTCCCCGCGAGCAGAACGACGCGGGTCTGGCCTTCAGCGCTGCGGTGTTGACCACCTACCGCATCGAGCCCGCGGCGCGCCTCGCTCCCGCCGTCGCCGCGACGAGCACGCCGACCGCCAGCGCTGCCGCCCCCCGCCCCACGCGCCTGGTCGCCATCGGTGAACCCATAAGTACCGGCAGCCTGACGCTCACCGTCACGGCCATCGAGCAGCCCGCGGGCGACAGTGTCTTCGCGCCGGACAGCGGCAACCGCTTTCTGGTCGTCCGCGTCGTTTTCACGAACGCTGGCTCAGCCCCCGAGGCGGTCTCGACCCTGCAGCAGATGGAGGTGATCGATGCGGCCGGCCGCAGCTACCCGATCGACCTCTACGCCACCATCCTGGCCGAAAAGAGCCCCGACGGCGAGGTGCCGGCGGGGGGCTCACTCGCCGGCGGCGTCGGCTTCCAGGTGCCCATCGACGCCAGCGGGCTGGTCTTCGTCTTCCAGCCCGCACGCGACGGCGAGCCGGTGGGCGTCACACTGGAGTGACACCTGCCCCGGGTGCCGCGTTGCGCGTCAAACCGGATGCCGCCAGGCCATCCCTGCGGCCCCACCCTGCAGGCCACTTTCCCGCGCGGGAGAGCGGCCTGCAGGGTGCGGTCAGGAGGCGCCATTCCTCCGCATGCGCTTCAGATGCCGCGCTGCGTGTCCCCTGAGCGGAGCCCTTCGGCTCCGCAGAACCCTGGCGTTGTGGCATTCCGCGTGAAGCGCAGCGGAACGAGGAGTCGCTGCGCGCCTCAGCACCATATGATTCATGTCATTCCGAACGGAGCCGCAGGCGGAGTGAGGAATCTGGCGGTGCCCATGCGCCGCAAGACCCCGCGCTGCGTGTACCCTGCCCCTCGACAAGCTCGGGAGCCGCGGAGCCGAAGGGCTCGGGGTGCCATGGGTTGCTCCCGGCGCCACTGGCCCGCCGCCGGGCCATCAGGTACGCGGAATGACAAGGGCGCTGGCATACGAACGACAACTGTAGGAATAGCCGATAACCAATATAAGGTAGTGCCCCTGGTGCAGTTCCAGGCGACCTGTTCGGGCAGCAGCGCGACCTCGACCGTGTCCAGCTGCGCCGCGCCCAATCTACCATCGCACATCTGCAATCTGCAATCGCACTAGATCCCGAGGAGCGCGCGCAGCTGTGGCAGCACCGCTGCTTCGGCGGCCTCCAGGCTCATGGGCAGGGTCGCCCCGGCGGCCTGGGTGTGGCCCCCGCCGCCCCAGGTCTGGGCGACAGCCGCCACATCGATTCCGGGGCTTGCGCGCAGGCTCAGCTTGATGGTCTGGTCAGGCCGTTCTTTGAACAGGGCGCAGACGCGAACGCCGGCGATCCGCTGCATCCGCATGATCGTATCATCGGTGGCCTCATCGCCCGCGCCAGTCGCGGCCAGGTGAGCCAGGCTCACCCGGGCCCAGGCGAGCGGCCCCTGGCGGCGCAGGTCGCTCAGCACCAGCGCGGTGAGGCGCATGGTGCTCTCGGGGATGCTGAAATAGACGGCGCTGATCACGGCGCGCAGGTCGGCGCCGGCGCTGAGCATGGCGGCGGCCGTCTGCAACGTCTGCGGGGTAGTGCTGCTGGTCTGAAAACTCTGGGTATCGGTGATCGTGCCCAGATAGAGGCAGGTGGCGGCCTGCGGGCTCAGCGGGAGGTCCATTGCGCGCAGCAGGCGGAAGAGCAGATCGGCGGTGGAGGCGGCCTGCGGGTCGATCAGGTTCAACTGCCCGCCGCCCGCGTTGGTCACGTGGTGGTCGGTGATGATCAGCGGCCGGGCGAGCAGCGCGGGCAGGTGCGTGTCGGCAAGGGCGCCAACACGCGCCGGCGTGGCGGTATCGAGCATCCAGGTCAGGTCGGCAGCGGGCAGCGGATCGCCGGGCTGGTAGATATCCAGCCACTCGGCGCCGGGCAGCGCGTGGCAGTACGATGGTGCCGGCCCGGCGAGCAGGCAGATCGGCTCCCTGCCGGCTGCACGCAGGGCGTGGGCGGCCCCGAGGAGCGACCCGACGGCATCGCCGTCGGGGTTCACGTGGGTGAGCAGCAGGACGCGCTGCGCCTGCTCGATCTGCTGGCGAAACGCGGGCGCGGCCGCGGTGACATCGGTGTAGATCATGGTCTGGTGATACGGTAGACGCAATGTCCGGAGCGCTTCTTGATGGCCTTGAGCTTGAGGTTGTGGCGTGGCCCGAGGCGGGGGATGAGGTGGTTGAGCCCGCTGACCACGACAAACCAGTACTCGCCGCCCGGGCTCAGGTGCGCGAGCGGGCCGAGGATGAACTCCTGCTCGATCGCCAGGTCGCCGATCTTGGCGGGGATGTTCGAGACGATCAGATCGTAGGGGTCGGGTGGGACAGCCTCGAGCCCGACGCTGCCCAGGACGATGGCGTTGGTGATCTGGTTAAGGGCCAGGTTATGGCGGGCGTAGCGCACCGCCAGCAGGTCCTTATCGGCCAGCACCACCGTGGCCTCGGGGTAGCGACGGGCGAGCACGATGCCGATCACCCCGACCCCGCAGCCCAGGTCGAGGATGCGCGCCGGCGGCGCAGCGGGCTCCAGGCTGCGTAGCAGCAGGTCCGTCCCCTCATCGACCTGAAACGAGGAGAAGAGCGTATGGGCCACGTCGAAGACGAATGGCTCACCGCGCAGGGTGTAGGGGATGCGCTTCTTGTAGTAGGCGTCGAGGCCGTCCATAGCCTGCATTGGAGTCGGGCCACAGCACTGGCTGCAGCCGTACGAGCGCGGAGGCTGGCCGTGGCGTTGCTCGAGAGGGGGGCCTACGCCTCCTCATCGAGCTTCGGCGGGTTGGCCTTGCGCTGCTCCTCGACCTCGCGCAGCACCTCCTGAATGCGCATGCTGTAGTCGAGCGACGTATCGTGGATGATCTGCAGCTCGGGGATGAAGCGCATATGGCGCATCTCCTCAGCCACCCGCTTGCGGATGAATCCCTTGGCATGTTCGAGGCCGGCCAGCGTCTCGGCCTGCTGCGCCGCATCGCCCATGATCGAAACGCGCACCCTGGCCCGCTGGAGGTCTGCGCTGACCTCCACGCCGGTCACGGTGGCGAAGCCGACCCGGGGATCCTTCACCTCGTACTGGATCACCTCGCCGATGATGCGCTGCATCGTATCGGCAACCTGCTGCAGGCGTTGTTTCGACATAGCCAGGCCGCCTTAGAAGCTACCCTCGACACGCTCCTGGCGATAGAACTCCATGTTATCGCCGACCTGGACATCGGTGAAGCCCTCGACCACCAGCCCGCACTCGTAGCCAGCAGTCACCTCACGCACATCGTCCTTAAAGCGCTTGAGGCTACTGATCCTGCCATCGTGGATCACGGCGCCGTTGCGCAGCACGCGCACACTCTGGCCGGTGCGCGTCACCTTGCCATCGGTGACGTAGAGGCCCGCCACCACCTCGCGGCTAGGCAGGCGGAAGGTATTGCGCACCTCGGCGTAGCCCTCAACCACCTCCTTGAAGGTCGGCGCGAGCATACCGGTCATGGCCTTCTTGATGTCATCGGTCAGCTGGTAGATGATATTGTAGAAGCGGATATCGATGCCCTGCTGTTCGGCGGCGCGGCGGGCCGCCGGGTCAGGCCGGGCATTGAAGCCGATAATGATCGCCTGCGAAGCGGTTGCCAGGTTGACATCGCCCTCGGTGATTGCGCCGGTACCCTTGTGGACGACCTTGATCTGCACCTCATTCTGCGAGGCATTGAGTTGGGCGAACTGGTGCTCAATCGCGCCGATCGAGCCCTGCACATCGGCTTTGACGATAACATTCAGATCTTTCACCTGACCCTGCTGGACCTTGCTGAACAGGTCCTCGAGGCTGGTGCCCCGGGTGGTCGAGGCCATGGCCTCGAGGCGGGTCTGGCGGGTGCGTTGCAGGGCAATCTCGCGGGCCACCGCCAGGTCGTCCATCACCTGGAGGATGTCACCGGCCTGAGGCACGCCTTCGAGGCCCAGGATCTCCACCGGTGTCGACGGCTCGGCGAAGCGCAGGCGTTTGCCGCTATCGCTGAACATCGACTTGATCTTGCCGGCGACCCCACCGACGAGCACATTATCTTCGGGGCGCAGGGTGCCATTCTGGATCAGCACGGTCGCGACCGGGCCACGGTTCTTGTCGAGCTCAGCCTCAACGATCGTCCCCACCGCGGGTGCATTGGGATTTGCCTTGAGCTCCTGCAGGTCGGCGACGAGCAGGATCATCTCGAGCAGGCCATCGATATTGATTTTGGCCCGGGCCGAGACCTCAACCGAGGGCACATCGCCGCCGAAATCCTCAACGATCACATCGGCGGCCGCCAGCTGCTCCTTGATCCGGCCAGGGTTAGCGGTCGGCAGATCGATCTTATTGATCGCAACGATCATGGGCACCCCGGCCGCCTTGACGTGGGCGATCGCCTCGCGGGTCTGCGGCATCACACCATCATCGGCGGCCACGACCAGCACCACGATATCGGTGACCTGGGCGCCGCGGGCGCGCATGGCGGTGAAGGCCTCGTGGCCCGGCGTATCGAGGAAGGTGATCTTGCGATGGTTGATCTCGATCTGGTAGGCGCCGATATGCTGGGTGATCCCGCCGGCCTCGCCTTCGGCCACGTGGGCGGAGCGGATCGCATCGAGCAGTTTGGTCTTGCCGTGGTCGACGTGACCCATAATCGTGACGACCGGGGGGCGTGGGCGCATCTCGTCGGGGTTCTGCGCGGTGAGCACATCTTTGATATTCTCGACGATGCCGGCCAGTTGCTCGGGCACTTTTTCGACGGTTTCGATCGAGAAATCGGCGGCGATCAGCGCAGCGGTTTCATAGTCAATCTGCTGGTTGATATTGGCAAGCACGCCGCCCTTCAGCAGTGCTTTGAGGATCTCGGAGGCACCGATCCCGGTGGCCTCGGAGAATTCGCGCACAGTCATCACACTGGGCAGTTCGACGGGGCCACGGGGCCGCACCGCAACCGCAGGGCCAGGCCGGCCCCCGCGGGCAGGCCGTCCACCGAGGGCGCCCTCGCGATCCTCGGGGCCGCCACCCGGCCCCCGGCGGCCACCGCCGTCCCCGGGCCGGCCAC
>JACAEO010000143.1 GCA_013388805.1 Chloroflexota bacterium
ATACCAGGTGGAATTGGCAATCCCGCATTGTCCCGCTCATCTCCACAGCGCTCCAGCTCCACACAGGGCCTGGTAAAGCTGTAGAGCTGTGGCGGTGTGGAGCTGAGCCAATGCGATGCCAGCAAGCAGAATCGGTATCACCCCTTCCCCTGGTGCCGTCTCTGGGCTAGAATAGGGGCGCTCCGGTGACGCGCCGGACGTGCCGGGCAGACCGGTCTTGCCGTCGAGGATACGATGCAGGCTCTTGCGCGAACGATTGGCCTGGGCTTTCTGGCCCTGTGCCTGCTGGCCGTGGCGCTCAAATTGCTGGTGCCACTGCCCGGGCCGCTGGGCTACGCCCCGCTCGATCCCGGGCTTGGCCCCCGGCTGGCCCCGCTGGACCTGGTGATCTGGTATGGCACCGAGAAGCGCGTCTGGCTGGAAGAGGCCGCCCGCCGCTTCGAGGCGCGCGGCGAAAGCGTGGGCGGTCGCCCGATCCGCGTGCGCCTGGTCGGCATGGGCTCGCGCGAGATTGCCGACCGGGTTGCTCGCCAGGACTGGGACGAGGCGCCGCGGCCCACGGTGGTCAGCCCGGCCAGCAGTCTCTGGACCGAGATGCTTACCAGCGAGTGGGCGGCGCGCCACGGCGGGGCGATCATTGCCGACGCTCCGGCGCCGCTCGTGCTCACTCCGCTGGTTGCCGTCGCCTGGGAGGAGCGTGCGCGCGTGCTCTGGCCCCGTGGCGTGCAGGACTTCTGGGGCGACCTGCACGCCGCCGTCGTTGCCGAGGGGGGCTGGGCCGCGGTGGCGGCGGCCAACGGCTTTGGCCCGGACACGCCCGAGGGCCAGCGGGCCGCGCGGTGGGGGCTCGTCAAACTCGGCCACACCTCACCCCTCAGTTCCAACAGCGGCGCCCAGGCGCTGCTGCTGATGGCCTATGCCTACCACGAGAAGACCGCCGGGCTCACCGTGGCCGATGTGCAGGACCCGGGCTTCCTCAGCTGGCTTGGTGACATCCAGCGCGGCGTGTATGACGTTGGTGAGAGCACCGGTACATTTATGAGCAACATGGTCCAGTTTGGCCCGAGCCGCTACGACCTGGTGCTGGTCTACGAGAACCTGGCCATTGAGAACATCGCCGCTGCCGAGCGCCGCTGGAACCAGCCGCTGCGTGTCTACTACCCGCCGGCGACGCTCTTCAGCGACCACCCCTACGCCATTCTGGGCGAGCCGCTGACCAGCCGTGACGAGCGCGAGGCCGCCGCCCGCTTCCGCGACTTCCTGCTCCAGCGTCCACAACAGGAACTGGCGCTGCGCTCCGGTTTCCGCCCCATCGACCCTCGCATCACCCTGAGCGGCGCCGACGCCACCAACCCCTTCCCCGGCGCTGCCGCCTATGGGATCAGCATCGATGTTCCTGCCCAGGTCGAGACCCCGCCCGGCGAGGTCATCGCGGCGCTGATCACCGCCTGGGATCAGCAGATCAGGCCCCTCATCCCGAGCGGGGGGCAATAGAGGTCAACCGTGCGCAATCCCTACGTCTATGCTGCCCGCCGCCCACTGGCGCTGATGGTGCTGTTTACCGCCATCGCTGGCGGGCTGCTGCTGTTCTGGTGGCTGCTGCCGCTCGGCCTGCTCGCCTACGGGCTGATGATCGCGCTCGGCGGGCGCGACCCGGCCCTGGCCGCCGCCAGCCAGCGCGCGCCGCGGCCACGGCTCACCAGCCCCACCTTTCGCGCCCAGATCGGCGCGATCGAGCGCACCCAGCAGGAGATCGAGCGCAGCATCGCCCAGGCCAGCGGCCCATTGGCCCGGCTGCTGGCCCGCATCAGTGCCCAGACCCAGGAACTGCTGGAGCAGGCTTACGCCCTCGGTGAGCGGGGCCAGGTGATCGAGGCGTACCTCGTCCGCATCAAGGTTGACTCTATCCAGGCGCGCATCGCCGCCACCGACCGGCAGATCGCCGCCACCAGCGATGCCTACACCCGCCAGCAACTCCAGGAGAGCCGCAACGCGCTGGCCGAGAAGCAGCGCAATGCCGCCGAGCTTACGACCTACATCGGGCGCATCCAGGCCCAGCTGCAGAACATCCACGCCAGCCTCGAAAACGTGCTCGCCGAAACGGTGCGCCTGCGCACCGCCGACGCCCTCAGCGCCGACTCGGCCACCGACCAGGTCGCCCAGCGCCTCGGCGATCTCAAACGCGACATGGACACCTTCCAGCGCGTGCTTGATACCGCCATGGCCAGCGCCACACCCTGAGCCCGTGGCTGGCTAGCCAGTTCGGCGGCTGGCGAGGTGCCAGGCCAGCGCCAGGCCGATCAACACCAGGCCGAGGGCAAGGGTGAGCCCCACGGGGAAGCCCCTGGGCTGCACAGCGGGGGCGGGCGTCTCGAAGGGCGTCGCCTGACGTTCGGCGCCGCCGGGCAAGGTGTCAACCGTGCGGTCGATCGCGGGCGGGCCGCCCGTGCCGTTCTCGGTTGTGCTGCCTGCGCCGCCCGCCAGCGGCGGCGGCTGAGTCGCGGCCTGATCGGCGGCGGGCGTGGCCTCCGGCGCCATTGCCCCGCTCGTCTTCGGGGCCGACTCGGCCATCGTCGCGACCGTCGGCGCCTCCGCCTCCAGCGTGGCCGGGGCTGGCGCAGCGGCGGGGGCCAGTTCAACGCCAACGCCTCCCATGACCAGCAGTTGCACCGTGGCAAGCAGGACCAGCGCCAGACCGGCCAGGCCACTGCCGAGCTGCATAAACCAGGTTATCGGGATAAAACGTCGCGGGCGCGGCGCCGTTGTCGGGTCGAGCGTAAACGAACGGGGCGGGCGCACCGGCGCAAGTTGCCGCAGCAGCGTCGTGGTGGCCCGCAACTCCTCGAGCTCGGCCCGCAGCCGCGGCTCGGCCGCGAGGCGACGATCCAGGTTTATGCGCTCGGCAACCGTGAGCTGGTTATCGAGATATGCGGAGAGCAACTCGAGGTCGCGCTCGGGCATGTGATCAAATTGTGATTGGGAGCTTTGCATCGTCGTATCAGCCGGATCGCTACGCTCGTCGTCGGGGGCGGCGCCCGGAACAGGCGCCCATCAGCTACTCATCATCATGACGAAATTTTGACGGAAGCAGTTCCCCCGCGCGCAGGATGTCACGCAAGCGGGCCCGCGCGCGGCTCAGGCGTGACTTGACGGTGCCGAGGGTGGTGTTAGTCACGGCGGCGATCTCGTCGTAGGCCAGTCCCTGCACATCGCTGAGGATCACGACGATGCGCTGATCCTCAGGCAGTTGGGCGATGCCCAGTTCGAGTGCCTGCGCCAGTTCCCGGCGCAGCACCGCCTCGTCGGGCGACTCGGCCGGGTCCGGCAGATCAAGCCGCGGGCCAGCGTCTTCGTCCTCGTAGCCAGCATCGAGCGAAACCGCGGGCCGGCGCTGGCGGGCCCGCAGCATGTCATAGCAGGTATTGGTGGCGATCCGCAGCAGCCAGGCACGAAACAGCCCGCCCCGAAAACGGTTCAGGTTACGGTAGGCAGCGATGAAGGTGTCCTGGGTCGCGTCGGCGGCGGCATCGGCATCGCTGAGCATACGGTAGCACAGGTTGTACACCCGGCCCTCGTACAGCCGCACCAGCTGGTTGAACGCCTCGACGTCGCCCCGTTGTCCCGCCGCGACCAGGCGTAGCTCTTCATTGGCCATAGCGTGGCGCTGCTCCGCTTGCGCCGGTTCTCGCGCGCCATTATAACAGAGCCCTGCCGGCGCCCTCGGCGATCAGGGCCGATGCGACGATCCTGCCGGCACACCCGGGTCCGCCGGCCTCCGACCCGCATACGGGCGGGGCGCCCGCGCGCCCGGCGTGAGCAACACGGAGGTTGTCAGCAGGATCATGCGACGTTCGCCTCCGGCGGTGGGGGTCGGCGCAACAACGCTGCCCGACAAAGGGGGTGTGGTAGCGGTTCGCACCCCCGGCGCCCGCTGTGGCGGCGCCGGGGCATGCTCAGGAAGCGCTGCTGAGGCGCGCGCGCTGGAAGAGGAAGTCGCCGTGGCGGCGCAGGCTGATCAGCCGGAGCCGGGGCGGATCGTTGGGGTCGAAGGCGGCGCCCTCGACGAGCGAGGGGCGAGGGGCGGCGGGCGCGCTGCGGTTGCCCACGATGATCGGGCTGATCGTGGTGAAGACCTCGTCGATCAGCCGGCTGGCGATCAACTGCCCGTAGACCTGCGCCCCGCCCTCGCTGAGCAGGCTCCGCACGCCATGCTCGTGGCGCAGGTGGCGCAGCAGCACGCTGAAATCAACACGATCACCAGGGCTCACGTGGTAAGCGATCTGGGGCAGACCGGCGAGGGTAGCGTGCGTCCGGGCTGCGCCCGCGCTTGTGGTGGCGACAAGCACCGGCTGGCCCGGGACGTGCAGCGCCGCCGCGTCGGCGGGCAATGCCCCGCTGCCGCTGACGACCACCAGGATGGGCAGCGGCGCCCGGCCCTCGGCGGCACGCAGCGCGGCGAAGGCCGGCTGGTCGTCGGGAAAGGGTTCCCACGGCGTCCAGCGGTGGCGGCGTGTCACCCGCAGGGTGCCGGCGCCGGTGAGGATGGCGTCGGCCCGCGAGCGGAGCAAGGCCATCAGCCAGGTGTCGTGCGCGACGTTGCGGCTCACCTCGCCGCCGCCGGCGCGGCCAGGCTCATCGAAGGAGATACGCCCATCGTGCGAGACGACAAAGTTGGTGAAGGTGTAGGGACGCTCGGCCAGCGCGTCGCGCAGGCGCCAGTCACCGCCATAGATAGCGCGAACGCCCGCCGGCAGACCAGGGCCGGGGGCGTCATCGTCGTCGAAGAGCAGCGTATAGGGCGAGCCAGGTCCGCGCATAGGGTGTCGTGCAGCCTCGGTCGCCTTACAGAGCGACCACGTTACCGATCCGCGTGACACCGGCGACGAGGTGCTCACCGGGGGTAGCCAGCAGCTGCACGGTATCGCGCTGTACATACAGGTCGGCCCGTGCGCCGAACCGCACCGTGCCGAGCCGTGCCCCCGCCTCCAGCCGGTCCCCGGCGCGCACACGACAGGCGATCCGTCGCCCGAGCGGCCCGGCAACCAGGGCAACCAGCATGGGCCCCCACTCGGTATCCAGCCCGATGTAGACCCGCTCGTTCCGATCGCCTGCCTCCCGGTCACCGGCCGGTCGATACTCACCGCTCACCTGCTCCACAAAGCGCACCGTGCCGGCGATAGGGCTGCGGCAGACGGGCACATCGAAGGGAGTCATCGACACCACCAGGCGGAGACAGTCCGAGTGGACGAAGCGATGCTCATAGACGTCTTCCACACCCAGCACGACCCCGTCGGCGTGGGCGAAGAGCCTGCCGGGCTCACCGGGGGTGACCCGATCGGGGTCGCGGTAGAAGGCCGCGGCGATGGCGGTGAGCGCCAGCGGCAGCGGCGCCAGCCGCGGCCGCAAGCCGAGTGCCAGGCCGGTCAGGCCGAGCCCGAGCCCGAGCAACGGGGTCGCGGCGGGATCGAGCCCTGGGATGGGGGAGTTCCGCTCTTTGGAGACTGTCTGCTCTGTCATGGGTGCGCGGGAAGGGGTAGTCCACGATAACGCCGTATGGGGATTGTAGCACGGCCCGTTACCCGGCGCAACCGGGGCATGGCCGGCCGCTTCTGGTATAATGGTCCAGTCTCTGGCGCGTACCGCTGCGCCAGAGCCACGTATCTGTGCGGCTGGTATGCCGCCGGCCCGACGGGCCAACCCGCAGATCCACCCGGGGTAGCGCCATGCTCAACCCATTTCGCGCGCTTGGCGCTGCCCTGCGCGACCTGCTCGATGAGTTCCTGCTGCTCATCGTCTGCAACCTGATCTGGGCCGTGATGAGCCTGCCGCTCTGGGGCCTCGCGGTTGCCGCCCTGAGCATGCATGAGCCGGCCCTGGCGCTCGCCGCTGCGCTGCTTGGCGTGCTGCCTGCCGGCCCGGCCACCGCCGGTCTCTTCCACGTGGCCTACCGGGTCACCGACGGCCGGGCGATCAAGCTGGCCGATTTCTTCGCCGGGATGCGCCGCCAGGCCCGCCTGGGCCTCACGCTGACTGCCATCGCCGTGGCCGGGCTGCTGGTCATCATCTTCAACCTCGGCTTCTACCTCGGTATGAACTCTATGCTGGGCGGGGTGATGCTTGGCCTCTGGCTCTACCTGCTGCTCTTCTGGCTCGGCCTGATCCTCTACGCCTATCCGCTGATCTTTCTGCAGGAGCAGCCCGGCCTGCGGCTGATCGGGCGCAATGCGCTGCTGATGTCGGTCGGTCGCCCGCTCTTTACCATCGTCACCCTGCTGCTGATGGGCGTGGTGCTGCTGATCAGCTTCGTCCTGGTCGTGCCGCTGGCGCTGATCACGCTCGCCTTCTTCGCCGTCTGGGCCACACGCGCCACCCGCACGGTGATCGATGACGCGCGCCGCCGGCGCGCGGCGGCCGAGGCCCAGGCCGCTGCCCCGGTTGCGCCCAGTGACGAGAAGGGCCGCAAGGGCCAGGTTCGCCCCAAATAGGAACACGCTATGCTGACTCGACGGATCATCCCCTGTCTTGATGTGAAGGCCGGCCGCGTGGTCAAGGGCGTTTCCTTCGTCAACCATCGCGACGCGGGCGACCCGGTGGCCCTCGCCGCCGCCTACGATGCCGCTGGCGCCGATGAACTGGTCTTCTACGACATCACCGCTTCGAGCGACGAGCGCGCGATCATGGTTGAGGTTGTCGAGCGTACCGCCGCCCAGGTCTTTATCCCGCTCACCGTCGGCGGTGGCCTGCGCACGGTGGACGATATGTACCGCATGCTGCGCGCGGGCGCCGACAAGGTGTCGATCAATACTGCGGCGGTGCTCAACCCGCAGCTGATCGAAGAAGGCGCGCGGCGCTTCGGTAGCCAGTGTATCGTGCTCTCGGTCGATGCACGGCGCGTCAGCGCCCCGGGTGAGTCGCCCCGCTGGGCCGTCTTTACCCATACGGGCGCCAATCCGCGCCCCACTGGCCTCGACGCGATCGACTGGATCCGCCGCGGCGTCGAGCTCGGCGCGGGCGAGATCTGCATCAATAGCATGGACGCCGATGGCCAGAAGTCGGGCTACGACCTGGAGTTGCTCCGCGCCGTGACGGTCGCCGTCCCCGTGCCGGTGATCGCGTCCGGCGGCGTCGGCTCACCCGAGCACATGTACCGCGGTGTCGCCGAGGGCCACGCCGACGCGGTGCTCGCCGCCTCGATCTTCCACTTCGGCGAGTATACGATCGCTGGCGTCAAGCAGTACCTCCGCGAACGCGGCATCCCTGTGCGCGGGGCGTGAGGCCGTTCAGTTCGGTTCGCGCTTGATCACCACCAGGGTGACGTCGTCGAAGGGCGGCTGGCCCTGGCCGTGGCGATCGACGGCCGCGCTGATCGCGCGCCCGATCGCCGCTGCCGACTGGTCGTGGTGCGCCACGATTAGCGCCCGCAGCTGCTCCAGCCCGAACTGGACCAGCCCGTCGTCGATCGCCTCGGTCACGCCGTCGGTGTAGCAGACCAGCACGTCGCCCGGCGCTAGCCAGGTCTCGGCCTCGTTGAGGGTGATCGCCTCCAGCACGCCCAGCGCGATCCCCGGCACGCGCAGCTCGGCGATGCTGCCATCGGCGACCCGGTAGTGCAGCGGCGGGTTGTGGCCCGCGCTGCTGTAGCGCAGTCGTCCGCTTGCTGGCTCCAGCACGCCATAAAACAGGGTGACGAACATGCCCGACTCGGAGTCGCGGCTGATCCAGCGGTTGGCTCGCTCCAGCGCCAGGGCCGGCGGCGAGCCGTCGAGGGCCGCGGCGCGCACCAGCGAGCGCGACATGCCCATAAACAGTGCCGCCGGCACTCCCTTGTCGCTCACGTCGGCGATCACGAAGCCCAGTTCCGCCGGCGCCGGGTGCGCAACCAGGAGGGGGGTGGCGGCCGGCGCTACGCCGCTGGCCAGCCCGGCGGTGTCGCCCCGTGGCGGGTCGTCGCTCGCAGAGCGCCGGGCTACCGCCGCTGGTTGCCCATCCGCGCTGCCCACACCCCTGGTCAGGGGCCAGAAGTCGTAGAAATCGCCGCCCACCAGGCGCGCCGAGCGATAGGTGGCGTCGATCTGCCAGCCCGGCAGGTCTGGCGTACGGGCCGGCAGCAGGGCGTGCTGGATCTCGCGGGCCACCAGGAGTTCCTGCTCCAGGTGGGCCGCCTGCTCGGCCTCGCGCGCGAGCAGCAGGCTCTCGAGCGCCGCCGCCACCTGCCGCGCCGCGCCGACGCAGAGGTTGTGCTGCCGCTCGTCGAGTTGCAGCTCGGGGCGGTCGTAGTCGAGCACGAGCACGCCCAGCAGCCCCGCGCGGGCCAGCAGTGCTAGCAGCACCAGGCTGCCGCTGCCGGCCACCTCGCTCAGCTGGGGCCAGGCCAGTGCGCGGGTGGCGGCATCGACCAGGCTGATCAGGCACGGGGCTTCGCCCAGCGCGGCCAGGATGGGCGCCTGGGCGGGCGTGATCGGCTGGCCAGCCGCAAACGCGGCCCGGGCGGCGCCCAGCCCGTAGCTCGCGCCAACGCTGAAGCGCCTGGCCGCGCGCTCCCAGAGCAGCACGTAGCAGCGCGACGCGCCCATCAGCAGGGGCGGCAGGCGCACCGCGGTGGCCAGCAGCGCGTCGATGCTGCTGCAGCCGCTGATGTTCTCGGCCACCTGCAGCAGGGCGTTGAGGGTCCAGGCCTCCTCCTGCTGGGCCCGGTAGGCGTTGGCGCTCTCGATCGCCACGGCGATCTGGTCGGCCAGCGTGCGCATCACAAACAGATCGTCGGCGTCGAAGTCGTCCGGGTTGTCGCTCTGCACATCCAGCACGCCCACCACCTGCTCACCGATCCGCAGCGGCACTGCCAGCTCCGAGCGCGTGCCGCGGCTGTCGCGGATGTAGCGCGGATCGGCGTCCACGTCGCCGACCAGGATCGGCGTGCCGGTGGCCGCGGCGTGGCCAACCAGCCCCTGGCCGATCTGCAGCGGTGCGGCGCGCACCTCGTCGAGCGGCGTGCCACTGGCGGTCGAGGCGCGGAAGTGGATGCGTTCGTCGCCCGCGCTGATGGTGAAGATGTGCACCGGGTGGTAGCCGAAGTGCTCGCGGATGCGCTGCACCACCGCGGGCAACAGTACGTCCAGATCGAGGATCGCGCTGATCTGCTCGCTCACCTGCTGGATGGCCAGCAGTTGTACGGCCCGCTGCCTGGCCTGGGCGAAGGCCCGCGCCCGGGCGATCGCCACCGCTGCCTGGTCGGCGATCAGCGAGAGCAGACGCAGATCGTTGGCGCCAAAGGCATGCGGGCGGTAGCTCTGCACCGAGATCGAACCGATCACCGCATCACCAGCGATCAGCGGCACATAGATCCCCGAGCGCGGCGGGCGCTCGCTCTGGTAGCGCGGGCGCGCCGGGAGCCGCTCCATCTCGCTGGCAAAGTCCTCGACCAGCAGAGCCTTGCCGGTCTGTCGCATCCAGCCGATCAGCCCATCGCCGGCGCTGAGGTCGACCGTCAGCGGCGGGAGGCGCACCCGATCCTGTACGCGCACCATCAGGGTGTAGAGGCCATCCTCGAACAGTCCGAGGTGGAACGAGGCGGTATCGACGATCTTGCTGGCCTCGCGGTAGATCAGCTCGCAGAGCGTCGCGACGTCCAGCTCGCTCCGGATGATCGCGCGGCTGACTTCGTTGAGCAGGGCGAGCTCGCGCACACTGCGGCGCTGGCTGGCCAGGTTGAGCGTGGCGCGGCGCACGGCGGCCGCGGCGGCCACCAGGCCCAGCCCGGCCAGCAGGAAGTAGGCGCTGCCGAGCCGGGTATAGATCGCGGCGCCAAGCAGGGCCAGCGGCAGTGGCGCAAACTCGGCGCCGAGCGCCAGGCGCCAGCTACTGCGCCACCAGGTGCTGACCCCGCTGCGCCCACCCTGCAGATACTCGCGCCCAATGCGGCCGAGTTGCAGGGACAGCAGGTAACACGGTGCGCTCCAGAGGATCAGCGCCAGTGGATCGAGGCGCTGTGGATCGTACTGGGGCTGGCCGCTGGCGATCGTGGCCAGCGCCGCGCCGGCGAGGATGGCCGTGGCGCGACTCCCGCCGCGCAGGAAGGGGCGGGCCACCAGCAGATAGAAGCTCCGCGGGCGGTGGTGGATGAAGGTCAGCAGAACCCCGGCGAGCGCCCCTGCGCCGGCCCCGATCAGCGCCCCGGCAGCCGGGCCGAGGGCCAGCGCCGCGCTGAGCAGCACGATCCCGCTCAGGCTGTGGGTGTCGGCGGGTGGCACCCGGAAGCTGAAGGTATCGACGGCGAGCGTCAGGGTGGCAAAGAGCGCCAGCGCAGCGAGCGGCGTGGCGTGCTGTGGGGTAACGAGGAGCCAGAGCCAGCCGACGCTCCCGGCAAGCAGCGCATAGAGGATAAGCAGCCGCTCTCGGCTCACGCACGCCCCTGGCCGAACGCGGCGCGGGCTTCGTCCACCGTCGCGTGAATGGCAAAGACCTGGGTGAAGCCCGTCAGCTCGAATACCTCGTAGACCTGGGGCAGCAGCCCGGCAAGCCGCAACTCGCCGCCAAGTGTCATCAGATCCTTGCGGATCAGCAGGAGCGCGCGGAGCCCGCTGCTGGAGAGGAAGGTCACCCCGCTCAGGTCGAGCAGGATGCGGCGTGCGCCGCGGGCGATCTCCGCCTGGACGTCGCGGCTCAGCTGTGGCGCGGTGACGGCATCAACGCGCCCGCTGAGCGGCAGGGTTGTCACGTCATCGCCGTTGGTCGTGCCGAGATACTTGACCATCGTCAGCACATTGCCACCCTGCGGGTTGAAGTCGAAGCGCACTTCGTCCATCAGCCGGGTGATCAGGTAAATGCCAAGGCCGCCCACCTGGCGTTCCTCCAGCGGAGAGGTGATGTCCGGCGCGGGGATGCTCCCCGGGTCAAACTGGCGCCCGAAGTCGCGCAGGGTCACGACGAAGCGCTCGTCCGCGCAGTGCCAGCTGAGCGTGATCTCACCGGGTGTCTCGGGGTCGTAGGCGTGCTGGATCACATTGGTTGCGGCCTCGTCCACGGCGAGCTGCACCTGCCACGTTGCCCGTTCATCGAGGCCAGCGCGCTCGGCGGCCTCGGTGATGAAGGCGCTGATCCTGGCCAGGGCGTCGAGGTCGGCGGTGAGGGTGATACTATCCATAGCGGGACGGGGTAGCGGGCAGCGGCGGGGCGGCGACACAGCCGCCGCCCACCCTGCAGCCCCCCTCTGTACAGCGTTCAGAAGGAACCAACCGCCTCGACGGTATCGTTGTACAGCTCAAAGAGGGAGGTGAAACCGGTGAGGTCGAAGACCTCCTTGATGCGCGGCGGGAGGTTGGCGATCCTGATATCGCCGCCCTCGAGGTCGGTGATCTTCCACTCGCGGGCGCGCTTGCGCGCCTCGATCAGCACCCGCAGGCCGGGACTGCTGATGTACTCGAGCTGCGCCAGGTCGAGCACAATCCGGTAGCGTCCCTCGTCGAACAGGGCGTCGATCTGCTGCTTGAGCTGCGGCGCGGTGGCGGCGTCAACGCGCCCCGCAACGGTCACCAGGTCCACCCGGTTCATCCGCCGGTGGGTGATCTCCATACACACCTCCGCAGGAGAGGTCAAGGCCACGAAACGTTGCCCATGATCGTTGACACGCCGATTATAGCACACGGGGTCCGGGCGCTCATCGATCAGGCAAGGCGGCGAGGAGGCGATGCACGCGACTCATCGCATCGAGCGCCTCCGGCCAGTCGTTGGTCGCGCTGAGCGAAGCGCGAC
>JACAEO010000208.1 GCA_013388805.1 Chloroflexota bacterium
GGGCGGCGGGCGGCGGGGTGGCGGGCGCGGCGGCAGCGGCGGCGGCCAGTTCGCGCCGGCGCGCGGCGATCTTCTCGGCCAGGTTAGGCGCCATCCCGATCACATCGGGGCGACGCTTGATATTGCCCTGCAGCTTCTTCAGCGCCCCGTCGCGCACCTCGGTCCACATCGTCGGCGCGATGCGCTCGTAGTACGAGATCGGCCGGTTCAACTGCTCCTTGAACACCGTCAGGCCCTGGTGGTCGGCGGTGGAGAGCTCGAAATCGTGGTCCATCTTGATCGCGTCGAAGGGGCAGACCTCAGCACAGAAGCCGCAACTCATACAGGCATCGTACTCGATCACAAACTCGGCGACGGCCGGCACCGCCTTGCCGGTGGCCGGGTCCTTGGCCTGCGTCATATGGATGACCTGGGGCGGGCAGATGCGCTCGCACTGGAAGCAGGAGGTGCAGAGTTCGTGGCCGGTTTCCTCATCGTAGAGCAAGATCGGCATATTGCGGTAGGCCTCGGGCAGCTTCGGGTACTCCTCGGGATACTCCATGGTGAAGGTCCCGTGGATCTCGCTGAAGCTCACATTCTTGCGGAATGAGCCCTGCCAATGCTTCCAGACCACGGCCATACCGTCCAGCAAGCCCTGGCCGGGAATGCGGCGCACCGTGCGTTTGCCGCGCGCCACTTCGATTACACTGCCGCGTTGTATCTGCATCAGCGATCCACCTCACCCATCACGATATCGATACTGCCGAGAATGACCACCACATCGGCGACCTTATAGCCGCGGCACATATCACCGAGCGGCGTGAGATTGATGAACGAGGGCGCGCGCACCTTGTAGCGATAGGGCTTGCCGCTGCCATCGCTCACCAGGTAGAACCCGAGCTCACCCTTGGGCGACTCAACGCGGGCGTAGGTATCGCCGACGGGCGGGCGCACATTCTGGCGCGCTTTCGGGTTGATATGGCCACCGCTTGCATCGGGGAGTTGCTCGAGGATCTGCTCGATGATGCGTTTGCTCTGGCGCATCTCCTCGACCCGCACCAGGAAGCGGTCGTAGACATCGCCGACCGTGCCGACCGGCACATCGAAGTCGAAGCGATCATAGACACTGTAGGGTTCGGCCTTGCGCACATCATACGGCACGCCCGAGCCCCGCAGGACCGGGCCGGTCACACTGTAGGCCAGGGCCAGTTCTCTGGGCAGCACACCAATGCCCTCGGAGCGCTGCAAGAGGATCTCGTTTTCACGGAGCAGGCGCTCCAACTCATCGACAAAGGAGGGCAGCGCGATCAGCAGATCCTTGAGCCGGGGCAGAAAATCGGGGGGCAGATCGCGCGCCACGCCGCCAAAGCGGAAGTAGTTGCACATCAGGCGCGCGCCGGAGGCCGACTCGAAGAGGTCGAGGATCTTCTCGCGCTCACGCATACCGAAGGCCAGCTGCGTCTGCCACATGCCCATATCGTTGATCAGAAAGCCGAGCGCGCCGGCATGATTGAGAATGCGCGTCAACTCGACCATGAGCACGCGGATGTACTCGGCCCGCTCGGGCACCTCGATGCCGGCCAGGCGCTCCACGGCCATCGCATAGGCATGATTGTTGGCCATCGAGTTGAAATAATCCAGCCGATCGGTATAGGGCATGTTCTGCAGATAGGTGTTCTGCTCGGCGATCTGCTCGTGATTGCGATGCAGATAGCCAAACACCGGCTTCAGGTCGGTGATCGTCTCGCCATCGACGGTCACAAGCATACGAAACACGCCATGGGTTGACGGATGCTGCGGGCCAATGTTGATCTGCAGTTCTTCGGTCTTTAGCATGTCGATCGACTATCCTACTCATCCGCGCCGATATATTTATCACCCTGTTTGGGAAAATCCTTGCGCATTGGCCAGCCCTCGAACTCGTCCCACATATAGATGCGCCGGAGGTACGGATGGCCGACGAAGGTGATACCAAATAGATCGAAGGCCTCGCGCTCATGGAAGTTCGCCCCCGGCCAGTGGGGGGTGAGCGAGGGCACCGCGGGCTGATCACGGGGCACGCGCAGCTTGAGCACCAGGGCATCGCCGCCGTCGAGGGTGTAGAACCGGTACACAAGCTCGAAGAGCCCATCGGCGAGGTAGTCGACCACGGCGATGTCGGAGAGGAAGGCGTAGCCCAGGGTATCACGCAGATACAGTGCGGCAGCGACCAGGTGTGCTGGCGCAACCAGCGTATCCGTGGTGAGGAAGGCGCCCGGCTGGGGGCCGTGAGCGGGCGGCGCCGTCACCTGCAAGGGGGCCGCCTCCAGCACGGCCCCCGGCAGGTCGCGGGCCATGCGTTCGCGCAGTTCCTCGGGGCTAAGCCTGGGCATCATCGACCTCGTCGCGCTTCAAGTCATCGACGGCAATCTCGGGGGCCACCCCCTTTGCCTTGAGCGCATGCTCAAGCTCCACGGTCGGGTCCATGATCGGGAAGGTACGCACGATCTCGGGGTGCTCGATGCGCCCGCTCTTCTGCTCGCCCTGCTCGGGTGAGGTGTAGGGGCTGAGCAGGGGCAGGCCGCCCACCGGATCGATCAGCTTGCCCTCCACCTCGAGGCCCTGGGCGCCGAAGGTCGGCACGGGGAAGTCGCTTGTCTGCGGGCGGTCGCCCGCGCCATACCAGCGCACGCGCCCGAGTTTCTGGCGGTCGATCTGCTCCTGCAGCGTGATCAGCGCGTGCAGCAGCGCCTCGGGGCGTGGCGGGCAGCCGGGCACATACACATCCACCGGGACGAGCAGGTCAATCCCGCGGAGCACATTGTAGCCATCGCGGAAGGGGCCGCCGGAGGTGGCACAGGCGCCCATCGAGATCACATAGCGCGGCTCGGCCATCTGGTTGTAGAGCCGCACCACCTGGGGGGCCATCTTCTTGGTCACCGTGCCGGCGACGATCATCAGATCGGCCTGGCGCGGCGAGGCGCGGAACAGCTCGGCGCCGAAGCGCGCCACATCATAGCGACTGAGGCCGAAGGCCATCATCTCGATCGCGCAACAGGCCAGGCCGAAGGCCATCGGCCAGATCGACGAGCGTCGCCCCCAGTTGTAGAAGCGGTTGAGAGTTGAGAGGAAAACGCCCTGCCGCTCCAGATCCAGCTGGATCTCTTGCTCACTCATACGCGGTGACGGATCGTCGATCACGGGCTGGACAGCACACACTGCCACAGCACCCGGCAGGCGCGCGGCCTGTCGTTGCGCGCGACAATCCTAGACCCATTCTAGGGCGCCTTTGCGCCACTCGTAGACGAGGCCCGCGGTGAGCATCAGTAAGAAGACCACCGCTGCCGTGAAGCCGTAGAGCCCGAGCTGGTTGAAGGCCACGGCCCAGGGATAGAGGAAGACGACCTCGATGTCGAAGATGACAAAGGCGAGCGCGTAGAGGTAGTACTGGACCTTGAACTGGACGCGGATGTCGCCGATGACCTCAAGACCACACTCGTAGGTTGCCTGCTTGATCGGGGTTGGACGTTTGGGGCGCAGAAAGAACGCCAGCAGCAGCGGGGCCAGCGGAAAGGTTACCGCGGCAACGAAGAAGATGGCGATGAAAGCGTAGTTCGCGAGCATGGCCGTCCTGCTGTAAGCGCCAGATGCGGGTGGTACGGCGCAAGTATAGCATAAGTCTGCGCCAACGCGCAAACGCCCCCGGCACGAAACAGCGCATCAGAATGGGGTGAAAGCACCCTTGCAATTCATATCACAAGGGAATTATACCCGTTGCCTCAGGGAATATGCTGGCGAGCCGCGCTTCAGGGGGCGATCAATTTGAGCTCCACACGCCCGACGCGAATCACGTCGCCGTCATGCACCTCGGTGCTCGCGCTCACTTCAAAGCCGTTGAGGTAGGTGCCGTTGGTGCTGTTGAGGTCCTCGAGCATCCACACGCCATTGCGCCATTCGAGCCGCGCGTGGTCGATCGAGAGGAAGCTGTCGTTGAGTGAAACGTCGACATCGGTGCTCCGGCCGATGACGGTGTGCGGGCTGAGCGGAAAGGCTTTGCCGACGGGAATGCCGGTCTGGCCGGCAGCAACGACCACCAACTGTCCGTAGGGGCTGGCCGGCGCCGGGGCCGGCGCGCCGCTGCGCACGTCGCGGGCTACCACCCGCAGGACCTGCCAGAGGAAGAAGTAGAGCAGAAACACCACGGCGACCCGCAGCATGAGCAGGATCACGCCGATGGAGAGATTGGCGAAGTCGAACATGGCGCTCGTCAGTCGTTGGGTCGTCACCCACCGGTCAGCAGCCGCCAGCAGCGGCAGGCTGCCTACTGGTCTTTGAAGGTCAGCTCGAGGCCACCCAGCGAAACCACATCGCCGTCGCGCAGCGCGGTCTCGCTGATCCGCGCGCCGTTGACGAAGGTGCCGTTGGTGCTGCCCAGGTCGGTGATCCAGAAGCGTCGTTGCCGGTAGCGGAGCTGGGCGTGGTGGCGCGAAACGCGCGTATCCTCAAGGATGACATCATTGCCCAGGCCACGGCCGATGGCGACCGCGGTGCTCTCCACCGGGATGGGCTGGGGGCCGGCTGGCGTCTGGAGCAGGAGCAGGGCGTGGCGCTTGCGTGCGGGTGGCGCGGGGACGGCCGGCGCCATCACCTGGGTTGTCTCGGCGCCCTGGTTGTTGGTCAACTCGGCGACCACCTGGATGGAGCGCCTGGGCACGGCCGCATCCTCGGCGAGGACCACCCGCGGATGCTCGAGCATGGCAAAGCCACGTTCCTGGGCCAGTTCGCTGAGGTAGGTGGCCATCTCCTGCTCGAGCTGGGCCTGCACCGGCTGGAAGGCCGCGAAATCCTGCGGGTTGAGGAAGGCCCGGTAGAAGCTCGGCACGATCACGCGCTTGACGCTGATCGACTGCTGGCTCTCCATCGCCCGCTCGAGACGCCGCGCAATCTCAACCGGCTGCACGGGGCTGCGGAAGAGCCGTGCTACCGACCCCTCCACCAGCTGTTCCATAAACTGTTCGAAGCGGCTCAATGCCGACACGGCCGGTGCTCCTTCGACCCGGACCCGGGACGTTTAGTGGTCTGCCAGGGGCGCAAGGTGGTGACAGGGTGACGCCTCCTCGCCTCACGTCCCCAACGGATTGTCAAGCAGGGTTGCGCCAGGGCGTACCTTCACCGGCTCGCCGAGGTAGATCGGCTCCAGGGCAACCAGGTCGGCGCGCTCACCGGCGGCCAGGCGCCGCCAGGCCAGGTCGGCGAGAAAGGCGGGCCGCCGCAGATTGGCTGCCGGCGTGGGGAAGTGCGCCTGTGCGCCGAGCTGGCGCTGGAGCTGCGCCTGCACCTCGTCATCGAGATCGCCGCAGAAGAGTGCCGGGCCGGCCACGGAAGCGCAGAGCTCGGCGAGGGTCAGGTTGCGATCCGGTTCGCGGCGCTCAAGCTCCGGGTCGCAGATGAACGCGGCAGTCGCAAAGCGCTCGCGCCCGAGCCGGATCAGCGGGTAGAGCGTACCCCCGGCCCGTGCGTGCTGGTGGGCCAGCGCGTCAAGGGTGCTAATGCCGATCAGGGCCAGCCCACCCGCGCAGGCCAGGCCCTTGGCCGTGCTCATACCCACGCGCAGCCCGCTCCAGCTGCCAGGGCCGAGCGCCACCGCGACCGCATGCAGGTCGCCCGGTTGGGCACCGACGTAGCGGAGCAACTGGTCGAGCTGGGGCAGCAGCTGGGCCGTGTGGTTACGCCCCGACTCCCAGACGCTCTCGGCCCGTGGCCCGCGCTCGTCGTAGAGGGCAAGCCCGGTGAAGCTGGTTGAGGTATCGATTGCGAGCAGCATACTATCCGTGGAACGCCGTCCCCTTGAACGCGCCGACCAGCTCAACGTAGCGTTGCCCGCGGGGCACGAGCCTGAGCCGGCGCTTGGTCTCACTGAGATGCTGGATGTAGATCGCCAGGTGATCGGCGGGCAGCCGCGCCATGGCGTGCTCGGGCCACTCGATCAGGCAGACGCCATCGCCGGCCCAGAGCTCCTCCAGCCCGATGGTGGCCAGCTCGCGCTCCTCGGCGATCCGGTAGAGATCGACATGGTAGATCGGCATCTGCTGCCAGCGACGACCCGCCCGGTACTCGTTGACCAGGACGAAACTCGGGCTCGTCACCAGATCGTCCGAGCCCAGGCCTCGCACAATGCCCTTGACCAGCTGGGTCTTGCCGACGCCAAAGGTACCGGCGAGCAACAGCAGGTCGCCCGGGCGCAGCTGTTCGCCGAGGCGCTGGCCGACGCGCTCGGTCTGGGCGGCGCTATGACTGATGAAGTCAAGCTCGTGGGCCGTCTGGGCCGCGGGCAATCGCTGGTCGCTCATCGTGCGTATTGTAGCACGGCGCGGCGTGCGCGGCGCTGGAGCCTGTACCGAGTGGCCAGCGGGTGGCGAGGCGGGGCAGCGGCAAGCGGGGGAGCAAGCCGGCGAGCAGACCGGTCGCGATGATCGCCTGGGTCAGGCCAGCGATGCTATCGGCGGTGCGCTCGCCCAGGATGAAGACGGCGGGGATGGTCCAGCTGAGCAGCAGCGGATACCAGGGCCAATCAGGGCGCCAGCGGATCACGACAAAGGCCAGTCCGACCGCGATATAGACCACCGAGAGCGGGTAGATCAGCGTATTGAGCAACAGAAAAGCGGCGAAATGATCGCCGCGCCCGGCGCGCCACCAGAAGCCGAGGGCGAGCAGACCGAGCAGGGGGCCGAAGGGCGGCGCGAGCAGCGGCCGGTCGGGCAGGGCAACCCGGTAGGCATTGAGCCCCTCGTACCACTGCAGATAGATCGCCGGACCCGCGACCAGGGCCGCGCCACCCCAGAGCAGGAGGCAGACAGCACCAAAGGAGGCCAGCAGCCGCCAGCGGCGCTGCCAGAGCGCCAGGCCCAGCAGCCAACTCGCCGCCAGGATGGTCGCCTGGGGCTTAAGCAGGCAGAGGGCGAGCAACAGCGCGGCGCGCCGATCGCGTCCCGCGCGGAAGCTCTCCTCGGCGAGCATGAGCGCTACCAGGGCAAGCAGTGTCGTCTGGCCGATGAAGAGCCCCTGGAGCAGTGGTAGCCAGAGGATGAGCCAGGGCAGGACCATGCGCCCGCTGCTACGGCGGGCCCAGCGCTCGAAGCCGACGATCGCCAGCAGCTGGACGAGCAGCCCGCTCAGCTGCCAGGGCAGCAGGGCGAGTGGCGCGGCCAGCAGCAGCGTCGGCGGCGGATAGGCGTACCAGCCTGCCTTGTAGGCCATGCCCCCGGCCATGGTAAAGGCGCCGTAGGGGTCGCCCCCGGCCAGCCAGTGCAATACTGCGCCCATCAGCGAGCGCCAGTCGGAGAACCACAGCTCCTGCATCAACCGCTCCTCTGAGTCTGATGCGTTCCCGGCTACGTCCCGCGCCGCAGCCCCCGCCCCGCCGGGCATTGGCTGCGCCAGGACTGCCGCCCGCCAAGCCGGCAACCAGGCCCGGATGCTGCACTGACGCTACCACAGGGGCGTTACCAGCAGCGGTCGCCGCGCCGGGCAAGCAGGGCCACGTCCGTCATAGGCCCTCGCCGCCGGGAAGAAGGTGGCCCTCACCTGGCACAGCTCGGTCCGGGACCAGGGCACTATAGGCAATCGTCCGACTGCCGACTATACTACGCTACGGTTTATAGAAAGCTGGCGCGAAAACCTCCCGGCTTCAGCGGGAGGATGAAGCGCCTCGCTGCAATTCACTGAAAGCGCGCTCAGGCGGCTTGAAGTGGTCCCACGGCCAGTTCCGTCGCTACCTGAAGGAGAAGGGTGAGCGCAAAGGGATGCGCTCCAGCTTGCCCGATGAAACCTATGCCACGCGCACCTGTAGTGCCTGTGGCTTCTGTCATACCTCATCACCACGGGGGCGCGTGTTTCGCTGCTCCGGCTGTGGTGCGATTGTCCACCGGGATGCCAACGGTGCGGCCAACATCTGCTCCAAACGGGTGTTCGGTCGCTTCGCCTCCGTCCAGGTCAGACACACCATGCATCGGCAGGCTGCTGCCGTCAGCGCCCCGACACGGGCCTCTGTTGCTGGCTCCAAGCGTCCCGCTCTACCTCCGGGCGACGGGACGCCGCCAGAAGCCTCCCCGTTTACGGGGAGGTAGTGTCACGTCATCCACGGTCTCCCTCCCGCTTTCGATCCAACACGCGAGGCCACCACCCTATGCGCTACCTGCTCGATCAGAAATCGTACGACGAGATGCTGCGCTGCCCGAGCCCCCCGCGGGACTGCTACGTCCGTGACCAGGCCTACCTCCACCACCTCTATATCGATGGTGTCAAGTACACCGTGGCGCGGGCCGTCTACGCCTGCCTGAAGGAAGCCCAGGCCAGCGGCGACAGCGCGGCGGCCTTGCACCTGCAGATGCACGTTCTGGACCTGGAGCGGCTGATCGCCGACGCGCGGGCGCGGGGCGAGGCGGTGAACAACCCGCGCATGATCGGCGACCCGCCGCCAACCGAGGACGAGGCGCGGCCGCAGCTGAACAACAGCTTTCTGCCGGAGAGCCCACAGACGCTGGCGGACAGCGGGCTGAATCGCACCTTTCTCAGCGAGCACTGCCTGCGCATCATCTACAACCGCGGGCGGCTGACTGGCCGCGAGCTGGCCGAGGCGCTGTGTCTGGGCTACGCGATCGTCGAGGACATCCTCAGCGACCTGCGCCGGGTGGAGCAGGTCGACATCATCGGGCAGAAGGGCTTCGGCGACATTAACTACGAGTATGTGCTCACCCCACGCGGGCAGGAGGCGGCCCAGGCCGCCCTGCAGAAGACCCAGTACGCCGGGCCGGCCCCGGTGCCGATGGAGCGCTGGATCGAGTCGGTCAAGGCCCAGACGGTCAAGAACGTCAAGGTGACGCGCAAGAACATCCGCGACGCCTTTCACGGCCTGGTGATCGACGAGTCGATCCTCAACGCGGTTGGCCCGGCGGTCAACTCGGGCTCCTCGGTGATGCTCTTTGGCTACCCCGGCAACGGCAAGACCACCATCGCCGAGCGCATCACCCACCTGATGGGCGATGACATCTTCATCCCACACACAATCTACGCTGACGGGGCCGTGATCAAGCTCTACGACTCGATCGTCCACGAGCCACCCAGACACGCGTGGGACGCGGAGCGCGAGTACGACCGGCGCTGGGTGCGGATCAGTCGCCCGGTGGTGATCGTTGGCGGCGAGTTGACGCTCGAGCAGCTCAACCTGATCTACAACGACAGCTCGAAGATCTACGAGGCGCCCTTCCAGATGAAGGCCAACTGCGGGATCTTCCTGATCGACGACTTCGGGCGCCAGCAGGTGCGCGTCTTCGACCTGCTCAACCGCTGGATCGTGCCGCTGGAGAAGCGCTACGACTTCCTGAACACCATTACCGGCCAGAAGATCCAGATCCCCTTCGACCAGTTGATCATGTTCTCGACCAACCTCGACCCGAAGGATCTCGGCGACGAGGCCCTGCTGCGCCGGATCAAGTTCAAGTTCGAGATCATCGACCCGACTGAGGCCCAGTGGCGCGAGATCTGGAAGATCATGTGCAAAGCGCGGGGGATCGCCTACGATGACCGGGCGATCGACTACCTGGTCAACACCTGGTACCGCCCTGACGAGCGGCCCTTCCGCATGTGCCAGCCGCGCGACATTATCGACCAGCTGGTATCGATCGCCCGCTATAACATGGAACAGCCGGCGCTCACCGCCGACCTGCTCGATGCGGCCTGTTTGACCTACTTCCCGAGCAAAGAGAAGAAGAACTTCGGCGCCAAGGTACGGCTGGATCTGTAGGATCTGCCCCACGCGGTGCAACGCCCCACGGGGGGCGTCCTCGCTGCCAGCAGCGGAGGGTGCCCCTCTCAGGTATAGGGTTTTTGGGCGTTGCGCCCCCAGGCCCCGCATACCCCACCCCCCTCCCCCTCTCAGGTGGAGAGTTTTTTGGCGTTGCGCCCCCAGGCCCCGCATACCCCACCCCCCTACCCCCTCCCC
>JACAEO010000456.1 GCA_013388805.1 Chloroflexota bacterium
CATCCGAGATCCGAAAGCCCGTCGTCGTCTTGTTATTTGGGGTACGAGCGCGCGTGCGCTTCGCCGTTGTCTCTGTGCTCATACCCCACAGTATACCAGTTATCCGGATAGGCTCTTAGTGCCATGCATCGCGCATACGCGTGTACGCCATCTGGCCCTCGAAGCGGCTGATATTATCGGCTAGATCGATGACTGTACAGATCTCAGTGCCACCATTCAGCGGGCCGCGCATGCCGCGGCCAATCATTTGCTCGTACAACACCACGCTGGTGGTCGGGCGGGCAATAACCACTGCTCGTATCTTCGGTGCGTCGAAGCCGGTGGTAAGCACACCGTAGTTGCAGAGTACGTGAATCCGGCCAGCCCGAAACTCGTCGAGCAAGTGCCGGCGCGTCGCCCGCCTGGTCGATCCGGTGACAACTGCGGCCGTACGCCGGGCGCGCCGCAGGAGAATTGCAATCGCGCTGGCATGTTCGACAGAGCATCCGAAGAATAGCACCGGCCAGTCTACCGGCAGTTCCAGCATAGCCTGGAGCAGCAGAGCATTGCGCTGCGGATCCTCACCGACCTTGCGCAGGAAGCTGTCAGGTAGCTGACCCATCTGTCGATAGCGCTGCTCCTCCGCATCGTTCAGTTCAAACTGCCGTCCGGTCTCCAGCACGCGATGATCAACTCGGGCCAGAATCTTGCGCTCGCGCAGAGTCTTGATGGGTTCATCACCGAGCAACTCTGGAACAAGCAACTGGCTATAGAATCGCCGGGCGAGTCGGATATTCTCTTCACGATCAATACTGCGATACGGTGTGGCTGACAGACCGATCAGCGGGATCGGGGTCGCAGGTGCGCGGCCGAAGGTGATGCCAAATGTCTCCATCACTGCGGTATACGACGAAGCCACGGCGTGATGGGCCTCATCAACAACGATCGCACAGGTATCGTCGGCGAAGTTCGAGAGGAGCTCGCTCCCCGCGTCGCTAGAGATCATCTCGTAGAACTTCTGGATGCTGGCAACGACGACGCCATCGCCGTACGCTTCCGGGATGGCGTTATATTCCCCCCAGCAGCGGTAGAGGCGCAGGATCTTGCGCGTTCCCTTGCCGCCACGATCCACCCAGACCTCGCGAAACGCTTCGATGGCCTGCTCACAGAGTTCATCGCTCTGGGCGATCCAGAGGATATAGGGTTTGCCGTCATCCTGGCTACCCCACCAGCCAAGCAGGGCTTCGACGGCCGTTCTGGTCTTGCCGGCGCCGGTAGGAAGGCTCAACAGCGCACGATTTTTTCCTTCGGCGGCGGATAAGATCTGATAGAGTTTCGTAACAAGCTCGTGCTGGTAGTCGTGCAGCGCAGGCAGTGGGATATGCGGCTCAACATCCTCATAAGGCGGGCCACCCGGGTGGCCGACCACGCCCGCGTAGACTTTTGGAAAGCCGAAAGTTGTTGCGAAGTGGCGTGCCCAGCGCTTCCCCGGGTGCCAGCGTCGCTCAGCGATGTGCTTGATCAGCGCCGGGCGCGTGCTCTCAGGTGCGACCTCGCTATCTGAAAAAGCCAGCGCTATTAGTTGGTCATCATCGAGAGTTTTTGTAAGCTCAACTCGGAGGGCCCTGTTCTGGAGCAAGTCAACGCCGTGAAGGTCAACCAGAAACTCGGGCAACTCGCTATCTGCCATGCTGGAGCGGTAGAGCCCCCGAACACGCTCTGAGGTCACCACAATCCGCTCGATATCGCGATTCACTGCCTCCCGCAGCGCCTTCGGACTCAGACGCTGGCGCAGAATATACACGGCCTCATCGCGGTCGCTAAACTTGAGCCAGTCTGTCATTGCTAAAGGTTTCCGCAGACTTGCAGAATGCCGAAATCGGACATTGCGGGCATCGTGGACGTACAGGTAGACAAATCAAGGCGGCCAGATCCAGCAGAGCTAGATTGAACGTACGTGGGTGCTCTCGGTCGAGCAGTTGTTCTAGAAGTTGCCGGATCGGCTTGCGTCGCCGAGACTCGGCATGTGTTGGGACGCCAAAGATGCGTCCTACGACTCGAACCGTATTTGTGTCGGCAAGAATGACCGCCTGCCCAAAGGCAAAGCAGCAGACCGCCGCAGCCACATAATCGCCAATGCCGGGGAGTTTCTTCAGCGCACCGTAGTCATCGGGTACCTGACCAGCGTGATCCTCAACCAGTGCCCGGGCCATGGCCTGGAATGCTGGGCCGCGCCAGGCCAGTCCAAGTGAGTAGAGGTCCTGCGCAATAGCGTCTGCTGATGCGTTTGCTAGCGCGGTGGCATCGGGGTAGGTAGCGATGAACGTCTGGTAGACCGGGACAACCTGTCGGGCCTGGGTGCGCCGCAGCATCATCTCGGCAATCAGGACGTGAAACGGATTATTGGTCTCGCGCCAGGGGAACGAGCGGCCAGATATCGCCGCCCAGTCGAGGAGTGCGCGTCGTAGCGCCGGGAGATTGACTGTCGCACGAGAGCCTCCTACTTCTCGTTCATAATCCACAATCTGGACACTCCATTCCGTCAGTCAGCGGCGGTCTGATCGGGAGATCGAAGACGGGGCTCAAACAGAGCGTTGCGCTGCTGGTTCTTCTGCTCCTGTCTCTCCTGCCGCTTCTTTTGCTTTGTCCGATACGTCGCCAGTTGTCGATGCAACTCAGCAGCGATGGCCCGTGCAAGCAGCGGCGGCACTGCGTTGCCAATCTGTCGCAGGCGCACGGTGCGCGGGCCAGCGAAGAGCCAGCGATCTGGAACACTCTGTAGACGGGCAACCTCGCGGATAGACAGGGTGCGGCAGTACGCGGG
>JACAEO010000018.1 GCA_013388805.1 Chloroflexota bacterium
CCCCCCCCCCCCCCCCCCCCCCCCCCCCCGCCGCCCCCCCCCCCCCCCCCCCGCGAGCGGCCCCCCCAGCAGCAGCGTCGCTTCTCGGCAGTGTCAGCCAGCGTCGGGCCACTACGCGGTCGCGTCATGGTTCTCAACGAGAGGCAGGTTGCTCATGGGCGAGATCGAAGGCTTTCTCAAGTATCAGCGTCAGGAGTTCCGTAGCCGACCGGTGGCGCTGCGGCTGCAGGACTACCACGACGTCTACGAATTGCCGCTGGACACGGAGGTTGTCACCCAGGCTGCCCGCTGCATGGACTGCGGCATCCCCTACTGCCACGTCGCCTGCCCGCTGGGCAACTTCATCCCCTGGTGGAACGACCGGGTCGCTGAGGGCGACTGGGAGGGGGCGCTGGCCCAGTTACACCGCGACAACAACTTCCCCGAATTTACCGGCCACCTCTGTCCGGCGCTCTGCGAGGGCTCGTGCTCGCTCAGTCTCAATTTCGAGCCCGTGGCGATCCGCATGGTCGAGCTGCGGATCATCGAGTGGGGCTTCGAGCATGGTCTGGTGCGGCCTGAGCCGCCGCGCCAGCTCACGGGCAAGCGCATCGCCATCGTTGGCTCCGGGCCGGCCGGCCTGGCCGCGGCTCAGCAGTTGCGCCGCCTGGGCCACGAGGTCTCGGTCTTCGAGCGCGACGACCGTGTTGGCGGGCTGTTGCGCTACGGCATCCCCGACTTCAAGCTGGAGAAGGCCTTACTCGACCGGCGATTGGCCCAGCTGGAAGCCGAGGGCGTGCAATTTCTGACCGGGATCAACATCGGCGTTGATGTGCCGCTCGAGGAGTTGCGCCACGGCTTCGACGCCGTCCTGCTGGCGGGCGGCGCCCAGCAGCCGCGCGACCTGGCTGTCGAGGGGCGGGAGCTGCAGGGCGTTCACTTCGCGATGGAACTGCTCCGCCAGCAGAACCGCCGCTGCGCGGGCGAGCCGATCGACGCGCAGCAGGCGATCAGCGTACACGGCAAGCGGGTGCTGGTGATCGGCGGCGGTGACACCGGCGCCGACTGCGTCGGCACCGCGCTGCGCGAGGGCGCAGCCTCGGTCACCTCCTTCGAGCTGTTGCCACGCCCCCCCCAGCGCCGGGCGCCTGACAACCCCTGGCCCGAATGGCCGCGCATTCTGCGCACCTCGTCCTCGCACGAGGAGGGCGGCGAGCGCCGCTACAGCGTGCGCACGCGGCGCCTGATCGGCGACACGCTGGGCCGGGTAGCGGCGGTGGAAGCCGTCGAGGTGCGCTGGACGCCCACTGCCAGCGGACAGTTGCAGATGGAGGACATCCCCGGCAGCGAGTTCACACTGCCCTGCGACCTGGTGCTGCTGGCGATGGGCTTCGTGGGGCCACGGCGCGACGGCCCGCTCGCCCAGTCTGGCCTGGCCCTCACCCCCCAGGGCACGCCGGTCACCGACGAGCGCAAGATGACCTCGCTCCCCGGCGTGTTCGCCGCCGGCGACATGCGCCGCGGTCAGTCGCTGGTGGTCTGGGCGATCGCCGAGGGGCGCGCCGCCGCCGAGGGCATCCACCGCTATCTGATGGGGCGGTAGCGGGTGCATCGGGCTCACCCGTGTAGCTCAGGCGTTGACCGTAACCCCTACGGCCGCATCCTTTGCGGTTTGATGCATACCAGCTGAGGGAGTGAGGGCGAGACGCCCTCACTCCCTCGTTGCTAAGGCGCGGGAGGTTGCTCCAGCGGCTGCTGAACCTTATCGAGACCCTCAGTGCGGAGCAAGACCCGATCAAGGCCGAGAACCAGCAGTTGCGCGACGAGATCAGCCGCCTGAAGGGTACAGTCCCGTGCTGCCCCTGCTGCTCGAACGCTTCACCAATACCCTGATCCTCACCGTCGCCGCAACGATCATCGCGACGCTGATTGGCGTGGCTGCAGGGGTGATCTCGGCTACCCGCCAGTTCTCGCTCTTCGACCGGGTGAGCATGATCCTCGCCCTCTTCGGCAACAGTATGCCCGCCTTCTGGCTCGGCCTGATGGCGATCCTGATCTTCTCGCTGCACCTGGGCTGGTTCCCCGCCGCCGGGATGTGGTCGATCACCGGCGAGCGCAACCTGCTCACCCTGCTGCATCACCTGACCATGCCGGCTCTCACCCTTGGCATTGCCGCCGCCGCGGTGACCGCGCGCATCACCCGCTCGAGTATGCTCGACGTGATCCGCCAGGACTACGTGCGCACCGCGCGCGCCAAGGGCCTGCGCGAGCGCACCGTCGTGCTCGGCCACGCCCTGCAGAATGCGCTGCTGCCCGTGCTGACCGTCGTTGGCGTGCAGTTTGGCTTCCTGCTCGGCGGCGCCGTCCTCACCGAGACGGTCTTTAGCTGGCCCGGGATCGGCCTGGCGCTCTACAATGCCATCTCGATGCGCGACTTCCCCGTCGTTCAGGGCGGCGTGCTCCTGGTGGCCACCGCCTTTGTGCTCGTAAACCTGGTGGTGGATCTGCTCTATGCCGTGATCGACCCGCGCATCCACTACGGCGACTGAGGAGCCACGATGTCGAGCGAACAGACCCTGGCCCACCCCACACCCGTGCCGACCGGCGTTGCACGGCCCCGCCCGCAGAGCCAGCTCAGCATCGTCTGGCGCGGGCTGCGCCGTGACCGTTTTGCGCTGCTCGGCGGCGCGATCGTGCTCCTGGCGCTGCTCTGCGCCCTGCTGGCGCCCGTGCTGGCGCCCCACGATCCGCTCGCCCAGGATGCAGCCAACCGGCTCCAGCCGATCGGCACGCCGGGCCACGTGCTCGGCACCGATACCAACGGGCGCGATATCCTCAGCCGGCTGATCTATGGCAGCCGCATTGCGCTGCTGGTGGCCCTGGCGCCGGTGCTCTTCTCCGGTCTGCTCGGCCTGGCGCTCGGCCTGCTGGCCGGCTACTACGGCGGCTGGGTCGACGGGCTGATCATGCGCCTGGCCGATATTATGTTCGCCTTCCCAGCCATCCTGCTGGCGATCGCCATCGTCGCTGCCCTGGGGCCCAGCCAGCTCAATGCGATCTTTGCGCTGACCATCGTCTTTGTTCCCGCCTTCGCGCGCCTGGTCCGCTCACAGGTGCTCACCCTGCGCACCCAGGACTTCGTGATCGCCGCGCGGGCCCTGGGCGTCCCCACCTGGCGCATCATCACCCGCCACATCCTGATCAATACCCTCCCCATCTGCATCGTCTTCGCCACGCTGCAGACCGGGCAGATGATCATCTTTGCCTCGGCGCTCAGTTTCCTCGGCCTTGGTGTGCAGCCACCCACCCCCGACTGGGGTGCGATGGCCAACGAGGGCCGCAACGCTATGCTCGTCGCCCCCTGGGTGACGACCATTCCCGGGCTCGCCATTTTTTTCGTCACTATGGGCTTCAACCTGCTCGGCGATGGCCTGCGCGACGCGCTGGACCCGCGTATGAAGCTGTAGCTCGCCCTCGGAAAGGAGGTGCCTGGGTATGTGTGCAGATGGCTCCTGGGCATGCTGGCGCGCCAGTGCACGTCCAGGATACTGCTGGGAAACGCCGTTGTGCATTCGCTGAAGGAGACAGACACCCATGCGGAACCGCACCCGTCTCGCTCTGGTCCTGGCCCTGCTCGCGGTCTTGCTTGCCGCCTGTGGCGGCGCCCCCACCACGCCCTCCCCGGCCAGCGAGTCGACCACCGCCCCGGCCGCCGAGCGCGGTGGCACGATCATCGTCGGTACCGAGACCGACATCGAGGGCGGCGATCCGATCAAGGTGGCGGCCCTCGCCACCACCCGTGTGCTGCGCAACATCTACGATGGCCTGGTCGAGTTTAAGCTCGGCACGACCGAACTCGAGCCCGGTCTGGCCGAGTCGTGGACGATCTCTGACGATGGCCGTGAGTACACCTTCAAGCTGCGCCAGGGCATCACCTTCCACGACGGCGAGCCCTTCAACGCCCAGGCGGTCGACTTCGCCTTCCGCCGCGCCTTCGACAAGGACTTTGAATTCTTCGACGCGACCAATACGGTCGGCTTCTTCCTGGTAGGCCTGCAGGACGTCGCGGTGATCGACGACAACACGGTCACGCTGACCCTGGCTGCGCCGAACGGCGCCTTCCTCGAGTTCCTCGGCTACGGCGCCGGGCGGATCGTCAGCCCCCGGGCGGTGCGCGAGCATGGCAACGCCTGGCTCACCGAGAACCCGGTCGGCACCGGCCCCTTCAAGTTCGTGAGCTGGGAGAAGGGCCAGAAAGTCGAACTGGAGGCCAACAAGGACTACTGGAAGCCCGGCGAGCCAAAGGCCGACAAGCTGATCTTCGTGCCCATCCCCGAGCCCACTGCCCGCGTGACCGCCCTGCTCACCGGCCAGGTGAATCTGATCACCGTCGTGCCACCCGACGCCATACCCCAGATCAAGGCCAACCCGGCCTTCGTCTATGACCAGGGCCCCGGCAATCACTACTGGTTTATTGTGCTCAACACCAGAGAAGGCCCCTTCGCCGACAAGCGCGTGCGCCAGGCCGTCAACTACGCAATCGACCGCCAGGGCCTGGCCGAGAAGATCCTCAATGGCTCGGCGAAGCCGGCCACCCAGCCGATGCCCGCGGCTAACTGGGCCTACAGCCCGGCGATCACGGGCTACACCTACGACCCGGAAAAGGCCAGACAGCTCCTCGCCGAGGCCGGTTATCCCAATGGCTTCAGCACCAAAATGATTATCCCGGTCTCGGGATCGGGCATGATGATCCCGGTGCAGATGAACGAGTACATCCAGGGCAACCTGCGCGACGTCGGGATCAACGTCGAGATCCAGTCCTATGAGTGGGTTTCGTACCTGGGGATCTGGGCCCAGGGCCTGGCCGGCGATGTGACAATGAACAACCAGTCGATCATGTCGAGCGAGCCCTATGTGATGAACTTCCTCTTCGGTAGCAGCTTCCAGCCGCCGAACGGCTGGAACACCGGCTGGTACAGCAACCCCCAGGTCGATGAGTTGCTCACCAAGGCCCTCGCCAGCGCCGAGCGCAGCGAGCGAGCGAAGTACTACGCCGAGGCCCAGGCGCTGATCGTCGAGGACGCGCCGTGGATCTTTGTGGTCAACGACCTGCAGCCCATGGCCTACAGCGCCAAAGTCAAGGGCTATGTGAACAACCCGGCCTATGTCATCAACTTCAACCCGATCTACATCGAACCATAGTAGCAGTGCCTACGAGGAGCACCGCGATGGCTCTGCCAACGTCCGCGGGCGAGGTCGCCCGCGATACCGCCAACATTGGCCCGGCGATCTACGAGGCCAGCATCGCTGACCTGCAGGCCGCCATGACCAGCGGGCGCCTGACGGCCCTGGCCCTGGCCGAGGCCTGTCTGGCCCGCATCGAGGCCCTTGATCGCAGCGGCCCCACCCTGCGCGCGGTGCTCGAGCTCAACCCCGAGGCCCTGGCGCTCGCCCGTGCGCTCGACGCCGAACGGGCCGCTGGAACGACCCGCGGCCCGCTCCATGGCATCCCGATCTTGCTCAAGGACAACCTCGACACCGCCGATCGCATGGCCACCACTGCCGGATCGCGAGCGCTCGTTGGCTCGCGCCCTTCCCAGGATGCAACAGTGGTGGCCCGGCTGCGTGCCGCCGGTGCGCTCATCCTCGGTAAGACGAACCTGAGCGAGTGGGCCAACTTCCGCTCGATGCGCTCCACCAGCGGCTGGAGCGCCCGCGGCGGCCAGACGAAGAACCCCTATGTGCTCGACCGCAACCCATGCGGATCGAGCTCCGGCTCAGCGGTGGCGGTGGCCGCCAGCTTCTGCGCCGCCGCCATCGGTACTGAGACCGATGGCTCGATCGTCTGTCCCTCGGCCCTCTGTGGGGTCGTCGGCCTCAAGCCCACGGTCGGCCTGACCAGCCGCGCCGGGGTGGTGCCGATCGCTCCAAGCCAGGACACCGTCGGGCCGCATGCCCGCTCGGTGGCCGATGCTGCGACCATCCTCGGCGCAATCGCTGGACCTGACCCGCGCGACCCGGTCACGGCGGCGGCGGCTACCCACGCCCACGCCGACTACTGTGCCTTCCTCGACCGCGACGGGCTGCGCGGTGCGCGGATCGGCGTGCTGCGCGACCCGGGCACGGTGGGCTACAACCAGCACGCCGACGCGGTCTTCGCGGCAGCGCTACGGGCCATCGCCGGCCTCGGCGCCGAGCTGGTCGACCCGCTGCAGCTTGCGAAGAGCGATGGCTACCTCCAGGGCGACGAGTTCACCGTGCTGCTCTACGAGTTCAAGCAAGCCATCGCCGACTATCTCGCCACCCGGGTCGTGCACCCCGATCACCCGGACGTCGCCATCCCGCGCAGTCTGGACGAGCTGATCGCCTTCAACGAGGCGCAGCGTGCGGTCGAGTTGCCCTACTTCGGCCAGGAGATCTTTGTGCTGGCGGCGGCCAAAGGCGGGCTGGACAGCGAGGAGTACCGCGAGGCCCTGGCGCGCAGCCGCGACGAGACACGTGCCCTGGTCGACGCAGCCATGGCTGAGCAGCGCCTCGACGCGATCGTCGCGCTGACCATGCAGCCCGCCTGGGTGAGCGACTTGCTCGCTGGCGACCGCTATGGCGGCGGCAGTTCCTCCTTCGCCGCGCGGGCCGGCTACCCCCTGGTCACCGTCCCCGCCGGCATGGCCTTTGGTCTCCCGGTCGGGATCAGCTTTATGGGCGGGGCCTACAGCGAGCCTACGCTGATCCGCCTGGCCTACGCTTTTGAACAGGGCACACTGGCCCGTCGCCCGCCAGGCTACCTGGCGTCGCTTGCGCTGTAGTCCTTGTCCGAGCATTGTTGCCTGGCTTACGCTTGTTGGCCCGAAGCACTGGCGCAGCCAATGGCCTTCCATGGTCAGGATACCGTCCATGCCACCACCTACGCTCATAGTTGCCCGGGCTGTGCGCAACGCCACGCAGGCCCTCTGGATCGAGCACGCTGCTCCCAGCACGGTGCCGCTGCCCGTCGACGCGGTGGCACAACGTGAACTGGTGCGCGCGCTGTTGGCCCGTCACGGCTGGAATACCGCCTCGTGCCAGATCGCCAACCCCGGGATCGCCCATTGGTTCAGCCCCGACCAGGACGCGGTCGTTGGCTATGTCGCCGCTGGCGGCGTCTGGGTGGTGGCTGGCGCCCCGGTCTGTGCGCCTGAGCACCGCGCGGCCGTGGCCGGCGCCTTCGAGGCGGCGGCGACGCGCCAGGGGCGACGGGTGTGCTACTTCGGCGCTCAGGCGCCGGAGGCCGAGGACCTGGCCGGCACTGGCCCCCTGGCCCGCCTGCTGATCGGCGCACAGCCCGTCTGGGACCCCCGTGGCTGGCCGGCGATCGTCGCATGCAAGGCCTCACTGCGCAGCCAGATCGCCCGCGCGCGCAACAAGGACGTTGCGGTCCACGCCTGGCCCGCCGAGCGTGCCGCCCGCCAGCCGGAGCTGCAGCGCTGCCTGCACGAGTGGCTCGCCAGCCGCGGGCTCCCGCCGATGCACTTCCTCGTCGAGCCCGCGACCCTGCGCGCCCCCGAAGGGCGGCGCGTCTTCGTCGCCCAGCGTCACGGCACGCCGGTGGCCTACCTGGTGGCTACACCCGTCCCCCGGCGCGCTGGCTGGCTCTTCGAGCAGATCGTGCGCAGCCACGACGCCCCCAACGGCACGACGGAGCTCCTGATCGACAGCGCGATGCGCGAACTGGCCGCCGACGGGGCCGCCTGGATCACCCTGGGGCTCGCCCCGCTCTCGCGCATCGCCGCTGGCACCGAGACGAGCCAGGGCGCGCTGGTTCGCCTGCTGCGCGCCTGGGCGCGAGACCATGGCCGCCGCTTCTACCACTTCGCCGGGTTGGAGGCGTTCCGCGCCAGGCTGCAGCCCGCTGCCTGGGAGCCGGTCTACCTGCTCAGTCGCGAGCGTCGCACCTCGCTGCGCACCCTCTACGCCGTCGCCTGGGCGTTCGGCGGCACTGCCCCGCCGCGCTTCGTCGCCCGGGCACTGCTGCGCGCCTGGGCCGCGCCGTCCTGAGCGCGCCGTGTCCTTGAGGGCAAGACCCAAACCCCGGGTTGTTCGTAACGCATCTCAGGTGCAGCACAGCCGCCCTGGCGCAGTTCCAGACGAGCTGTTCGGCCATCAGCGCGCCGAGGTGGACGGGGCAACGATCATGCACGTACCGGGGGACACCCTCCCTTTCAGGGGTAGAGTTTCTGGCGGATGGCATCCTGATGCGCTGCTTGCCCTCACCCCTCCCTCTCCCAGCCTGGGAGAGGAGGGTATGTTGTTGGCGTTGCGGTGCGCCAGC
>JACAEO010000117.1 GCA_013388805.1 Chloroflexota bacterium
GCGCGGGCCTCCGGCAGCTCAGCCAGACGGCGGAGCGCCGCGTCAACCGGCACACCCGGGTGCGCGGGCCTCCGGCCCGCATGCGGGCGGGACGCCCGCGCACCCGGCGTGGGAAAGTCGGAGTTCGCCAGCAGTATCATTGCACCAGCCCCGGACAGGGAGGCACGCCAGCATGCACAAATCGCCGATCCGGGGTATCGTACTAAAGGACGAGCATCGTGCGCCACGCGGCACAGCCAGCGTCGTGCAACCGGTCGATGCGGCGCCGCGTCCTATCGGCGATACTGGCGCTATGTCCTGTGAGCCTACTGTCCGCTAAGGAGCGTATCGTCATGGCACCTGCGGCTTCCCCCCGCAAACAGACTCGTTCCGGCCGGCGCCTCGGCCTGATCATCGGCGCGATCGTCCTGGCCCTCGTGGTCATTGGCGCGCTGGTCATCGCCCTGCTGCCCCGGGGCCCCGCCCCCGGCAGCCTGCCCGAGGGCTGGACGAGCGTCCCGGCCACCAGCGGCACGATCGCCGCCAGTGTTGGCGCCACCGGCAATGTGGAGCCGGCCGCCGAGGCCCAGCTGCGCTTCGAGACCAGCGGCACGATCAGCGCGCTCCTGGTCCGGCCCGGCGACCGCGTCGAGCAGGGCCAGCCGCTGGCCCGCATCGAGACCAGCGGCCTGCAACTCCAGGTTGAGCAGGCCGAGGCCGACCTGCGGCAGGCGCAGGCCGACCTGGAGGGCCTGCTGGCTGGTGCCAGCGCACAGGAAATCGCCGAGGCCCGCGCGCGCGTCGACCAGGCGCGCAGCCAGTATGCCCAGACCCAGAGCAGCGTGAGCCCGGCCGACATCGCCGCCGCCCGCGCCGACCTGGAGAGCGCCCGCGCGCGCCTCGCGCGCCTGGAGGCCGGCCCGGCCAGCGACGAACTGACCAGTGCCAACGAGCGCGTGCAGAGCGCCCAGGCCAACCTCGACCAGGCCCGCGTCAGCCTCTCGGCCGCCAAGGAGCGCGCCCGCCTTGAACTGGAGACCCGCGCCAATGCGCTGCGCAATGCGCAGGATGAGTATAGCCGCATCTACTGGGAGAATCGCGAGCTTGAAAAGCTACCCGGCGACCTGCCCCGCGAACGGGTGGACCGCGAGATCGCCGCGACCCGTGCCGTCGCCGACGGCGAGGCAGCGCTGGAGAACGCGCGCATCGCCTATGAGCAGGCGCGCACCGATGAGATCAGCGCCCTGGCCGCCCGCGAGGCCGAGCTCGCCAGCGCGCTGGCCGCCCGCGACAAGGTGGTCGCCGGGGCGAAGGCCGAGGACCTGGCCAGCGCCCGCGCCGAGGTGCAACGCGCCCAGGCCCGCCTCGAGCAGCTCACCGGCGCCAACCGGGCCAGCAACCTGGCCGCCCAGCAGGCCAGCGTCGCGATCGCCCAGGCTGCCCTCGACCGCATCCTGGCCGACCCCGCAACCAGCAGCCTGACCGCCCGCGAGGCGGCGGTCGCCCGCGCCGAGGTGGGCCTGCGCGTGGCGCAGCGCAACCTCGCCCTGGGCACGCTCACCGCTCCCTTCGCCGCCACCGTCGCGCAGGTAGAGATGCGGGTGGGCGAGCCCGCCGGCGCCACCGCCTTCCTGACCCTGGTGGACCTCAGCAGCTTCCACGTGGACGTGCCGATCGACGAGCTCGACATCGCCGAGGTGCGGCTGGGCCAGCGGGTTGCGATCAGCCTCGACGCGCTCCCGGGGCAGCGCATCGGCGGTAGCGTGACCAGCATCGCGCCCCAGGCAACGCGCAGCGAGCAGGGCACGACCAGCTACGACGTGACTGTCACGCTCGACCAGGACAGCCCGGGGGTCCGCCCCGGCATGACCGCAGTGGTCGAGATCATCACCGCGGAGAAGACCGACGCCCTGCTGGTGCCACGCCGCGCAGTCCGCACCGAGGGCGGGCGCAGCTACGTCTATGTGCCCAACCCGACCCTGCGGCCGCAGCCCGCGCTCCCGGGACAGACCGCCCCGCCCCCCGGCGATCGCCGCGAGGTGACGATCGGCCTGAGCAACAACGAGTTCGTCGAGGTCGTCAGCGGCCTCAACCCCGGCGACCCCGTGCTCGTCCAGGATGTGGTGAGCACCTTCAATCCGAGCGGCCCGCCGCGCAACCGGTAGGGCCATTGGCACGGCCAATGCTTCGGCCCGGCTGACACGAAAGCGATAAACGTCCAATGCGTGATCTGATCGTCGTCAAAGACCTGACCAAGGTGTACCGCATGGGTGATGTGGAGGTGCATGCCCTGCGCGGGGTAAGCCTGACCATCCGCGAGGGCGAGATCGTCGCGATCATGGGCCCCTCGGGTAGCGGCAAGTCAACCTTGATGAACATCATCGGCTGCCTGGATCAGCCCACCAGCGGCGAGTACTACCTCGACGGCATCGACGTGGCCGAGCTGAATGACAACCAGCTGGCAGCGATCCGCAACCAGAAGATCGGCTTCGTCTTTCAGCAGTACATGCTGCTGCAGCGCACCTCCGCGCTGCGCAACGTCGAGTTGCCGATGCTCTACGGCGGCAAGGGCGGCAACCGCCACGAGCGGGCGCGGGCCGCGCTGGCGGCCGTCGGGATGGCGGATCGGATGCATCACAAGCCCAACGAGCTCTCGGGCGGCCAGCAGCAGCGGGTGGCGATCGCCCGGGCGCTGGTGAACGAGCCGCGGATCATCATGGCCGATGAGCCGACCGGCGCGCTCGATACGCGCACCGGCGAGGAGATCATGGGCATCTTCCAGCAACTCAACCGCGAGCAGGGCATCACCGTCATCCTCGTCACCCACGAACACGACGTGGCCCGCCACGCCGAGCGGATCATCAGTGTGCGCGACGGGCTGGTCGCCAGCGACGAGGTGGTGCACGAACGCACCATCGCCGGCACGCCGCTGATCGAGGCCCCGTAGACTCCGACCGCGTATGTATTCACACGTGTCCTGGGAGCGAGGGCATCTTGCCCTCGAACGCTGACGAGGGCGGGACGCCCTCATACCGATTCTGCTTGCTGGCAGCGCATTGGCTCAGCGCCACACCTCCACAGCGCTCCAGCGCTACAAAGCCCTGTGTGGCGCTGGAGCGCTGTGGAGATGAGCGGGACACTGCGGGATTGCCAATGCCACGTGGTATCACTTCCAGGCTTGCGTGCCCAACGCTGAAGTCGACCCGGGATGTTGTCGTATGGCGATCATCGAATCTTTCCGCATCGCCCTGCAGGCGCTGGCCAATAACAAGCTACGAGCCGCGCTGACGATGCTGGGCATCATCATTGGCGTCGGCGCGGTGATCGGCATGCTGGCGCTGGGCAACGGCTTCCAGCGCTTCCTCAACGACCAGTTCGCCCAGCTTGGCGCGGGCAACTTCTATGTCGCGCCCTTCGTCGATAGCAACCGGGTTGACGCGGTCACCGCCGCGCAGCTGCGGGCCAGCGACGCGGCGGCGATCCTGCGCCCGGGGCGCGCGCCAGCGGTGAGCCAGGTGGCGATCGAGTTCAGCGGCGAGGCCCAGGCCAGCGCCAGTGGCCGGCGCGCCAGCTACACCGTGCGCGCGGTCAACCCCACCTGGTTCGAGACGACGCCGCAGGAACTGGCCGGCGGGCGGCTCTTCACGCCCGAGGAAGAACTGGCCGCGGCCCGGGTGGCCGTGCTCGGCCGCCTGGTGGCCGAGCAGCTCTATGGCGACCCGGCCAGCGCGGTCGGCCAGCGCATCAGCCTCAACGGTGTTGGCTTCGCGGTGATCGGCGTCCTCGCCACCGAGCCCGGCTCGGTCTCGGTTGGCGCCGACCCGGCCGAGGCCGTCTTCGTCCCCTACACCACCGGCATCACCCGCCTCTACCGCAACCAGGTCAGTGACCGGATCAATGTCTCGATCATGACCGTCAGGGCGCGCAGCGTGGGCGAGATCGACGAGGCCATCCGCCAGGTGACCGCGGTGCTCCGCGAGCAGCACCGGCTGACCTACCAGGACAATGACTTCACGATCATCAACCCCGAGCAGATCGCCGCCCAGCTCAACGTGGTGGTCGGCGGCTTCAATGCCTTTCTCGGCATCGTGGCCGGCATCTCGCTGCTCGTCGGCGGCATCGGGATCATGAACATCATGCTGGTCAGTGTCACCGAACGTACCCGCGAGATCGGGCTGCGCAAAGCGGTCGGCGCGAAGCGGCGCGACATCCTGCTGCAGTTCCTGATCGAGGCCCTGACCCTCTGCCTGGTGGGCGGCCTGGTCGGCGTGGGGCTGGGCTACCTGCTCTCATTCGTCGGCACCTTCCTGCTGGTGAACCTGTTCAACGCCGAGGGCGCCGCAGCCACGGTCACCCTGGGCAACATCCTGCTCGCCACCAGCATCGCCGCGGCGACCGGGATCGCCTTCGGCTTCTTCCCGGCCCTGCAGGCGGCGCGGCTCAACCCGATCGAAGCCCTGCGTACCGAGTAGGAGCACGCGATGTCCTTCAGCGAAGCGTTCCGTGTTGCCTGGGAGGCGATGGCCAGCCACAAGCTGCGTTCGCTGCTGACCATGCTCGGCATCATCATCGGCGTGGGTGCGGTGGTCGGGCTGCTCGCCATCGGTGACGGCTACTCGCGCTGGATCGACGCTGAGTTCGAGCGGCTGGGTATCGGGACATTTTATGTCAACCCCAGGGTGGACAGCCCCGACCCGGACGAGCCGCTCCAGCCCCGGTTGACCGCCGCCGACGCGGCGGCGATCATGGCGCCGGGGCGCGCGCCCGCGGTCGAGTTTGTGGTGGTTGAGTTGAGCCGCAGTGGCGTGGTCAGCGCGGGCGGCGAACGTTACCTCTTCGGCATCAAAGGCGTCACGCCCAGCTACTTCGCAGTTGGCGCGCAAGAACTGGGCGATGGGCGCTGGTTCGACGAGGCGGAGGAGCGGGCCGCGGCCCGGGTGGCGGTGATCGGCGACACAGTGGCCGAGACGCTCTTCGGCAGCATCGAGGGCGCCGTGGGCCGGCGCATCAGCGTCAATGGCGTGCAGCTCGAGGTGGTTGGCGTCTCGGTGACGAAGCAGAGCCAGGCCTCAGGGGCCGTCGGCCGCTTCGGCGACCCGGGCGAGCAGGTGTATCTGCCCTATAGCACGGCTCGTAGCCGGCTCTTCCGCAACGAAATCAACGCGCGCGTCGACGTCTCAACCATGACCGTCAAGGCCCGTGATCTGCTCAACGTTGACGAGGCGATCCGCCAGGTCACCATGGTGCTGCGCGAAGAACACCGCCTCACCTATCAGCCCAATGACTTCTCGATCACCAACCCGGCACAACTGGCCAGCCAGTTCCGCGCGGTAACGGTCGGCTTCAGCGCCTTTCTGGGCACGATCGGCGGGATCTCGCTACTGGTGGGCGGCATCGGGATCATGAACATCATGCTGGTCAGTGTGACCCAAAGGACACGCGAGATCGGGCTGCGCAAAGCGGTCGGCGCGAAGCGGCGCGACATCCTGCTGCAGTTCCTGATCGAGGCGGTCGTGCTCTGCCTCTTCGGCGGGCTGCTCGGCATCGGCCTCGGCTACCTGCTCTCATTGGCCGGCACTGCCGTGCTCGCCAACCTGTCGCCGGACAGCGGGCTACGGGCGACCGTCTCGCTCTTCTCCATTGTGCTGGCCACCTCGATCGCCGCCGGCGTCGGTCTGTTCTTCGGGCTCTTCCCCGCCCTGCGCGCGGCCCGCCTCGACCCCATTCGCGCCCTGCGCAACGAGTGAACAGTTGCGGCATCGCTACCAACAACGCCATCCGGCGCACTTGCAATATGCAGAAAAAGGAATATACTGGCGTCATGAACCATGCCAGCGCCGAACGTCACGCGCGTCTCTTCAAAGCCCTGATGCACCCCGTCCGGCTGCAGATCCTCGATCTGCTGCGTGATGGCGAGCAGTGTGTTTGCCACCTTGAGGCCCACCTGGGCCAGCGGCAAGCCTATGTCTCGCAGCAACTGGCCATCCTGCGCAAGGCCGGTCTGGTAGCCGATCGGCGTGATGGGCCGAATAACTTCTACCGCATCATCCGTCCCGAGGTGCTGACCATGCTCGATACGGCGCGGGCTATCGCCGGCGAAGCCAGCGCAACGCCCGGAGCCAGCTCCAACGCCTGCCCGTGTCGGCGCTGTGCACCAGCGCCAACCATGCCCTTGCTGCGCAAAGAGGAGATCCCATGCTGAACGTGAAGGTCCTTGGTTCCGGCTGTGCCAACTGCAAGCGCCTGGAGGAGCGCGTCCGCAAGGTGGTGAGCGAACGCGGCCTCGCCGCCGAGATCGAGAAGGTTACCGACTATGCGCAGATGATGCGCTGGAAGATCATGGCGACGCCGGGCCTGGTGGTCGATGATGTGCTGGTCGCGACGGGGCGCATCCCCAGCGAGGACGAGATCGCCGGCTGGCTGACAAAGTAGCCACGTCACCGGGGTGGGCAGCGGCGCCACCCCTTGTTGTTCAGAACGATATTCCACTTCTTGCATATCACGGGAGTCACCGATGGAACAGACCCTGCCTTCACCCACGGGTGCGAGCCGCCGCGCCGGCGCTCGCGCCTGGCTGCTGGTAGCCGTTGCGGCGATCCTCTGGCTCGCCGCCTACACTGGGATTCAGCCGCTGGCCAACTGGCTCGCCTACGGGCTGTTTGGTCTGGCCCCCGGCTCGCACCTGGGCGAGGCTGTCGCTTTCTTCCTCTATGACGTGCCAAAGATCCTGCTGTTGCTCACCGGCATGATCTTTGCGATCAGCACGGCGCGTTCGTTTTTCAGTCCAGAGCGCACGCGCGCGCTGCTCGGCGGCAAGCGCGAGGGGGTCGGGAACGTGGCCGCGGCGAGCCTGGGCGTCGTGACGCCCTTCTGCTCCTGCTCGGCAGTGCCGCTCTTCATCGGCTTCGTCGAGGCCGGCATCCCGCTGGGGGTGACCTTCTCGTTCCTGATTGCCGCGCCAATGGTGAACGAAGTGGCCCTGGTGATGCTCTTCGGCATCTTCGGCTGGCGTGTCGCCGCACTCTACCTGCTGGCCGGACTGAGTATCGCGATGGTGGCCGGGATCGTGATCGGCCGCCTCAAGCTGGAGCATTACGTCGAGGATTTCGTCTGGCAACTCAAGGGCGGCGACGGTGCAGTGGCCGAGGAGCGACCGGGTTGGGCGCAGCGCTTCGCCCTGGCCTGGCAGAGCACCCGCGAGATCGTCGGCAAGGTCTGGCTCTTCGTCGTGATCGGCATCGCGGTGGGCGCCGCCATCCACGGCTACGTGCCCGAGGAGGCGCTGGCCGACATCCTGGGCAAGAGTGCCTGGTGGTCGGTGCCGGCAGGCGTGGCGCTCGGGGTGCCACTCTATGCAAACGCCGCCGGCATCATCCCGGTGGTCGAGGCGCTGATGGCCAAAGGCGCGGCGCTGGGCACGGTCCTCGCCTTCATGATGGCGGTGGTAGCCCTGAGTCTGCCGGAGATGATCATTCTGCGCCGGGTGCTCAAGCCGCGCCTGATCGCCATCTTCGTCGGCGTGGTCGCGCTCGGCATTGTTCTGATCGGCTACCTGTTCAATCTCCTGATCTAGCCCAGGCGAGCATAGCCGGGTCGCTCGAACGGTCAAAGGATGCCGCCATGGCGCTCTATCTGATCAGTGCCGTCATTGTGCTGGTCTTCTCAGGCCTGATGGCCATGGCTGGCCTGGGCGCAGCCTTCCTGTTCGTGCCCATGTTCTACTATCTGGGTGTGCCGCTGGCCGAGGCCACCCCAACCGCCCTGCTGCTCAACGTCGTCAGCCTGCTCTTCGCGACGATCAGCTACTGGCGTGGCGGCCTGATCAACTGGCGGGTCGGCCTACCGGTGCTGATCGTGGCCGTGGTTGCCGCCCCACTGGGCGCCCGACTGACCAGCGTGGTGGATCAGCGGCTGCTGCTGGGCCTCTTCGCCGCCTTCCTGGTCTTCGCGGGCGCGATGATGCTCTTCCGCCCCCAGCCCCATCCACGCACCGTCAGCCGGACGGTCGAGGTGAGCGCCGGGGCCGCAGTCGGCGGGGTGGCCGGCTTCCTGGGCGGGCTGCTCGGCGTTGGCGGCGGCAACTTCATCCTGCCGGTGCTCAATGGTCTAGGGCTGGATCCCAAGGTAGCCGCCGGCACGACCGCGCTGGTAGTCATCTTCTCGTCGCTCTCCGGGTTTCTCGGTCATGCCGCGCTGGGCGGGCTCGATCCCCTCTTGCTCGGCAGTACGGCGCTGATGGCGGCGATCGGTTCGTTAAGCGGCGCCTACCTGATGCAGCACAGGCTCTCGAGCGCGCAACTCAAGCGCATCATCGGTGTGCTGCTCTGGGTGATCGCCGCGAAGATCATCTGGGATCTGATCGGTATGCGCCAGGTTAATACGACAGGTGTCGTTGGCCCGACTGGGATGCTGGGGCTGACTGTCACCCCGATACGACAGGTGTCGTTGGCCTGACTGGGATGTTGGGTCTGACTGTCACCCCGAGCGAAGCGAGGGGTCTTCGAGCCACGAGGACGGAAGATTCCGCGCGGAGGTTACCCTGCCCCTCGACAAGCTCGGGAGCCGCGGAGCCGAAGGGCTCGGCGTGGCAGGCGGTGGTTGGCATCAGGATGCGCCTCGACGACCTGCATGATGACTGCATGCCCTACGGCAAGGTGCCATTTACCCCTGGAAGGAGACTGACCATGGCAACCAGCGAGCTCTGGCATGGGATCCCGCGAGCAGACATCCCATGGTATCCAACGGTGGATCAAGCGACCTGTATCGGCTGTATGCTTTGCTACGCCACCTGTGGACGTGGGGTGTACACGATGCAGGACAACAAAGCAGTGGTGGCCAATCCACTGAGTTGTATGGTAGGATGTAGCACGTGTGCCACCGTCTGCCCGGTACAGGCTATTACTACAGTTGTAGGTGCGCTCCCCGTCGGGCTGAAAGCCCTCGGCTACGGGGGGCAAAGCCCACCTTCGTGGGCTACACAGGCCACGGAGGTGGCCTTCGCAAGCGCTAGCCGAGGCGTTTACGCCGACGGAAACGGGTCATCTGCCGCAATACAACTGTAGTACTATGCTGCATCGTGAAAGGAAACCCTCTGTGCGTCATTTCGCCATCAGGGCCCTCCTGGCCCTGTTGCTGCTGATCGTCCCCCTTGCTGCGCGCCCCGTTTCCGCCAGGACTGCCGAGGCGCTAATGGCCGGCGAGGTCATCGTGCGGCTACGCCCCGGCGCCACCCTGACCACAGCGGAACTGGCCGGCAGCCTCGCCGCCCTCCGCGTCTCCGCCGCCGAGCCGCTTGCGCCCGATGCGCCGATCTACCGTTTGCGCCTCCCCGCCACGACCGACCTGGAGACTGCCGTCGCCCGCCTCACCGCCACGCCGGGGGTCGCCTACGCCGAGCCTAACCGCGTCCGCCGGATCAGCCGCGCGCCCAACGATCCGGCTTTTCCCGAACAGTGGGGGCTGCGCACCATCCAGGCCCCCGAGGCCTGGACGATCACCACCGGCGGGCCAATCGTTGTGGAGGTGCTCGACAGCGGCGTAGACGCCGAGCATCCCGACCTGGCGGGCAAGGTGCTGCCCGGCTACAACGCCCTCAATAGTAGCACCAATACCCGCGACGACAACGGCCACGGCACCGCCGTGGCCGGGCTGATCGCCGCCAACACCGACAACAACGCCGGCATAGCCGGTCTCTGCTGGGAGTGTCGCCTCCTGCCGGTCAAGGTCGTTGACGCCCGGGGTGTGGGCAACGACGCCAGTCTGGCCGCCGGCATCTTCTGGGCCACCGAAAATGGCGCGCGGGTGATCAACATGAGCCTCGGCGGCGAGGGCGACAGCCGCTTGCTGCGCGAGGCCGTAGACTACGCCGCCGGGCGCGGGGTCGTCCTGGTGGCTGCCTCAGGCAACGAGCGGCAGGCCGGCAACCCCGTCACCTACCCGGCGGCCTACCCCAACGTCATCGCCGTCGGAGCCACCGGGAATGACGATAGCGTCACCGGCTTCTCCAACACCGGCGACTACCTCGACCTGGCCGCCCCCGGCGTGGGCCTGTGGACGACGCTGCCCGGCGGGCGCTATGGCCCGCCGAACGGCACCTCTTTCTCCAGCCCCTATGTGGCCGCAGCGGCGGCCCTGGTGCTCACCCAGCGGCCCGACCTGGGCCGGGCCGATGTGGGCTGCATCCTCAAAGCCAGCGCCGACGACAAGGGGCCTCCCGGCAAGGACCCGGAATATGGCTGGGGCCGCCTGAACGCCTTTCGGGCAGTGCAACTGGCGCCAGCGTACACCGGCTGCCCGCTCAACGCGCCGCCCGCGCCTCAACCTGAGCCGGCATCGTCGCCACCTGCCACCCCCGGCGAGGCCTTCCGCCCGGCGCCGCCCGTCAACACCCCCGGGGTGCGTTACTTCCCCGAAACCAGCCACACGCTGCGCGGCGCATTCTTGCGCTACTGGGAGCGTTACGGCGGCCTGCCGATCTTCGGGTTTCCGATCAGCGAAGAACTGATCGAGGCAGGCAGCGACGGGCGCGCCTACACCGTGCAGTACTTCGAGCGCCATCGCTTCGAATTGCGTCCCGAGAACCCCGCGCCCTACGATGTGCTGCTCTCGCGCATCGGCGATGAGGTGCTACGGGCCACCGGACGCGACTGGAACACCTTCCCGCGAGGGGCGGTCCAGCCAGGCTGTCTGACCTTCGAGGCCACCGGCCATACGCTCTGTGAGCCATTCCTGGGGTACTGGCGGGCCAACGGGCTGGAGTTCGATGGAGCGCGGGGCCACAGCTTCGCCGAGAGCCTGGCGCTCTTCGGCCAACCCATCTCGCCGCCCCAGGTTGAGGAAATCGCGCCGGGCGTCTTCCGCACCGTGCAGTGGTTCGAGCGGGCGCGCTTCGAGGAGCACAACGGGCAGGTGCTGCTCGGCTTGCTGGGGAACGAACTGACACGCGCCAGAGGGTGGCGCTGAGTCGGGAATGAAAATAGGTTGTTCCTGGGAGGGCTGCGCCCTCCCAGACCCTCCTGGGGGCGGGGGGATGGGGGGACCAGGTTCCCCCATCTCCCTGCTTGAGGGCCAGGTCCTCCCGCGGGCGGGGACGTGGGGAAACCGGGTTTCCTCATACCCCTGCGTAAGCGCGTCGCCCTCCCA
>JACAEO010000031.1 GCA_013388805.1 Chloroflexota bacterium
CTCTGACGGTAACACCTATTTGGCTTGCCGATTTTGGATTGTGGATTGCCGCGCATGGCGTTCCAATGCGCTCTGACGGTAACACCTATTTGGCTTGCCGATTTTGGATTGTGGATTGCCGCGCATGGCGTTCCAATGCGCTCTGACGGTAACACCTATGCGGGTTGCTCAATTCCAAGTCTGAACAGTTACGAGTGAGGAGCGCTTATGCGCGTGCTGACCCCACTGGAGCGGGTCGATGCGATCGACGCGGAGCTCCGCGCGAAGCTGGCGAACTACTGGATTACGACGGCCGAAGAGCTCTACGCCGCGGTCCGGGCGAGCAATCAGCAGTATGGCTCGGGCGTGGCGGCCCTGGCCGTGGCCCTGGGCATCGACGAGGAGCGGGTGCGCGCGCTGGCCGAGGCGCTACTGCCGCTGCTCCCCGCTGATGTCGCGTTCAGCGTGCCGGTGGAGCAGGAGGTGGGCGCGGGCCTGGTCATCGATGACTATGTCGATGTTGATGCCGCCGCCTTCGCCGTGCCCACCAGCCTGCCCGAACGGGTCGATCCGCCGGCGCATATGCCCGCGCCGGTCAACCAGGGCGTACGCAATAGCTGTGTCGCCTTCACGCTGGTGGCGATCTACCAGGCGCTCAGTGGTGACCCGACTGACCTCTCCGAGCAGTTTCTCTACTGGGCCTGCAAAGACCGCGACCGCATCCCTGGCGATGTCGGCACCGACCCGCTGGTTGGCGTGCGTGTGCTGCAGGAGCTCGGGGTCTGCAGCGAGGCGACCTGGCCCTACCGCCCGGCTCCGAGCGACCAGCGGCAACCGGGGCACGAGCGGCCGCCGGCCCTGGCCTTCGACGAAGCGAAGCAGCGGCGGATCAAGAGCTTTCGCAAGCTGCCGGCAACTGGCGTGCTCCAGATCAAGGAGGCGCTCGCCCAGGGGCAGGCGGTGCTGCTTGGCCTGTACATCTGGGAGCACTGGCTGAGTTCGTGGCAGGCCCGTGGCCTGGGACGGGTGCGCGCGCCGCTGCCCGGCGAGCAGCGCAAGGGCGGCCACGCTATGGCGGCGCTTGGCTACCGCGATGACGCGACGGCGCCCGGCGGCGGCTATTTCGTCGTGCGCAACTCGTGGGGCGCCGAGTGGGCCGATGAGAACCCCGACGGCCCTGGCTACTGCCACGTGCCCTACCGTCTCGTCGCCGAGGGCGGGCTGGCTGCGATCGCCGTTGAGGCGGTGGAGCCGCCAGGCCCGGCAGCCAGCCCCGCGGCGGAGCGGCAGCCGGCGCCATCAGGCGAGGGCGAGGCGAGCGGCGACCTGGCGGCGCTGTATGACGAGGCCAGCGCGCTGCAGAGCGAGTTGCAACGGCTGGTGACCCGCCTCGATGGCCTGGTGAACCGCCTGGGCCGGCTGGTTGGCCCGGCGGGTCAGGGGCGCGGTACCGGGCCGGCGGCCAGCGCTGCGGCCGTGGCGCCCGCAGCGGTGGGTGGCGCCACCAGCGGCCCGCTGATCCTGATCAGTCGCGAAGGCCCGGGTGCGGGTGAGGAGCTCTACCCCAACGGTGTCTCGCCCGAGGGTCAGCCGCTGCTGCGTATCGACGCGGCCACGGCCAGCTGGCTGGCCCAGGACCGACTCAGCGCCGAGCCGCAGGAGTTGCAGGGCGTCTATCAGGCGAAGCAGACTGCGGCTGAGACCAGCCACCTCGGGGTGACCCGTGACATCGATCCGCTCAAGCTTGAGGAGGCGCGCTGGGCGGTGGTGATCAATGCCACTGAGCGCGCCGAGCTGATCGAGGCCATCTGGCCGCTGATTGCCCATCGTATGCAGCAGATGGGCCACAGCGCCCCGCAGGTCAGCTTCACCGCTGGCGAGAATGCCGCCACCTGGCTCAACCGCCACACCGACAATGGCGCAAAAACGCTCCGTGATCACTGGGGCCAGATCCCGCCCGTGCTGATCTACCGGCCCGGCGAGCGTGTCGGCCGCTGGCTTGCCCGCCACGGGGTGAGCCAGGGTCCGGTGGACCCGCGGCGCGGCGTGCCCTACTACGTGCTGCTCCTGGGGCTGCCCGGCCCGCGTTTCGCGGGCGATGAGCGAGCCATCCCGCTGAACTTCCAGTATGAGCTGGATATCTTCTGGGCGGTAGGGCGGCTCTGCTTTACCGGGATCGATGGCGAGCATCGTCTGGCCGACTATGCCCGCTACGCCGAGCACCTCGCCGCCTTCGAGCAGCGCTCCGATGCGGCTAGCCAGATCCGCAAAGAGGTGGTCTACTACGCGACCCGGCACGACATGGACGTTGCCACACGGCGCAGCGCGGAGGAACTGGTGGCGCCGCTGACCAGCTGGAACGCCGATCCAGCCAATGTGCCGGCCCGGCAGGGCTTCGTGCCGCGCCCGTTCGTCGGGGAGGCGGCTACCCGCGCGGCCCTCGAGCAGATCCTGCGCGGCACGGGCGATGGCAAGGCCCCGGCGGTGCTGTTCACCGCCAGCCATGGCCTCGGTCTGCCGCTGCGCGACGAGCGGCTCGTGCTGCACCAGGGCGCGCTGGTGACCCAGGACTGGAGCGGGGCGGGCAATGTGCGGCGTGAGCACTGGTTTGCCGGGCAGGACCTGGAGGAACTGGGCGATCAGGCGAAGCTCGAGGGGACCATGGCCCTGCTCTTTGCCTGCTATGGCGCGGGTTGCCCCGAGCGGGACGAGTTTATCTTTGATGAGCAGCGCGGGCGGCCCCAGGTGGCGCCCTTCCCGTTGATCGCCCAGTTGCCACAGCGGCTGCTGCTCAGCGGCGCGCTCGGCGTGATCGGTCACGTCGAACGGGCCTGGACCTATGCCTTCAGTGGCACGGACGGCGCGCGCGCGCAGACCCAGGCCTTCGAGGATGTGCTGGCGCGGCTGATGCTTGGCGAGCCGGCGGGTAACGCCACCGATGACTTCAATATCGTGCAGGGCGCCCGGGCGATGGCCCTGACCGAAGAGTTGGAGAACATCAAGTTCGGCAAGATTGTCGATCCATCGGAGCTGGCGAAGCTGTGGATGGCCCGCAATGACGCACGTAACTATGCGCTGCTGGGCGACCCGGCGGCGCGCTTGCCGGTGACAGATCAGGGCTGAGGGCTTCTGAGGGCTGAGGGCTGAGGGCTGAGGGGGGACTCTCAGGTGGAGGGTTTCTGGCGGATAGCGTCCTGATGCGCTGCTTGCCATCACCCCCCCCTCCCCCTTTCCCTGGCAGGGGTAGGGGGGTGGGGTATGCGGGGCCAGGGGGCGCAACTCCCAAAAACCTTACACCTGAGGGCGGAGGAGTGAGGGATGAGGCTGGAAGCTGAGCGGGTCGTGGGCTGGCTGGAGCCGCAACTGGCGACCTATGTGGACGAGTTGGGCCAGCTGTGCGCGATCGAGTGCCCGACCAGTCACAAGCCAGGGGTGGATGCGGCCGGGACGTGGGTGCGCCACTGGGCGGCGGCGCGTGGCTGGGAGTTGCGTTACTTCCCCGATGCCGAGGCCGGTGATGGGCTGGTCGCCACTGTGCGTGGTCGCGGGCGGCTGCGGGTCATGCTGGTGGCCCACCTGGATACCGTCTACCCGGTGGGCACGGCGGCCGCGCGGCCCTTGCGCCAGCAGGATGGGCGGCTGATCGGCCCGGGCAGCGCCGACAACAAGAGTGGTCTGCTCTCGGCGCTCTACGCGGCCGCGGCGCTTGCAGCGCTGGCCCCGGAGAGCTTCGGGGTGGTCAGTGTTGTCTGTGGGGGCGATGAGGAGACCGACGCGCGCGCCTCCGGGGCGATGCTGGCGAGCCTGGCGCCGGCGTACGACCTGGCTCTGGTGGTCGAGGCGGCCCGGGTGAATGGTGACATCGTCAGTGCGCGCAAGGGCAATGGCCTGTTCACGCTTGCGGTGAGCGGGCGTGCGGCCCACGCCGGGGTCGATCCGGAACGGGGCGCTAGCGCAGTGCTGGCCCTGGCCCACCAGGTCATCGCGCTGCAGGCGCTGAACGGCATGCGCCCCGGGGTCACGCTGAATGTTGGTGTGATCAGTGGCGGCACGGTGCCTAATGCGGTGCCGGATCAGGCCATGGCCCAGGTGGACGTGCGGGTGGTGCAGCCGGAGGATATGGCGCCGGTCGAGGCGGCGATCCGGGCCGTGGCCGCCGAGCAGCGGGTGCCGGGTACGCAGACGCAGGTCAGCGGTGGCTGGGGCTTTGCGCCCATGGCCCGTACCCCGGCCATCCAGCGGCTGGTTGCGCTGGCGCAGGCCTGCGCCCACGAGCTTGGCTTCACGCTGCAGGACACGGCCACCGGCGGGGTTAGCTACGCCAACCTGCTTGCCGGGGCTGGCCTGCCTGTGCTCGATGGGCTGGGGCCGGTGGGTGGGCGTGATCACAGCCCGGACGAGTACATCGAGCGTGGGAGTATCGTGCCGCGCACGGCGCTGCTGGCGCTGCTGGTGGCGCGGGAAGGGCTTCTGAGGGCTGAGGGCTTCTGAGGGCTGAGGGCTGAGGGCTGAGGGCTTCTGAGGGC
>JACAEO010000077.1 GCA_013388805.1 Chloroflexota bacterium
CAGCCCTCAGCCTTCCCCCCTCAGCCCTCAGCCCTCAGGAGCCCTCAGCAGCGGCAGGATCGCTCGCGGCAGCTTGAGCTGGTACCCGCTGGCCTCGGCAAAGCCGTAGGCCAGGTTCCAGTGGCCTGCGACGCGCGGGTGGTAGTCAAAGTTCCGCCGCAGGTTGAGCAGGTCGTTGAAGTCATAAGGAAAGCGCACGAACAGGTAGATCGGCTCGCGCCCCTGGAAACGGCTGAACCCATCCACCACGGTGAGACCCCGCTCTGCCGCCTCCTCGACGATGATCTGGTTGAAGCGCGGCACCTCCACATCGGTGACGATCGGCTCCTGGTCGGGCGGCAGCACGATGAACGGCGGTGTGGAACGAATGGTCAGGCCCGGGTAGGGGTTGTAGTAGGTCATCAGGATCAGGTCGCCCGTACGCTGGCCATTCTCGGTGAGCGCGCCGAGCAGGCCATCGAGGATGAACTCCAGGTTATCGCGGAAGAGCGGCAGGGTGTCGGTGATCGTCAGCGGCGGGCCGGGGACGCCGAGGAAGGTATTGACCATATCGTTGCCGCCGATGCTCAGCGTCACCGGGCTGACCTGTCTGCCCGCCGCTCGCTGCGCGCCGATGTAGGCCACTGCCTGCTGAAGCTGGCCGCCCGACGCGCGCATGGTCACGCTGCTCTCACCACTCTGGGCCAGGATGGTCAGCGAGATCGGCCGTGTCTGGTCGAGAATCTGATCAAGGTAGACCGGGTAGCCGGGCAGGTTGCCCTCAGCCGCGCTATTGGCCGGCTCCTCATCGCCAGTGGCCAGCGAGTCGCCCAGCGCCAGGTAGATATCGCCCGGGCCGACGGCTACGGCGACGCGCGGCTCCAGCGCCCGCACATGTCCGGCAAGCAGCGTCAGCAGCGCAACGAGCGCTGCGAGCACGATGACGGTACGGCGTGGCATAGGGGTCCTTTCGTGCTGCGGGGTGGCCCGGCAGCAGCCCCGGGCCCGGTTCTATTCTACCCGCATCCAGCCCTGCGTGCGGTTTGCGTGCGAACAGCCGTCGTGATACAATCTGCCCGTTCGGGCAGGTCGCATAGTCTGGTCTAGTGCGCGGCACTGGAAATGCCGTACAGCGGCAACGCTGTCGAGGGTTCGAATCCCTCCCTGCCCGCCACGTTCCCCTATGCACTGAGCGCTGCACACAGTGCGGCGCGTTCCGCCCGCAGGCGGGCCACCAGGCCGTCCAGGGTTGCAAGCGCCGTCCGGTCGCCAGCGCGGGCGCGTTCGAGGGCCACCTCCAGGTCGCAGGCCAGCGCATTCAGGTGGGTGGCGGTCGCGACGATACGCTGCTGCAGATTCGCGGCCTGTATGGCCAGCGCCACATGGCAGGCCACCAGTTCAAGCAGGCTGAGCTGGGCGGGGTTGAAGCGCCGGCTCTGGGTCGTTGTGACCGTCAACGCACCCAATGCTCGCGTGCCCCACAGCAGTGGCACAGCCATCGCGCAGCGGGTAGGAGCGTCGCCGCGGCCGTGCTTGAGCCCGAGCCAGCGCCGGTCGGTGTCGGTTTCGTCGATGATCAGCGGCGCTCGCTCGCGGAGCACCATGCCGGCGAGGCCGTGCTCGGCCACCTCGCGGGCGCGCTCCGGCGACGCGGTGTGGCCGTTGCTCAGCGCAAGCAGCGGCTGCTCGGGGCACTCGGGCGGTAGCAGCAACACGGAGGCGCGCTCACCACCAACCATCGCCGGCACCTCTCTGGCAATCTCAAGCGCGAGGGCCTGCGGGTCGCTGGCACCCTGCACCACGGCGCGCCCGAAGGCCAGCAACTGATCGAGCGTCGCCTCGTGGGTGCGTGCCGCGTGGGCGTACTGCTCGATCTGTCCCTGCAGCATCGTGTGCTCCAGCGCCGCGCCGACCAGCTGGCCCAGCGGCTGGAGCAGCGCCCGGTCGTCGGCGTCGAAGGGCCAGCTACGGCGCGCTTCGATCCGCCCGATCACACGCCGCCCGATCAGCACCGGCCCGCAGATCCGCTCGGGTTCGCCCGGCTCGAGCAAACTGCTGCCGGCCGGCACGATGATCTCAACCGCCTCGGCCCGCAACCAGTCGCTCGCCAGGTCTTGCAGGACCGGCAGCGGGTCGGCCTGCCGTCCTGCAGTCAGGAATGCCCCACACCCGGCCAGCGCCTCGCGTAGCCGGGTAAGCTGGCCGGGTGTGGCAACCGGCATGCTGCGCGGGAGATCTGTGCTCACCGTTTCCTCACCTACCCCTGTGTGACCGTTCGCCGCATATCGTCTTTGTCGCTAAGCATACACGATCGGTGTAGCAACGAAAACACCCAATCATCCTATTTCCGCAGTAGGACGCCTCGTAGATAAACGAAGTGTCATCTATTTTACCGGGCGTGGCGGGCCGGCGTGTGATTGGCAGGCCATGGCGCTGGCCCGCGGCGGGGCGGCGCTGGCAGCAAGATGGCGTTATGGCCGCGCTGCAATGAGCAGATTGTTATCCTGCCCGATACAGCAGCAACCAGAAGCCCCCGCCTCCTGGGGGAAGCGGGGGCGTTTGCCAGCAGGATCCTCGAACGTGCCAGCTGCACCACTCAGGCGCCGAGCGGCTCGGCCGGGCGCTTGCTCTCCATCTCAAGCACGCCACCGCGGTGGAAGACCAGCTGGCCGCTCTCGAGGTCAACCTCGATCGTGTCGCCTTCCTTGAACACGCCGCGCAGCAACTCGCGCGAGATCGGTGTCTCAAGCAGGCGCTGCACGGTGCGACGCAACGGGCGCGCCCCGAAGATCGGGTTGAAGCCCTCGGTGACCAGGTACTCCTTGGCCGCGTTGGTCAGCGTCAGCGCGATCTTCTGGTCGCGCAGGCGCTCAACCAGCTCACCGACCTGCAGATCGATGATCCGGGTCAGGTCCTCCATCGTGAGCGGGTGGAAGAGAATGATCTCATCGATGCGATTCAGAAACTCCGGGCGGAAGGTCTGGCGCAGTGCCTCATCCACCTTCTTGCGCGCGTCCTTCAAATCGATCTGCTTCGGGCCTTTGCCCCCGGCGGCGAAGCCGATGCCGCCACCCTGCAGGTGCTCGGTGCCGGCATTGCTGGTCATGATGATCACACAGTTGCGGAAATCCACCGTGCGGCCCTGGCCATCGGTGAGGCGCCCATCATCGAGCACCTGCAACAGGGCATTGAAGACATCCGGGTGGGCCTTCTCGATCTCGTCGAAGAGCACCACCTGGTACGGGCGCCGGCGGATGCTCTCGGTGAGCTGGCCGCCCTCATCGTAGCCAACGTAGCCAGGCGGGGCGCCGATCAGTCGGGCCACGGTGTGACGCTCCTGGAACTCGCTCATATCGACGCGCGTCATGGCCTCTTCGCTGTCGAACATGAACTCGGCCAGCGCCTTGGCCAGTTCGGTTTTGCCCACGCCAGTCGGCCCGACGAAGATGAAGCTGCCGATCGGCCGTCGCGGGTCGCGCAGGCCGCTCCGGGCGCGGCGGATCGCGTCGGAGAGCGCCACGATCGCCTCGTGCTGGCCGATCACCCGGTCGTGGAGCCGATCCTCCATATGGACTAGCTTCTCGCGCTCCGTCTCTAGCATCCGGCTGACGGGCACCCCGGTCCAGCTTGAGACGACCTGGGCGACGTCCTCGTCATCGACCACTTCATCGAGATTGGCTGCCTTCAGCCATGCTTCCCGCTCGCTTTCGAATTCGGTCTGCAGGGCCAGGTAGCGTGCGCGGAGCAGCGCGGCCCGCTCGTAGTCGCGGCGGGCGCCGGCTTCCTCTTCTTCCTGCTGCAGTTTGCGCAGCTGGGCCTCTTTCTCCTTCAGGCCGGGCGGCATGGCAAAGATATCGATGCGCAGCTTGGCGCTGGCCTCGTCGATCAGGTCGATCGCCTTGTCGGGCAGGAAGCGGTCGTTGATGTAGCGGCTCGACAGGTGGACGGCCGCGGTCAGCGCCTCATCGCTGATCGTGAGCTGGTGATGATCCTCGTAGCGTTTGCGCAGGCCACGCAACATCTCGACCGTGGTCTCGACATCGGGCTCCTCAACGAAGACCGGGCTGAAGCGTCGCTCGAGGGCGGCGTCCTTCTCGATATGCTTGCGATACTCGTCGATCGTGGTTGCGCCCACCACCTGGATCTCGCCACGGCTCAGCGCCGGCTTGAGCATATTGCTCGCGTCGATACTGCCGGCCGCCGCGCCCGCGCCCACCACGGTGTGCAGTTCGTCGATGAAGAGGATCACCTTGCCCTTGGCATTGCGCACCTCGTCCATCACCGCCTTGAGCCGCTCCTCGAACTCGCCGCGGAACTTCGAGCCCGCGACCATGCCCGCCAGGTCCAGGGCGAGCAGCTTGCGGTCGCGCAGGGTGGGCGGCACATCACCGGTTACCAGGCGCTGGGCCAGGCCCTCGGCGATCGCCGTCTTGCCCACGCCGGTCTCACCGACCAGGACCGGGTTGTTCTTGGTGCGGCGCGAGAGGATGCGGATGACGCGGGTGATCTCGGTATCACGGCCGATCACCGGGTCGAGCTTCCCTTCTTTGGCCAGCTCGGTCAGGTCAGTACTGTACTTCTCAAGGATCTCGTAGCGGCTCTCGGCGCCCGGGTCGTCCGAGCGCTGGGCGCCGCGGATCTCCATCAGCGCCTGATAGACGCGCTCCTGGTCAACATTGAAGCTATTCAAGATGCGCGCCGAGGCGCCCTCGCGCTCGCCGCTCAGCGCAATGAGCAGGTGGTCCACCCCCACATACTGGTCGCCAAGCCGGTTGGCCTCTTCCTCGGCCCGCTTGACCAGGCGCTGGGTCCGCGGGGTAACATAGACCTGGTTGCCGAAGCCGTACTGGCCATAGACTTTGGGCGACTTTTCGAGCTCACGCTCGACGCGCTGGGAAATCAGTTCAGGATCAACATTCAAACGGGCAAGGGCACGGGTGGCCAGGCCATCACGCTGGCGCAACATCGCAAGAAAGACGTGCTCGACGTCGAGCTGGGTATGGTGCTGCTCCTGCATGATCTCCTGAGCGGCCTGGAACGCGTCCTGCGCTTTCTCGGTAAAACGCTCAAGTCTCATAATGATCGTATCCTCGCTGCTGGTTCCGCTGCCGGCCCCTGATGGCGTCCGGGCGAGGCAACTGTGCCTGGCCCGCGGCGCGGGCAATGCCGCCCACAGCCGACACGCATGCGTAGTATAGCATACGCGCTTTTCCGCTGCTGGCGATGAGTGTAAGAGTTGTGCATGTGTGGTACCCCGGCTACCGCTGCGCAGGCCACCTGCGTGGCCTGTGGAGCCCGCGAACGCGGGCTTCGCAGCGGCTAGCCCGCGGCTTCAGTCGCCGGGTAGACCGGGTAGACGACGTTGACGTAGCCCGCCATGTGTAGCTCCACCGTTGACGGGCATGCGCCGGCTGTGGTAGGATACGGCCGAACAAGTGAATAAAGCTCGGGGTGCCGGGAGAGCCCGGCTGAGATTGCGGCCCGATCAATGCCGCTGACCCGCAGAACCTGACCTGGGTCATACCAGCGTAGGGAAGCGCCAGCAGCCTGCAGCGGCCGCCGATCCTTACCCGGGTTGGCGGCCTTCTGGTGTTGGCCCGGGTCAGCGCAGCCGTTCTTGCGAAAGGAGCCTCTATGCGCCGGTTGATTGCCCTCTGCGCGCTCGCGCTGTTGCTCGCTGCCTGCGGCCAGCCCGCGGCGACGCGCCCCACCCCCCCGCCGATCATCACCCCCGCTGCCAGCACCGTCCCTGCCGGAGCCACACCCGCCCCCTCGGCGCCCCTGGTGGTGATGACCCACGACAGTTTTAACGTCAGCGAGGACGTCCTCGCTGCCTTCACCGCCGAGACGGGCATCAGCGTGGAGTTTCTCAAGACTGGCGATGCAGGCACGGTTCTGAACCAGGCGATCCTGAGCAAAGACGCCCCGCTCGCCGATGTGCTCTTCGGCGTCGACAACACCTTTCTCAGCCGCGCGCTGGCCGCCGATCTCTTTGTTCCCTACGCCTCGCCCGCACTCGCCGCCATCCCCGCCGAGCTCCAACTCGACCCGAGCAACCGCCTGCTGCCGGTCGACTTCGGCTACGTGGTGATCAACTACGACAAGGCCGCGCTCGCGGCTGCCGGCCGCACGCCCCCCACCAGCCTGGAGGAACTGGCGCGCCCCGAGTGGCGTGGCCAGCTGGTGGTGCAGAACCCGGCCACCTCATCGCCCGGCCTGGCCTTCCTGCTGGCCACGATCGCCCACTTTGGCGAGGATGGCGGCTACACCTGGCAGGACTTCTGGCGCGATCTGCGGGCCAACGAGGTCTACGTCGCCCAGGGCTGGTCCGAGGCCTACTATACGCAGTTCAGCGGCAGCAGTGGCGCCGGGCCCTACCCGCTGGTGGTGAGCTACGCGACGAGCCCGGCCGCCGAGGTCTTCTTCAGTGAGGGCAAGCTGAGCGAGCCACCCACCGGCAACCTGCTCGTGCCCGGCGGCAGTTTCCGCCAGGTGGAGTTCGTGGGCATCCTGCGCGGCACACGCAACGAGGAGGCGGCCCGGCGCTTCGTCGACTTCATGCTCCAGCCCGCGTTCCAGGCCGATATCCCGTTGCAGATGTTTGTCTACCCGGCGAACCCGGCGACCCCGCTCCCCGAGGTGTTCCAGCAGTTCGCCGAGGTGCCCGCTGCGCCCGCCACCCTCGCCCCCGAGACGATCGAGCAGCGCCGCGAGCAGTGGATCAGCGCGTGGACGGAGATCGTGCTGCGGTGAAGCTAGACGGCCAGGCGCGGAGCATCCTACCGCCGGGCGGCGGCGCATGGCCGGTTGTAGGCATCCGGCCGACCATAGGGCGCGTGCTGCTCTATGCGCTGCCACTGGGCTTTCTCGCTATCTTCTTCTGCTATCCGCTGGTCGCCATCCTGCGCCTGAGCTTCGCCGGTGGCGTGGGCGGGCTGTTGCAGGCGCTGGGCACGGGCTACTACTGGCAGGTCCTCGCCTTCACCACCGGGCAGGCTGCGCTCTCGACGCTGCTCACCCTGGCCATTGGCCTGCCCGGCGCCTTCGTCTTCGCCCGCTACGAGTTCCCGGGTAAGGCCTTGCTGCGCGCGATGGCCGGCGTGCCTTTTGTGATGCCGACCGTGGTGGTGGCGGTTGCGTTTGGCGCGCTGCTTGGCCCGCGCGGCCTGCTCAACCAGGCGCTACAGGCGGTCTTTGGTCTCGCAACGCCGCCGATCCAGCTGGGCGGCCTCGCTGCGGTGCTGCTGGCCCACGTCTTCTACAACTACACCGTGGTGTTGCGGCTGGTGGGCGGCTTCTGGGCCAACCTTGACCCGCGACTGGAGCAGGCCGCCGCCGTGCTCGGCGCCTCGCGCCGCCGCGCGCTGCTCAGCGTCACCCTGCCGCTGCTCGCCCCGGCGGTCGGTGCGGCGGCCCTGCTGGTCTTCATCTTCAGCTTCACCAGCTTTGGGGTGATCGTCATCCTCGGCGGGCCGCGCCTCGCCACCCTGGAGGTCGAGATCTACCGCCAGACGGCGCAGCTGTTGCGCCTCGATGTGGCCGCGACCCTGGCGCTCATCCAGGCGGCCTGTACGCTGCTGCTCAGCCTGGCCTATACGCGCCTGGCAGCGCGGGCCGCCGTGCCGCTGGAGCTACAGCCCCGCGGCCTGACTGCGCGCCCGCCCCGCCGTGCGCGTGAGCGCCTGCTGGTGGGCGCGACCATGCTGGTGCTGACCCTGCTGCTCGGCGCGCCCCTGGCCGCGCTGGCCCTGCGCTCGCTGCTAGCCCCCCCTGGCGCGGGACCGCTCTTCACTCTGGCCGCCTACACCGCCCTCGGCGAGAACCGCACCGGCTCGGCCTTCTTCGTCCCGCCAACAGTCGCCATCGCCAACTCGTTGCGCATCGCCACGACGACCACCGCCCTGGCGCTGCTGGTCGGCATCCCTGCGGCCTATCTGCTGGCCCGGGGCGGCCAGGCGCCGCAACGCGGCCCCTTCACCCGCCTGCGCGCCGGGCTCTATGGCTGGACCGATGCGCTCTTTATGCTGCCGCTCGGCACCTCGGCGGTGACCCTGGGGCTTGGCTACCTGGTGGCGCTGAGTGTGCCAGGGCTGGCCGGGCTCCGCACGTCGCCCTGGTTGCTGCCGCTGTTGCACACCCTGGTAGCCCTGCCCTTCGTGATCCGCGCGCTCGTTCCGGTGCTGCGCGCGCGCAACCCGCGGCAGCGCGAGGCCGCCGCGGTGCTCGGGGCCACACCGCTGGCGGCCTGGCTGCGCGTCGAGCTGCCACAGATCGCCCCGGCCCTTGCCACCGGGGCGATCTTTGCCTTCACCGTCTCGCTCGGCGAGTTCGGGGCCACCCTGCTGCTCACCCGCCCCGACGCGCCAACCCTGCCGGTGATGATCTTCCGTTTCCTCGGCCAGCCCGGCGCCCTGAACTATGGCCAGGCCCTCGCCCTCAGCACCATCCTCATGCTGATCACCGCGGCGGGCTTCCTGCTACTCGAGCGCCTGCGCCCGCCAGGGGGGGAGTTTTAACGGTAGGGCCGAAGCACTGGCACAGGCGATGCTCTGGCCCTGCTACACCACCACCGTCTCCTGGTAGACGCCGAAGACCTCGCGCAGCACGTCGCACATCTCGCCGACGGTGCAGTAAGCGCGCACACAGTTGAGGATGGCGGGCATCGTGTTCTCGCTGCCCAGCGCAGCGGCGCGCAACTCGGCCAGCCGCTGGCGGGCCAGTTCGTTGTCCCGCTCGCGGCGCACGCGGTTGAGGCGCTCCAGGTGCTTGCGCTCACCCTCAGGGTCCATCTCCAGAATCGGGATCTCGAGCGGCGCTGCCACCTGGTAGGCGTTGACGGCCACGATCTCGCGCTCGCCCTCATCGATCTCCTGCTGGTAGCGATAGGCCGCGTCGGCGATCTCCTTCTGGAAGAAGCCGTTGCGGATGGCCGGGATCACGCCGCCCTGGTCGTAGATCGCCTTGAAGTAGGCGTTGACCTCGCGCTCCATGCGGTCGGTCAGCGCCTCGACGAAGTAGCTGCCGCCCAGCGGATCGACGGTATTGGTCACACCGCTCTCACTGGCGATCACCTGCTGGGTGCGGAGCGCGATCGTCACCGCCTTCTCACTCGGCAGGGCGAGCGCCTCGTCCATCGAGTTGGTGTGCAGGCTCTGGGTGCCGCCAAGCACCGCGGCGAGGGCCTGGATCGCCGTGCGCACAATGTTGACCTCGGGCTGCTGGGCGGTCAGCGAGCAGCCAGCGGTCTGGGTGTGGAAGCGCAGCCACCAGGAGCGGTCTTTCTTCGCCCCGTAGGTCTCACGCATCAGCCGGGCCCAGATGCGGCGCGCGGCACGATACTTGGCGATCTCCTCGAAGAAGTCGTTGTGGGCATTGAAGAAGAACGAGATGCGCGGCGCGAAGTCGTCGATGTCGAGCCCCCGCGCCAGGCAGGCCTCGACATATGCCCGGCCATCGGCCAGGGTAAAGGCGAGCTCCTGGGCCGCGGTGCTGCCCGCCTCGCGGATGTGGTAGCCGCTCACGCTGACCGGGTTCCACTGGGGCACGTGCTGGCTGCCGAACTCGATCGTGTCCACCACCAGGCGCATACTAGGCTCGGGCGGGAAGATGTACTCGTTCTGGGCGATGTACTCTTTGAGGATGTCGTTCTGGGTGGTGCCACGCAACTGGTTCCAGGGGATGCCGCGCTTCTCGGCCACCACCAGGTACATGGCCCAGATCATCGCCGCTGGCGAGTTGATCGTCATCGAGGTCGAGACCTGGTCTAGCGGGATGCCATCGAGCAGCACCTCCATATCGGCCAGCGAGGTGACAGCCACACCGCACTTGCCGAACTCGCCCTCGACGAGTGGATGGTCGGTATCGCGGCCATAGAGTGTCGGCATATCAAAGGCGATCGAGAGGCCCGTCTGCCCCTGGCTGAGCAGGTACTTGAAGCGCATGTTCGTCTCCTCGGCGGTGCCGAAGCCGGCGAACATCCGCATCGTCCAGACTTTGCCGCGATAGCCGGTGGGGTGGACGCCACGGGTGTAGGGGTACTCACCGGGGTGGCTAATGTCGCGCAGATAGTCATTCTGCGCCAGGTCGAGCGGAGTGTAGAGCCGCTCGACGGGGGCGCTGCTGGTGGTCATGAAGCGCACGTCCCGCTCAGGGGCGCGCTCCAGGGCGGGCCAGAGACACTGCTGCTCCCAGCGCTCCTGTGCCGCCTGCACCTGCTCTTTCGACTCGAACATCTTCGTTCCTCCGAGCCTATGCACGTGTTCGCTTGCGCGTGCAATTGTAACACGAAGCCCCGCGCTGTGCCCCGGGTGGACGCGCAAGGCTATGCAACGTCCCCGGCGCACGCGCGCGCGCCAGAGCCACCGCGCTGACCTGCTGCGCCCCGGCGGCGCGCAGCGCCGCGGCACATGCGTCGAGGGTGGCGCCGGTGGTCAGCACGTCGTCCACCAGGACGACGCGCGCGGGCGGCGGCGTTGGTGCGCGCCAGACGAAGGCCCCCGCCACGTTGCTCAGGCGCGCGCGCCGTCCCAGGTGGGCCTGATGCCCGGTATCGCGTGCGCGCACCAGGCCGTCAGCGCGCAGCGGCATGTTCCAGCGCAGCGCCAGCTGGCGCGCCAGTTCGGCACTCTGGTTGAAGCCACGCTCGGCCAGCCGTTCGGCGTGTAGCGGCACGGGCACCAGCGCATCGCCGGGGGGCCAGTCGGCCAGGCTACTGGCCAGGGCATCGGCCAGGGCAATGGCGACACGCCGGCGGCGCCGATACTTGAGCGTATGCACGGCGCGGCGCACCGCGCCTTCGTAGCACCAGGCCACCGCCACGGCGTCAAGCCCTGGCGGCGGCGGCGCAGGCGGGTAGGGGCGCAGGGCCGCCCGGCAGGCCGCGCAGAAGAGTCCGCCTACGCGACCGCAGCTCGCGCAACGGTCGGGAAAGAGCAGATCCAGCACCGCTTCAGACAGGATGGTCAGCCGGCTCCACATCGTGACACCTCCTCGCGATCTATACCGCGTAGCGTGGCGTAGCGATGTACCCTGGGCGGGGTGCAGGCTGCGGTGACAGCGCTCACGAACGTGCTATAATTGGCATGCGAGTCGCAACTGCCTGTGAGGAATGCGATGCCGTTCGGCGCCCATATGTCGATCGCGGGCGGGCTTGCCCGCGCCTTTGCCCGTGGTCAGCAGGTGGGATGCGAGACGATGCAGATCTTCAGCAAGAGCCAGCGCCAGTGGACGGCCAGGCCGCTGAGCGACGAGGCAGTCGCCGCATTCAAGGCCGAGCAGGCACGCACCGGCATTCAGCCAGTGATCGTACACGATTCCTATCTGATCAACCTTGCCGCGCCCGACGATGCGCTCTGGGAGAAGTCGATCGCCGCGGTTGCCGATGAGCTCGCGCGCTGCGCCCGCCTGGCCATCCCCTACCTGGTCATCCACCCCGGCGCCCATACCGGCAGTGGCGAGGCAGCGGGCCTGGCGCGTATCGCTGCGGCCCTCAACCGGCTCGTTGCGGCCGGTGTCGGCGACGCGACCATGGTGCTGCTCGAAACGACCGCCGGGCAGGGCAGCGCGCTGGGCTGGCGCTTCGAGCACATGGCACAACTCTTCGCACTGGTGCCGGATCACCAGCGCTTCGGCGTCTGCGTCGACACCTGTCACGTTTTCGCGGCCGGCTACGATCTACGCAGCCCGGCGACCTACGCCGCTACCTTCGCGGCGTTCGACCGACTGATCGGCACGGAGCGGATCAGGTGTTTTCATCTCAACGACTCGCAGCAGCCGCTCGGCAGCCGGCGCGATCGCCACACGCATATCGGTCAGGGCCAGATCGGGCTGGAGGCCTTTCGTCTGCTGGTCAACGATCCACGCTTCCGTGATGTCCCGATGATCATCGAGACACCCAGAGGCCCGGCGCTGACCGAGGATGTCGCGAATCTGACCCTGCTGCGCTCGCTGGTCATCCCGGCGGCGTAGCGCCGCACCAGTCAGCGGACGTACCGCACTCGCTTTCTTGTCAGGAGATCGTTATGGCACGCGCACGCAAGCTGCTCTGGCTCGGTGCCTTCGCCGGGATAGCCTACCTCGTCTGGCGCTGGCGACGCGAGCAGACGGAGAAGGTGCGCCTCTCGGCGCCCAGCCACGGCCCGCAGGCCGGCTTCGCGAGCTACCCGGCGCCCACCACCAGCCCGCATCCAGCCCAACCGACCCCGCCCACGTCCGACAGCCCCGCGGCAGCCAGTGGCCGGCGGCCCATCCCCACACGCGTCCATCGTGGCGCCCCGCCCTCGCCGAGCAGCCGGCCCCCACAGGCCCCCGCGCCTGAGCCCGAACCCGAACCCGAGCCAGCCGCCCCCGCTGCGCAGACGGCACTGCTGGCACGCGAAGTAGCCGCCAGCGCCGGCCCCGAGGAGGCCGAGGCGCAGGCTGGTGAGGAGGCCCCACCCGAGGCGGCGCTCGCGAATGGCGAGACCACACCCGAGGCGCCCGCTGCTCCGCCTCAATCCGCGGAGGCCCCACCGACCGCCGCTCCTGGCGCGCAGGCCGAGCCCGGTGAAGCGGTCAACCTCAACACGGCCGACGTGGACACGCTGATCGCCCTGCCGGGCATCGGCCCGGCCCTGGCGCAGCGGATCATCGCCTACCGTGAGGAGCATGGCCCCTTTGCCGATATCGACCAGTTGCTGGCCATCCAGGGCATCGGGCCACGGAACATCGACGAGTTCCGCCACCTGGTGACGGTGTAGTGGTAGCCATTTCGTTGGCAGGCCGAAACATTGGCGCTGCCAATGGCCGTACGCTGGTTCCCTAAGCGGACGCAGCACTACGCGGTCAGCCCCTCGTCATCAAACTGGGCTGTTGTGCCACGTGGGCCGCGGAGCCGCCAGATAAGCCGGCCCAGGGCCGGTCCGAAGCGATCGATGAAGCGCTGCCGGTCACGACCCTGGGCATAGATCTGACGCGCCATCTCGCGCAACTGAGCTTCGTCGAGGCCAACGCTGGCGGCTTCCATCTTGGCCACATCGAAGCGCACGTCGTCGAGGCCAAAGGTTGCCGCCACGTCGACGAGGTAGGGGATGGACTCGTAGGGCGGCACGAGGGTGACATCGGCGCGGCTGAAGATACCGTGCTGGCGGACTCGTTCCACGGTCTGGCGCAGTTGATTGCGGGCCGCGGTAGACTCGAAGACACGGGCGGCGTCGATCTGGAAGCAGATGGCTTCACAGCCGGCCCGCGCCATGTTGGCCACGAGGGCATCGTCAAGCTGCTCAGGCTCGGCCAGGGCCTCCCACCCGATCCCGAGGCCCGCATCGCAGAGCCGGTTGAGCAACTCGTCCAGCCAGGCCCGGTCGAGGGTCAGCGGCACATCGGCCATCAGAAAGTGGCGCAAGCCGAACTCGTGGGAAACGCTGCGCAACTCGGCGACGATCTGGGTCGGCACGCGCAGGGCCACGTGGCCATCGCCATCGGCGAGCGCGCCGAGCAGCATCGTCGTCTGGAGTTCACCACCGACGGCGCGCAGGTTGTAGCGTTCGAGCGAGAGCAAATGGCGCGCCGGGAACGGCAGGTGGTCAACGTCAAGCGTCGCGACCGCACTGCCGTCCGGATTACCGCCGCGCATACCATCGATCCAGCGCAGCACCCCGCTGCAGACGTGAAACGCATCCAGGCCGCTCCGGCTCATCTGCACAGGCAGCACGGTGGAAAAGTTGTCGGCGTGAAGCACATCAACCGCCGCGGAGATCAACTCGGCACTCTCACCCGCCACCACCACGACCTGGGGCCGGAACGAGCGCAGCGGCTGCAGCGCTGCCGCAAGCGAATTCTCAGGCTCCAGTGCCAGGTCATAGATACGCACAATATGCCGCCGCTGCTCAAGCAGGGTGGCCAGATAGGCGAGTGTTAGTGGCGGAAGCGCCCTTCGCCCCGGCGAGGGAAGAGCGATAAGAGCCATGTTCACGCGCGGACCTCACACTTCCGGATCCTGGTTTCGTACTGCATACTATACCACGCTCCGCGTACCCTGTTGATAAACGGTTAATGACGTTCTGCCAACAAAAGATGACAGTTCATAGATAGCGGTCGTCCAGGCGTCCGTTTGCCATTGCGCGTCATGGCGTGACGGCCTCGCCGATGATCTGCTCGCGCTGCACCAGGGGCAGCGTAAAGGTAAAACGGCTACCTTTTCCCTCCTCACTCTCGACCCAGATCCGCCCGCCGTGCCCTTCGACAATCTGCTGGCAGATCGAGAGCCCGAGGCCCAGGTGCGCGCCATGCTTAGAGTTGCTGTGCTCCAGCCGATAGAAGCGGTTGAAGATCTTCTCCTGCTGGTCACGCGGGATGCCCACGCCGGTATCAGCCACGTGCACCCGGACTTCATTGCCCTGGACCTCGCCGATGATCTCGATCGAACCGCCGGCGGGCGTGGCCTTCATCGCGTTCTCGACCAGATTGGTAATCACCTGGTCGATGCGCGCGCTATCGATCAGCAGTTCAGGGATCTGGTCAGGCACGCGTGCCTGCACGTGCAGGCCAAACTGCTCGGCCTGTACCTGGAAACGCGCACTGGTGGTGAGGATCAGGTCCGTCAGGTTTGACCAGTGGGGTTGGAGCCGCAGCCGCCCCGACTCAAGGCGGTTGAACTCCAGCAACTCGGTAATCCGGCCCTTAAGCGCATTGGCCTGCTCATCGGCCAGCGCGAGGAATTCTCGCTGGAGGTCATTCAGTGCGCCGGCCTTTTCTTGCAACACGACCTTGAGGAAGCCATTCAGGGTATTGAGCGGATTGCGCAACTCGTGGGAGACCATCGAGATGAACTCGACCCGCTGGCGCTCCTGGAGTTTCTGTCCGGTGATATCGTGCACGGCGAAGGCCACCAGGCTGCTGTCTTCCTCGGCGACACGCACCAGCGAGCCATAGATGAGGTAGTGGCGCTCCTGCTCATCCTCCCCCACCTTCACCTCATGGATGAGGCCCCGGGCCTGCTGGCGGACCGTGTGATGCAGGCGGTCGAGCGTCTCGCGCAGGGCGCCGCCGTTCGCGTCGCTATGCTGGAGCGCCTGGTAGGCTGCCGGATTGCCCAGCACCATGGCGCCCTGGTCATTGACGACGATCAGGCCATCGCCAATATCGCGCAGGACGGCTTCGAGCACGAGGCGCTGGCGGGCGAGTTCGGTATGCAGCGCGGCATTATGGATGGCCACACTCGCCTGAATGCCGAACGACGTCAGGTGGCGAGCCTCGGTGGCGGTGAAGACATGGGGCTGCGTCCCCACCACGGTCAGGGCGCCACGCGCGTGGTTATCGGCATCGATCAGCGGCACGCTAAGCGCAGCCAGCACGCCTGTCTGCTGGAGCGCATCCCACTCGTGGTCCTGCGCGGCGTCATCGATGATCAGCGGCGCGCGGGTTTCGACGACCCGCCGTGCCAGCAGTTCGGGCCAGTGCTGGCCGAACTGGCCTTCACCGCCGAGCGTACGATGGGTGCATGCGTCGCCGTCGAGCAGGGTGAGCGCCGCCGCACTGACCCGGTTTGGGCCGAGCATCTGCATCAGGCTATCGAGGATCTGCTGGAGCACATCATCGAGGCTCAGCGAGCCGGTGATAGCGCGCAGGCTCTCTTCGAGCGACTGCTGGCGCCTGATGCGGACGCGCAGGTCATTGTTCACGCTCTCGAGCTCGGCGACCTGCTCGGCATGCTCGCCACGGGCGGCCTCAAGCCGTCGACTGAGGCGCCGTGCCATCCAGAGACGATACTCGGCGAGCGCGATCAGGAGCGCAATGAAGACGGCACTGCCACCAACCAGTCCCCAGTAGGCGAGCATGTGCTCGGTGATGAACGGCGTGGAACGGACCTGCACATAGAGGATAGACAGGTAGAGCGGGCCGAGCATGGCCGGGACGATCAGCGTCCAGAGCGCCTGGCGATGAAAACGCAGCGCCTTGAGCACCAGGACGACATAGATCGGAAAGATGCCCAGGGTCAGCGGGCCGGCATAGACCAGCAGGTAGGCCGCGAGCAGCGCGTCGGTCAGCGTGGCGACAAGGATCAGCAGCAGCGTGCGGCGTGCATGGCCGGCAACGATGGCCCGGTTCACCGCCACCAGCAGCCCGAGGTTCACCAGCGCATAGATCACCAGGCCGAGCATGGTCACGCTGCCGATGTGCATGCGTGCGAACCACCATGCCAGCGCCAGGACGGGCAGGGGCAGAACTGCGCGCAGACCATCGCGGATATTGGCCCGCAGCCAGGGCTCAGCGCGCTCCAGCAGCGTATCGGTTGCAGCCATTGCCGCCTGTATCCCCCAGCGCCCGGCCGTTCCCGCCAGCACGTCGCCGGTCCAACGGGCGGGGCAACAGGTGTGGGCGAAACAACACGCAGGGCAGTGCGCGCGGCCACGCTCCTACCCTGCGCATCGTCGATGCTCCGGTGCCTTATGGCTCGAACTTGTAGCCGAGGTTGCGAACGGTGATCACGTGGCGCGGATGCTCGGGGTCCTTCTCGACTTTGGTGCGCAGCCGGCGAATGTAAACGGCCACCAGGTTGCTCTCACCCTCGTAATCATAGCCCCAGACCTTGCTGAGGATCTGGCTGATGTTGAGGATGCGGCCCGCATTCTTCATCAGATAGTAGAGCAGGCGGAACTCGAGCGGGGTCAACTCTACCGCGCTCCCATCGGCAAAGAGCACCTTATGCTCCACCGGGTCCAGGGTAATATCACCCTGGCTGAGGCGGGACGACGGGTTGAGCATGTCGCTGTTGCGGCGCCGGAGAACAGCCTCGACACGGGCCAGCAGCTCGGAGGGCTCGTACGGCTTGACCAGGTAATCGTCGCCGCCGATCTGCAGGCCCATGACCCGGTCCTGGAGCTGGGAGCGGCCAGACAGGAAAATGATCGGCACGTCTGAGTTGCGCCGGATCTGCCGGCAGATATCAAAGCCACTTGATTTGGGCATCATGACGTCGAGCAGAATGAGGTCGGGGTTGTGCTGGTCCACCGCCTGGAGAATGCTCTGCGCGTCGTACGCCTTGCAGACACGATACCCTGCCTCTTCAAGCACGAACGAGGTCAACTTCACGCTGGGAATATCGTCGTCTGCGACCAGAATGTGCATCTCTTCGACTCCTTCAAACGGGGGGCGACAACTCGCGCAGCGGCCTGCCATGCGACACACGTGGGCCAGCGCCAGACCGCCCGGCTGTACGGCAATGCTCTACGATCAAGAACGTCGGGGCGACGAGATTGAGCATACCGCCGCGTCGTGACCTGCTGTCGTTAATACTAACTGCCGATATTACCAGAAAGTTACGCGGGCTGCCAGGGAAGTCATCCCGCGATCACGCGGGCGCAGCCGATCACCCGGCGGGCAGGTCACTCGACGACGGCCTGTTCGGGTACGCGCTGGTCGGCGGCATCGGCCCCTTCCAGTCGGCGCGCCCGCAGCAACGAGGCGACCACTGCCACGCCGATCACGGCGGCGACGACGCCGAGCGAGATCGCGGTGGGGATCTTGTAGCTCACGCCGAACAGCCATTCGCTCAGATCGGGCAGCAGCATCTTCACACCGACAAAGGCCAGCACCACCGACAGACCCAGTTTGAGGTAGTGGAACTTGTGCACTACCCCGGCCAGCACGAAGTAGAGGGAGCGCAGGCCAAGAATGGCAAAGACGTTCGAGGTGTAGATCAGGAAGGGGTTCTGCGTGACGGCGAAGATCGCCGGGATGGAGTCGACGGCGAAGATCACGTCGGTCGTCTCGACCATGATCAACACCAGGAACAGCGGGGTCGCCATCCGTACACCGTGCTGCACGGTGAAGAACTTCTGCCCATCGTAGCGATCGCTCACCGGCATAACGCGGCGGACGAACTGGAGCACCGGGTTCTTCTCGGGCTCCAGCTTCTCATCGCCCGAGGTCGCCATCTTGATCCCGGTGAAGATCAGGAAGACTCCGAAGATCCAGATGACCCAGTGGAAGCGTTTGATCAACTCGACGCCGGCAAAGATCATACTGGCCCGCATCAGCAGCGCGCCCAGGATGCCCCAGAACAGCACCCGGTGCTGGTACTTCGCCGGGACCGCAAAATAGGAGAAGATCAGGACAAAAACGAAGATATTGTCGATGCTCAGGGCCTTTTCGATCAGATAGCCGGTCAGAAAGGCCAGACCGGCATCGCCCGCACGGTACGGATCGCCTGGCATCAGCCGCTCCCAGAACAGGTAGAGCAACAGGTTGAAGACCATCGCCAGGCTGATCCAGACGACGCTCCAGATTGCGGCCTCTTTGACCGAAACCTCGTGCGCGGTGCGGTGGAATACGCCGAGATCGAGGGCGAGCATCGCGAGCACAAACAGGTTGAAGCCGACCCAGAGCCAGAGCATGGTGTCAAACACGGAACACTCCTCGAACGCGAGTTAGACAGAAGAAGGCAGAACAGGCGAGCCACCCGGCAGGCGGGCCGCCCGTTAGTCTCACCTGCACATCGTGTGCCCGACCGGCCAAGGGCCACGCCCTGTCCTGACGACCAGTCAGCCTGCCCAGGGGCAGGTAGCTCCTGCCCAGCGTCAAGCCTCACTATACCATGGAAGATTGACCTGATCGGTAGAGAACATTGTCCCAGGCACCGGGCGGAACGAAGCACCCCCGGCCAGGAATTGACAAAATCTGTGCACGGCGGCTATACTCCAGAGCGGTAGGGGAGTAGCCACTCGCCAATAAGCGAGACGCACCGTCGTCACTACGAGGTCTGTGCCTCCGGCGCTGCGAACGTGCAATCGGTACGTCTGGCAAGACCACCACGACCGTCAGCGCCGTGGTGGTTTTTTGTTTGTCCACGGTCAACAGGCAACACAGGAGGACTCGCAATGGACATGATGACGCTGGGCCTGATCATCGCCGGATTGGCATTGCTGGCCCTTGGCGGTGAACTGCTGGTGCGCGGCGCCTCGGCCCTGGCCGCCCTGATCGGCATCAGCCCGCTGGTGATCGGACTAACCGTGGTGGCCTACGGCACCAGTGCGCCGGAACTGGCCGTGAGCATCCAGGCCGGGCTGCGTGGCAGCCCCGACATCGCGATCGGCAACGTGGTCGGCTCGAACATCTTCAATGTGCTCTTTGTGCTCGGGGCCTGCGCGCTGATCGCCCCGCTGGTCGTCTCGGTTCAACTGGTGCGCCGCGAGGTGCCGATCATGATCGGCGTGGCATTGCTGATGGCTGGCCTGGCCCTCGACGGCGGCATCAGCCGCTTCGATGGCCTGCTCCTCTTTGCGATCCTCGTGGGCTATATCAGCTGGTCGATCATCAGCAGCCGCAAAGAGACGGAGGCGGCCAGGCAGGAGTACGCGGAAGCGTTCGGCGCCGAGCAACTGGCGCCCCGGCGAGGCATCGGCACGGTGCTCGTGCAACTGGGCTTTGTGGCCGGCGGGCTGGCGTTGCTGGTGTTCGGCGCGCGCTGGCTGATCGACGGCTCGGTCAGCTTCGCCCGGGCGCTCGGGGTGAGCGATGTGGTCATCGGTCTGACGATCGTGGCCGCCGGCACCTCACTGCCTGAGGTCGTCACCTCGATCATTGCGACCTTGAAGAAGGAGCGGGATATCGCGATCGGCAACGTCGTCGGCTCCAACATCTTCAACGTGCTGGGGATCGTCGGCCTCTCGGCGGTGGTCGTGCCGGGTGGCCTGCCCGTGGCCCCCTCGCTGCTCAACTTCGACCTGCCGGTGATGCTGGCGGTGATGGTCGCCTGTCTGCCGATCTTCTTCACCGGGATGAGCATTGCCCGCTGGGAGGGCGGCCTGTTCCTGGGCTACTATGTCGCCTACACGGCGTACCTGGTGTTCGCCGCGACCCAGCACGACATCCTGCCGGCGTTTAGCCGGGTGATGGGCACATTTGTGCTACCGCTCACCGCGATCACCCTGCTGGTGCTTAGCGGCCAGGCGCTGCTGGCCAGACGGCGCCCAAGGGCGACGACGTGAGTATGACCCGGCACGACACCGCCTACGAAGAACGGCGGCGCCTATGGCAGGATGACCAGCTCGGCCGCTTCGCTGTGGCCCGGTACGGTGCAGAAGAGGCGGAAGCTCCCGGCCTCGCGGGCAGGGAAGGCCAGCACGGCATCAACACCGGCATCGGCTGAGACGGTGCGCCGGCCGGTAGGCAGGTCCACATTCAGGTTATGGGCGATCGTGTCATCATTGCGGAAGCGCACGAACACCTGCTCGCCGACGCGGGCCTCGAGGCGCGGCTGGTCGTAGCCCTGGGCCGTCACCGTGAGTGTGAGTTGCCGTTCGGTGGGCAGGCTGCCGCAGGCGCTGAGGACGAACAACATGAGAGTGACGAGGATGATGCGGACACACTGGTGCATGGGGCGACCTCAAACGAAGCTCTGTTGCTGTAGCACAACTTCCACGTTGGCGTGGCCAATGGCGAACCGTTCTGCGATGCATAGTAGGAAGTGGCGATGCTCCTGACATCGGTTTTAGTCACGTTTGCCGCGGCGCCGCTCGGGCTACTGGCCCGCTACCTGCCGCGCCCGCCGATCGGCTGGATCCTGGCCCTGCTGCCGCTGGCCGCCTTCGCCGCCTTCGCCGCCCAGGCCCCGGCGATCATTGCCGGCGAGCGTATGAGCCAGGCCATCCCCTGGGTGGCCGCGATGGGCATCGAGTTGCGCTTCAGCCTCGATGGGCTGAGCCTGCTCTTCACGCTGCTCGTCAGCGGCATCGGGACGCTGATCTTCATCTATACCGCCTATTACCTGGCCGGCGACCCGGGCATGGGGCGTTTCTACGTCTACCTGACGGTCTTCATGGGCTCGATGCTCGGGCTGGTGCTCGCCGACAATGTACTGACGCTCTTCATCTTCTGGGAGCTTACCTCGGTCAGTTCGTACCTGCTGGTCGGCTACAAGCACGACTACGCCGACGCGCGGCGGGGCGCGCAGATGGGCCTGCTGGTCACCGTGGGCGGCGGCCTGGCGCTGCTGGTGGGCCTGGTGCTGCTCAGCACGGCAGCTGGATCATACACCATTTCGGAGATCATCGCGGCAGGCGAGCAGCTCCGTGCCTCGTCGCTCTATACGCCGGCGCTGCTGCTGATCTTCCTGGGCTGTTTCACCAAGTCGGCCCAGTTCCCCTTTCACTTCTGGCTACCAAACGCGATGCAGGCCCCGACGCCGGCCAGCGCCTATCTACACTCGGCCACCATGGTGAAGGCCGGGGTCTACCTGCTGGCCCGGCTACACCCGGCGCTGAGCGAGACGCCGCTGTGGATCTACACGCTGACAAGCGTTGGTGCGATCACGATGCTGATCGGCGCAGTCGTGGCGAACCGGCGTGACGACATCAAGGGCCTGCTGGCCTACAGCACGATCAGCAAACTTGGCACCATGGTGCTGCTGGCAGGCATGGGCGGCCCCGAGGCGCCAGCTGCGCTGGTGGCGACCATCCTGGCCCACGCGCTCTACAAAGGCGCGCTGTTCATGCTGGCCGGAGCGGTCGACCACGAGGCCGGCACGCGCAGCCTCAGTCAGCTCGGCGGGCTGCGCCGGCTCATGCCCTGGACGGCGGCCCTGGCGATCCTCTCGTCACTCTCGATGGCGGGCGTGCCGATCCTCTTTGGTTTCGTCGCCAAAGAAGAGCAACTGTACGCCGCAGTGGATAACGGCCTACCCGCGGGGCTCGACATCGTGGTGTTGATCGCCGTGGTGACCAGCGCTGTCTTCGGGGTGCTCTATGCCTGGCGGCTGGTGAGCGGCGTCTTCTTTGGGCCGCTCGGCAGCGGCATGAAGGCGCATGTCCACGAGGCGCCGGCGGGCATGCTCGTCGGCCCGGCGGTGTTGACCACCCTCTCGGTGATCTTGCCGCTCGGCCTGCTGCCGGCCACTGCGGCGCTGCTGCAACCGGCGGTGAACGCGATCGCCGACGACGGGGTGAAGATCAGCCTCTACCTCATCCCGTCCGAGCTCAGCCTGCCGCTGATCCTCAGCATGACCGCCCTGCTGATCGGCGCCGTGCTGACACGCTTCGAGCCACAGATCGCGGCGGCACCCTCGCCGCTGCCGCTCTGGTTCAACGGCGACCGGATCTACGACGCGGCGATCAACGGGATGCTCCAGGGTGCCACCAGCTTCACCCGCACCCTGCAGAACGGGAAGCTGCGCAGCTACATGACCTGGGCCGTGCTCGCGCTGGTGGCCGTGGTAATGCCGCCGCTGGTACTCTTCGGCTTCAACGGGCTGGTGCTGCCGAATCTCGCCGGGGTCGGGCCGTTCGAGCTTGTGAGCGCGCTGCTCATCCCCGTCGGCGTCCTGGCGACGCTACGGGCCCGTTCGCGGCTCGGCGCGATCATCGCCTCCAGCATCGTGGGAGCGATGATCGCCTTTCTGTTCGTGATCTACAGCGCGCCCGATCTGGCCCTGACCCAACTGCTGATCGAGACGCTCGCCACGGTCTTCCTGATGCTGCTCTTTGCCGTGCTACCGGTGGGCTTCGAGCGGCTGACGAGCGACTCCGAGCGCGCGCGTGATGGGCTGATCGCCGGGCTTGCCGGGCTGATGATGGCCGGGGTCGCCTTTGCGGCGGCGAGCAACATGCAGTTTGCCAGCATCAGCCAGGCGTTCCGCGCCGAGAGCCGCAGCCAGGGCTTTGGCGACAACGTGGTCAATGTGATCCTGGTCGACTTCCGCGGCTTCGACACCATGGGTGAGATCGTGGTGCTGTTCATCGCACTGCTCGGCATCTACGCGATGCTGCGCCTGCGCCCGAGCGTCGAGCCGACGCGCGACGACGAGGAGGCGCCGACGCCGCCCGCTAGCCTCGACGGGGCAACGCCTCCGGAGCATGGGCAGCAGGAGCAGCAGGAAACGGCGTCGGAACCCTGGCTAAAGGCATAGCGGAGACACTTCACATGTATGACTCGATCATCCTGCGCACGGTGGCCCGGCTAATGCTGCCGATTCTGCTGCTGCTCTCATTGTTTATGCTGGTGCGCGGTCACAACCTGCCGGGCGGCGGGTTTATCGGCGGGCTGCTGGCCGCATCGGCGTTCATTCTCCAGATCATCGCCTATGGCCCGGTGCACGTCCGCAGGATCATTCCCGTCAACTTCCTGGGCCTGGCCGCCGTCGGGGTAATCTTCGCGGCGGTGTGGGGCCTGATCGGCCTGGTCACGGGCCAGGCCTACATGCTTGCCTTCTGGCTCAAGGAGCCGATCCCGGGAATCGGCAAGCTGGGCACACCGGTGCTGTTCGATATCGGCGTCTACCTGACAGTGATCGGCGTAACGACCCAGCTGGCCCTGGTGCTCGCCGAAGAGCCCATCCTCTACCCGCTACGGCGCCGCCCCGTCAGTGCGGACCGTGTCGCCCCCGAGGCGTGACGGGGGGCTCGGTGGCGGTGTGGAGGTGCGGAGCGCTGGCGCGCTCCCAGATACGGGCGCACGCTTGTTCGCCACAATGTCAGGAGTAACGATCCTATGACCTTGATCCTTTCGCTAGTGGTTGGGACACTCTTCGCGGGCGGTATCTACCTGATGCTCCGGCGCAGCGTGGTCAAGCTGATCCTGGGCCTGGTGCTGCTCAGCCACGGGGCTAACCTGCTGCTCTTCCTGATGGGCGATGGCCTGATCAAGGCGCGCCCGCCCTTCGTCAAGCCGGAGGCCGGTGTGGCCCCGCCGGATAGTGCCGATCCGCTGATCCAGGCGCTGATCCTGACCGCGATCGTGATCAGTTTTGGGCTCCTCACCTTCGTGATGGCCCTGGCATACCGTGCTGATCAGGCCGTCGAGAGCGATGATCTCGATGCGATGACCTCGACTGATAGGCTGTAGGAAGGCATATGGCACACCATCTGTTTCTCCCGCTGATCGTTCCGCTGCTCAGCGCCAGCGTCGCGACGATCATCGTTCGTCAGCACGGCTGGGTGCGGGTGATCGCTGTGGCCGCGACGCTCTTCAACCTGGGGTACGGCGCCTGGCTGCTGGTGACGATCGCCGCCACGGGCCGGCAGGTTACGCAGGCGGCGGGCTGGTCGGCGCCCTTCGGCATTACGCTGGTGGCCGATGGGCTGAGCGCGATCATGCTGGTGCTCACGGCGTTGCTGACGCTGGTGACGATCGGCTACAGCTTCGCTACGGTGGATGCGCGCCAGGAGCGTTTCTACTACTACCCACTGCTGTTGCTGCTGCTCTTCGGCTGTAGTGGGGCCTTTCTGACTGGCGATCTCTTCAACCTCTACGTCTGGTTTGAGATCCTGCTGGTGGCCTCGTTCGGGCTGATTACCCTTGGCGGATCGCGTGGCCAGCTCGAGGGCGGTCTGAAGTACGTGGTGTTGAACCTCTTTGGCAGTATCTGCTTTCTGGTCGGCGCGGGCCTGCTCTACGGGGTGGCCGGCACCTTGAACATGGCGCACCTGGCCGAGCGGCTGAGCACGATCCAGGATGCTTCGCTGGTGACGGCAGTCGCCGGCTTCTTTCTGGTCGCCTTTGGCAGCAAGGCCGGCCTGGCGCCGCTGTTCTTCTGGCTGCCCACCAGCTACCACACGCCGAACATCGCGGTGACCGCCCTGTTCGGTGGTTTGCTCACCAAGGTGGGAATCTACGCGCTCTACCGGGTCTTTGGCACGGTGTTCCAGAGCGAGCTGGCCCGTCTGGCGCCGCTCATTTTGGTGGTTGCCGGTGTGACGATGGTGGTCGGCGTGATCGGGGCGATGGCCCAGGTGAATGTGCGGCGCATCCTCGCGTTTCACATTGTCAGCCAGGTGGGCTACATGGCCATGGGCCTGGGCCTGGTCAGCGTGGCCGGGATGACGGCCGGCATTCTCTTCATGGCGCACAACATTGTGGTCAAGACGGCACTGTTCCTGATCGGCGGGGCAGCAGAGCACCTGACCGGCACCGGCGAGCTGAAGCAGATGGGCGGCATGGCCCGGCGCGAGCCAATGCTGGCCTTGCTCTGGCTGCTAGCCAGCTTTGCGCTGGTGGGTGTGCCACCGCTGACCGGCTTTTTTGGCAAGCTCGGGCTGATCCAGGCCGGGCTGGCCCAGGAGCAGTGGCTGATCGTCGGCGTGGCCGCGACGGTCAGTCTCTTCACGCTCTTCTCGATGCTGAAGATCTGGAACGAGGTCTTCTGGAAGAAGGCCTACAGCGATCTGAGCGCCATGCCACGCGCCGGGGTGGGCCTGCTCGCACCGGCAGCCGTGCTGGTAGCGGTCAGCATCGCGATGGGAATTGGCGCAGCGCCGACGCTAGAGTACAGCGCGCTGGCGGCCGAGCAGGTGTTTGACACCGCCAGCCTGGTACGCGATGTCTGCGGCCCGAATGGCTGTGAGGCAGTTGAATTGGCAGTGGGGCACTAAGGTCGACGTTGTCCAGCCAGGCTACGTAGGCGGCGTAGCTGGATACAGTCGAAACGAAGGAGACGGATCATGATCTGGTTGAATCTGTTACTTGCCCTGACCTGGGTGATGATCACGGGGGCGTCTGGTATCGTGGACTGGATCATCGGGTTGGTCTTTGGCTTCGTAATCCTCTGGCTATCGTGGCGGTCCTTCTTTGACGAGCCGTTTACACTGCGGCGCTACCTGCAGCTCCGCACACGCAACCCGCTGCTGACGATCTGGCGCTGGCTACGCTTCATCGGCTTCGGCTTCGTCGAAATTGTGAAGTCGAATATCGCAATGGCCAGGGCGGTACTCGCGCCGAAGCTGCAGATCAAGCCCGGTATTGTAGCCATCCCGCTCGATGTGCAGAGCGATGCCGGCATTACGACCCTGGCCAACCTGATCACACTGACGCCAGGCACCGTAACCCTCGACGTATCGAGCGACCGTAAGACCCTCTACATCCACACCTTCAGCGTCGGTGATCCGGAGCAGTTACGACGCAGGACCAAGGCAGAATTTGAGCGTCGTGTCCTGGAGTTGCTACCATGAGCGCGTTTCAGAGCGGCATGGCCATCCTCATGCTGGTGATGAGCCTTTCGCTGGGCGCTGCCGTATGGCGCCTGCTCCGCGGGCCAAGCATCCCCGATCGGGTTGTGGCCTTCGATCTGATCATCATCCACCTGGTCGGGCTCATTACCATGTTCGTCGTCACGACCGGCGAGCTAGTGTTGCTCGATACGCTGATTGTGATCTCCGTGCTGGGCTTCCTCGGCACGGTAGCCATTGCTCGCCTGATCGAAGAGGGGAGGAGTTGATGACACCGCTGGAGATCCTCACGCTGCTGATCACACTCGTCGGTGTCTTCTTCATCGTCGTTTCGTCGATAGGGCTGGTGCGCCTGCCTGACCTCTATACACGGGTCCATGCGGGGGGCAAGTCGGGCACCCTCGGCATCATCGGGGTGCTGCTCGGCGCGGGTATCTTCTTCATCAGCGACCTGCGGATCGTCTTCAAGATGCTGCTGCTGATCGCCTTCTTTTTCATCACCGCCCCGGTGGCGGCCCATATGCTCGACCGGGCCGCCTTCCTTACCGGCGTAAAGCCGATGGAAGACACTACGCCAAACGAGCTTGCGGGCCGCTACGACCCCGAGACGCGCCAGCTCAGCTAATGCGATTGCAGATTGCAGATGTGCGATGGTAGATTGGGCGCGGCGCATCTGAACACGGTCGAGGTCGCGCTGATGCCCGAACAGGTCGCCTGGAACTGCACTAAGGCTGACATAGGTGAGGCGAACCATCTGTCACCCCTTCAATCCCTCCAGGCAGAAGCGGGTGTTGATGAGCAAAGCAGCGGAAAGCGTATCGCGAGTTTATGAGGCGGGAGTGAGCGCCCGACTGCCAGACCCATCGCCCCAGTTGCTCCGGCAGGATCTTGTTAAGGTATCTTTACCACAGGAGCAAACATAGGACGTTCCTGGCAGCACAGAATTGTGTTACCATACAGCATCTACCTGAAGGCGAGCCAATGCTGGGATGGCAAGTCACGAGCGAGTAAGCGCGGGGCGTTGTTTTGTGACGCTTGCAGCGCAATGGTTGTGACTGGCCTGTTCGGGACACTGATGATGATGAGGTTGTATGGAAGCGACGTCCGTAGGAGCAACGCTCCTGATGATTGCGGTCATCCTCATAGCGGCGCGGCTGTCCAGCCTGGTGGAGCGCATTGGGCAGCCCCCGGTGCTGGGGGAACTTCTCATCGGAGTCGTGTTAGGAAACCTCGTCATGATCGGGATACCGATCTTCGAACCGATCAAGCACAACCCTATCATTGAGTTCCTGGCTGAGCTCGGGGTCATCGTACTGCTCTTCCAGGTAGGGCTTGAGTCCAACGTGACGGAGATGCGGCAGGTGGGCATACGCGCCCTGGCGGTAGCCTTCGTCGGCGTCGTGGTGCCATTTGTCACAGCTACGTATCTGGCGGGCCCGCTGTTACTGCCAGGGCAGTCATTCAACACCTATCTCTTCCTGGGGGCCACGCTCACAGCGACCTCGGTGGGCATCACAGCACGGGTATTCCGCGATCTAGGAACACTTCAGTCGTCAGAGGCGCAGATCGTCCTTGGCGCAGCGGTCATTGACGACGTGCTGGGATTAATCATCCTGGCGGTCGTCTCGGCGATTGTGAAGAACGGCAACATTAGCGGCCTTGACATTGGCATCATCACGCTGAAAGCGGTGGGGTTCCTGGTGGCAGCCGTTTTTCTCGGTCAACTCCTGGCGCCGTGGCTTGGCCGGATCCTCTCGAAGATCCATACCGGCACGGGAATGAAGTTTACGCTGGCGATCAGCTTTGGCCTGATCTGCGCATTTTTTGCCGAACTGATCGGCCTTGCGCCGATTGTGGGGGCGTTTGCAGCAGGGCTGGTGCTCGACGCGGTGCACTTTGAGTCGTTCGAGAGTCCCCAGATCGTGACTGCATTGCGGACGGAGTTGGAGCAGCATAAGCTGCAAGATGTGGGACAGATTCAGGCGATTATGCAGCACCATGCAGATCGTCATGTTGAGGATATTATCGAGCCAATAGGGCACCTCTTAACCCCGATTTTCTTTGTACTCACCGGTATGGCCGTCCGATTGGAGACGCTGTTCAATGGGGAGGTACTGCTGGTGGCGTTGGGGATCACCGTCATAGCCTTCCTGGGCAAGGCCGTCTCCGGGTTAGTGGCAGGAAAAGTGAACAAACAGACGGTTGGCTGGGGAATGGTGCCCCGGGGTGAGGTAGGTCTGATCTTCGCTGCCACCGGACAGGCGCTAGGAGTGGTGAACGACAGGATCTTCTCGGTGATCGTCATCGTGGTGCTGCTAAGTACACTGCTCACCCCACCGATCCTCTCCTTCGTGATACGGCGGGATCAGAAGCGGGGGGTAGCAGCGCTAGGAACCGATTAGAGGCGCCATCAGGGCTCGCTGCCATTTCCGGCAAGCGAGTCGTGGGTAGCAGGCGTAGGCGCTGACGGAGTGTCTGTGCGCCGATGATTGGTGACCAGTGCCACGACACAGGCACCGATGATCACCAGGCTGATGAGCTGGGCGACGCGGAGCGAGCCGCTGCAGTCACCGCCGACGCCATTGAGGCAGAGGCTGTCGGTGCGCAAGCCCTCGATCCAGAAGCGACCAGCGGAGTAGATGATCCCGTAGAGGAAGAACAGGTCGCCGGGGCGCAGCCAGCGCTTGCCGGCTGGCGCGCCATGGCCAATGCGCCGATCGGCGAATATAAGCAGGCCAACCCCGGCCAGGTTCCAGAGCGACTCGTAGAGGAAGGTGGCGTGGAAGAGCGTATCGATCGGGTACTGCTGCATGTCGGTGAAGGGCGGCACGCGGCGCTCGGGATCGATGCGCACGCCGATCGGCAGGCTGGTGGGGCGTCCGTAGGCCTCCTGGTTGAAGAAGTTGCCCCAGCGGCCGATGGCCTGGCCCAGCAGAAAGCCCGGCACACAGACGTCCAGCCAATCCCAGAGGGGGAGGCGGTTCCAGCGGGTGTAGATGATCACTGAGAGCACGGCACCGATGAGCGCACCGTGGATGGCCAGCCCGCCGGTGGTCAGGTTGAGCACACTCCAGGGGTTGGCGGCGAAGCGCTCCCACTCGAAGGTGACGTAGTAGATGCGGGCGCCGGCGATGCCGAGCAGCAGGCCGAGCATCAACTGGTTCCAGACGTGGTCGGGGTCGTAGCCGCGGTTTGCAGCACGGCGGGTACTGAAATAGGCGGCCAGCAGGGCACCGCTCATAATGATCGCGCCATACCAGCGCACCGCGATCGGGATACCGAACAGGGTGATGTTGAACAGAAACGGGTCGTCAGGCGGGTAGAGAACCATAGTCGTCATATCAGGGCTGCGGGCGTGTCTTGTGGCCCGCAGCGACTGGCTATCAGCCAGTGCTCAGAGTGAGGCGGCATACTGCACCGCGTTGCGGAAGATCAGCAGGCCATCGCCGGTGGCGCGCCGGGGCTCACGGGTCCAGCGCGGGTGCTGCTGCGGCAGCACAGCATTCTCGGGGTGGGGCATCAGGCCAAGGACATTGCCCTGGGGGTTGCAGATGCCGGCGATGGCATCGAGCGAGCCATTGGGGTTGGCGGGGTAGGCGACGGGCGCGCCGTCGGCAGCGAGATAGCGCAGGGCGACGAGGCCCTGGGCGCGCAGCAGGTCGAGGGCGGCGGCATCGCGGGTCACCAGGCGGCCCTCGCCGTGGGCGACCGGCACCTCGATCGGGTGCGTGATGCCCTGGGTGAAGCGGCAGCGGCTGGCCGGGTCGGGGCCAAGCTGGACCCAGCGGCACTCGAAGCGCGCGGAGTCGTTCTCGGTCAGGGTCACTAGCGCGCTCGCGGCCATGCCGGGCGCGGCAAGCGCGACACCGGGGAGCAGGCCGGCCTTCACCAGCACCTGGAAGCCATTGCAGATGCCGATCACCGGGCGCCCATCGGCGATGAAGCGCTGGAGCTGGTCGCCGAGGCGATGAACGAGATCGACGGCGAGCAGCTTGCCGGCACCGAGGTGGTCGCCATAGGAGAAGCCGCCGGGAATGACCAGCATCGCATAATCGGCGAGGCGCACGGCGCCGGCGGCCAGGCGATTGACGTGGATCCGTTCGGGGGCGCCGCCGGCGAGCTCACAGGCGAAGGCCGCATCGTGGTCGCGGTTGATGCCAGGGGCGCGGAGGATCAGGACGCGTGGTGGTGTCATGCTACTCCTGCGGGCGAGGCGGGCCGAAGCACGTATCGGCTGCACTATGCCTCCGCCCAGCGAAATTCAATCTCGACTTCACCAATCTTGATGCGATCGCCCTGGCGGAGGCGCTGGGGCTGGCGTGGGGTGATCAGGGTGCCATTCAGCATCGTCCCGTTGGTGCTGCCAAGGTCGACAATCGTATAGAAATCGCCATCGCGCTGGATGGTGGCGTGGTGGCGCGAGGCGATGCCGCGATCGTGCTCGGCAAGATCGAGCTCGGGGTAATGGTTCTGGCGCGGGTCGCGGCGGCCGATGCGGAGGGGGAGCTTCTCGATCGGCTGCTCCCAACTCCGGTAGGGCGAGGTGATACGCAGACGTGCCGCGGGAGGCCCGGCGAGCGGCGCGCCACATGAGGCGCAGAAACGGGCGCGCTGCTTGTTAAGGCGCCCACAGCGCGGGCAGGCCACGGTGAGCGGCTCGGCGACCGGGACGGGGGGCGGCGCGGCGGGCACGGGCGGCGGGGCCGGGGCG
>JACAEO010000193.1 GCA_013388805.1 Chloroflexota bacterium
CCCCTACCCCTGAGAGGCGACCAGGGTGGGTCGCCCCGACGGATGGCACAATGGCGGCACGGAGGGTCGTGTGACGCTCCGCAGAGGCGCAAGGGTATTGAGAAATTACTCCGGTATGCCGAGCCGGCCGTGGGGCTAAAGCCCGCGGCTATGGAATGCGAAGCCCGCCGGCGCGGGCTATAGCGGAGTAGTTACTCAAAGACCATAAGCCTCGCGGCTTGTTAGGCAACGCATGCGGCAACCCGCCGAACCGCTCGCCCGCAAGAGCAGCGGCTTGCGGCGGGTTCCTAGTGCAGTTCCAGGCGACCTGTTCGGGCATCAGCGCGACCGCGACCGTGTCCAGATTTGCCGCGCCCAATCTACCATCGCAAATCTGCAATCTGCAATCGCACGAGTGGTCACCCGGTCACCTCGCAACGGGTTCAGGCCGCAGCACGGGCCACTGCGGGGCGCCGTGTCCCGGAGCGGGCCCGGGGCGCACATGCTGCGGCCCGACGGGGCTGCGTCGTGCCTGTCCTCGCCTGCTCGTCGCATACCAGGTGGCATTGGTAATCCCGCATTGTCCCGCTCAGCTCCACAGCGCTCCAGCGCCACACAGGGCTTTGTCGAGCTGGAGCGCTGTGGAGGTGTGGAGCTGAGCCAGTGCGATGCCAGCAAGCAGAATCAGGATCACCCCCCGCTGCGCCGGCAACACTCTGGTGCGCTGTGGCGTCTATTATGGTGTCGGAACCGATCGGCCGTCCGTCAAGCCCGAAAGGAGCCGCTCCGCCTATGACCGCTATCAGCCTCGGGATCATTGTGGGCCTCATCGGCTGGTTCCTCGTTCGCTACATCGTCTTCAGCTTCTACACCGTCGACCAGAACGAGCGCGCCGTGAAGACGATCTTCGGGCGCGCCGAACGGCTGCCCGCCGAGGCGAGCAGCGAGGATCCCTTTGCCGAGTATCTGCGCCCTGAGGAGCGCGAACGCTACCGCTATCCGCAGCTGCGCGTCATTCCGCCCGGCGGCCCCTACTTCAAGTGGCCGTGGGAGCGCATCTACAAGGTCTCGGTGGCGACCCAGACGATCAACATGGCGGTTGACCTGGAGGACCCACGCGCCAACCACGGCGGCACAGTGCTCGAAGCCGTCACCAAGGACCAGTTGAACGTCGGGCTCAAGGGCCAGATCCGCTACCGGGTCTCGGAGCGCCACCTCTACGCCTACCTGTTCGGGGTCAAGAGCCCGGTCGTGCACGTGATGGGCTACTTTGTCTCCATCTTGCGCGAGCGCATTGCCAACTTTGAGGCGCCGCCGCTGCCCAGCGATGGCGCGCTGGCCTCGCAGCCGGCTGATGCCAGTGCGGTCAGTGGCGTGTCGATCAACGACCTGCGCAAGAACCTGCGTGACCTGAACGAGCATATGGACCGCGAGTGCCTCTCCTCGCCGGCGCGCTACGGTATTGCCCTTGATGCCTCGCTGATCACCGAGATCGACGCCCCGCCCGATGTCGAGTCGGCGATGGCGGCGATCAATACTGCCCACAACCAGGTCTCGTCGGACATCAGTCTGGCCCAGGCGGCCGCTGACCAGAAGATCGTCCAGTCGAAGCGCGCGGTGGAGATCGAGACGCTGAAGGCCCAGGCTGAGGTGGAGCCGCTGCTGGCGCTGGCCGAGCAGTTGCACCGGCTGCGCGCCAGTGGCCCCGGGGCGCTGACCGCCTACCTGCGCAACGTGCGCCTGAATCTCTTCCGCCAGGCCGAGCGCGTGATCATGGAGGTGGAGCGATGACCAGCCTGTTGTTGTTCCTCGGTGCCGCTGGCGCGACGTTCATCTTCGCCTTTATCCTCGTGCCGCTGGTCATCGCGCTGGGTCAGGCGTTTGGCTTTTACACCGTTGTGCGCGAGGGCACCTGCCACGTCTACACGCTGTTTGGCTCGGTGCTGGGCGTGCTGCGTGAACCGGGGCTGCACATCTTGCCGGCCCGCTTTGGACCGGCCGCGTTTATCGTCAATCTCTTCGGCAAGTGCACGGTGCTGGATATGCGCCTCGACCAGCGCTACCTGCGCAGCCAGCCGGTGAACTCCGAGGAGGGCGCGCCGATGGGTATCGGCGTCTGGTACGAGATGGCGATCAGCGACCCGGTCGCGTACCTGTTCAAAAACGCCGATCCGCAGGGCTCGCTGGCGGCCAACGTGAGCAACGCCGTGGTGCGCACGCTCAGCAATATGCCGCTGGCCGAGATGCTCGAAAACCGCCATGCCATGAGCCAGGCGGTGCGCGCCGAGGTCTCGCCCAAGTCGATGGAGTGGGGTTACAAGCTAGGCTCGGTCTATGTGCGCAAGGTGCACTTCCGTGACGCCGGTATGATCCGCCAGATCGAGGCCAAGGTGGTCAACCGGTTGCGCCAGGTGACCTCGGCCATCCTGCAGGACGGCGCGAACCAGGTGAGCATCATCACCAACACGGCCGAGCGCCAGGCGGCGATCGCCTTTGCCCAGGCCCAGGCCATCCGTCCAAAGATCCTTGGCGCGGCGCTGAACCGCATCAGCGTCGACCGCGAGGTCTCCGACGCGCTGTTCGCCATCCTCGAGCTGCAGAACATCAGCGAGAGCGGCGCGCGGGTGACCTTCATCCCCAGCAGCGGCGAGCCGCAGCTGCTGCCCGACCTGCTCGCCGCTGCGCCGTCGCAGTCCACACGAGATACGACCCCGCTGCGTTCAGGTGGGGGCTAGATGTAATCAAGCGAGCGCCGGCTCAGGTGTCTCCTGGGCCTGGATGGCGGTGATCGCGACGGTGTTGACGATGTCCTCGACGCTGCAGCCGCGACTGAGGTCGTTCACCGGCTTGTTCAGGCCCTGGAGCACCGGGCCGATCGCGATCGAACCGGTTTCGCGCTGGACCGCCTTGTAGGTGTTGTTGCCGGTGTTGAGATCGGGAAAGATCAGCACCGTTGCCCGGCCCGCGACCTGCGAGCCGGGCATCTTGGTGCGCGCGACATCCTCGTCGACGGCGGCGTCGTACTGCAGCGGCCCTTCGAGCAGCAGGTCGGGGCGGCGGGCCCTGGCCAGTTCGGCGGCAGTGCGCACCCGTTCCACCTCCTCGCCTGACCCGGAGGCGCCGGTGGAGTAGGAGAGCATGGCCACGCGCGGCTCGATGCCGAACAGCCGGGCGGTGTCGGCCGAGGCGATCGCGATGTCGGCCAGCTGCTCTGCCGTCGGCTTGGGGTTGATCGCGCAGTCGCCGTAGACCAGCACGCGATCCTCAAGGCACATAAAGAAGACCGACGAGACGATCGAGATCCCGGGGCGGGTCTTGATGATCTGCAAAGCCGGGCGGATCGTGTGCGCGGTGGTGTGGACCGCACCCGAGACCATCCCGTCGGCGTGGCCGAGGTAGACCATCATGGTGCCGAAGTATGAAACGTCGAGCATCAGGTCGCGGGCCTGCTCGCGGGTGAGGCCGCGGTCACGCCGCAGCTGGTACAGGTCCTCGCTGTAGGTTTCGAGCTGCGGTGAGCTGGCGGGGTCGATGATCGTCACCTGGCGCAGATCGAGCTCGAACCCCAGCCGATTGACCAGTGAGCGGATCTCCTGCGGGTCGCCGAGCAGCATGAGCTCGGCGATCTGCTCGCGCACCAGGATGGCGCTGGCGCGCAGGATGCGCTCCTCGCTGCCCTCGGGCAGCACAATCCGCCGCCGGTTGGCCCGCGCCTGCTGGGCGAGGTTGTAGAGGAACAGCCGTGGCGAGATGCCCCGTGGCTCGACCTCGCCGTAGCGCCGCTCGAGGGCAGGCCCATCGATGAACTGGGCGCAGAGTTGCAGGCCAAGCTCGATCTTGGCTGGCGTATCAGTCGTGATGTACGACTTGACGTGATACAACTCGGTGGCCGCCTCGTAGGTGTCGCTTGCCACTGCGATCACCGGCGGGATCTCCTCCAGGCCGTCGAGCAGGCGGGTCAGCACGGCCGAGGGCCGCTGGTCGGCGGTCAGCACGATACCGGCCAGGGTCGGGTAGTTCGCCGAGTGATTGGCGAGCACCGCGCTCAGCAGGATATCGCCCCGGTCGCCGGGCGTGACCAGCAGGGCGTGGTCGCTGAGCCGATCGAGATAGTGCTCCATCTGCATGGCGACGACCATGACGCGGGTGGCCTGGCGTTCCAGCTGGTTGTGGCCATAGAGGACCTCGCCGTTGAGTTGCTCGGCGATCTCACGCATGGTCGGGCTGGCCAGCACCGGGTCGGCGGGTAACACAACAATCTGGCCATCGTCGAGCTCGAGGTCGTGAGTAAGGGCCATCTGCACCTCTTCGCGGCGCGCGGGCTCGACCTTATTCACCACCAGCCCGACAACCGGGCAGCCCCTGGCGCGAAAGGCCGCGCGGGCCTGGCGTAGCGTGCCGGCCACGTCCTCGGGGCTGCGTCCCTGGCCGCTGGTCAGCAGCATCACCGGGCTGTCGAGGCTGCGGGCCAGTTCGACATTGAGGTTGAACTCGAAGTGGGGCGCCTCGTGATGGCTGTCGGAGCCCAGGCAGAGCACGAAGTCGTAGCGCCGCGCGAGGTGCTGGTAGGCGGCGATGATCTGGTTCAGGAGCTGATCGTAGCGATTGTGGGCCAGCAACTCATCGGTGGCCGAGGCGGTCAGCGCGTAGCTCGCGCGGTAGGCCTGGTCGAGGCGAAAGTGGCTGAGCAGCAGGTCGATCGTCTTGTCGGGCCGCAGCGCAGCCTCATCGCGGATCACCGGCCGAAAGACGGCCACCCGCCGCGTCTTGCGCAGCACATAGTCGAGGATGCCGAGCGAGAGCAGCGACGTTCCTGCGTGCCGTTCCATTGGCACCAGGTAGAGTGAACGTGCCATCAGCGCTCCTTTCAACGCCGTGCGGTCGGGGCGTAGCCACGCCAGCCGGCGTGCGATGTCCTCGCGCTGGCGGGTGCGCAGCCGACGTGCCGCCACAAACCGCGGCCATTGTAGTCCGCCGGACCGCTGTGGTCAACGTATTCCTCGCGGGAATAGCCAAAAGCTGTGCCCGGTCTCGTTCAGCATGGTGCACAGGCTTGCCGAGGTGTCGTATGATTGGGTCGCGCTCGACGCGTGCCATCCGCGCCTGGTTCTCCTCGACGGATCGGGTGAGGTCTGGTAGTACGTGTTCACATTTCTCCTGGGAGCGAGGGCATCGTGCCCTCGTAGACGCGACGAGGGCGGGACGCCCTCACTCCCAGACGCGAGGGTTACCCCGCGTGTGAACACGTATGTCTGGTCGCGCCGCGCTGACCGGTTGCTGGCATTGTGCCGGCTGGTGTGCCCCTGAGCGATTGGACGAAAGGAGACGCCGGTGTCATCACGTTCGTCACGTCCGCCGCTTCGTGTCCTGCTCCTGGCCCTGGCCCTGGCTCTCACCCTCGGTGGTGTCCTCACCGCCCGTTCCGCGCCTTCCACCTTCGTGACCGCGAACAACATTGTGCTCCAGCAGGGCCAGACCCTGCCGGTCTTCCAGCTGATCGCCCCCAGTGTTAACGTCGGTTCAACCGCCGACCTCGCGCAGCGTTTCAGCGACATCTTTGCCGGGCAGCAGGTAGCGAGCGAGAGCTATCTGGGCAATCTGCGCTTCACCGTGCCCAACACCGATACCACCTCGCTGTTAACCCGCTACCGCGCCAGTGGTGGCTTCTACGCCTTCAACGTGAATGAATTGGGCCGGGAGGAGTCCCGCGGGGCGATCGACCGGGGCCAGGCCGAGCGACTGGCATGTCTCTTCCTGGTGCTGAACGACTTTATGGATCGCCAGGGCAACCTGCTGACCGGCCCGCAGAACCCGCAGGGGGTGAGCACGCCGAACCCGCAGGGTTGTGATTTTAACCCCAACCCGCAGAACCCGCTCTACGAGACGAGTCTGATCCGCTCCGTCACGCTGCCCGCCGGCACGCCCAACGCTCCAGGAACGGAGCAAACGGTTGGCGTGGTCGTTCGTGTGCCGATGACCCTCAACCCGTTCAGGGATCGCCAGAACGGGCCGGCGCTGCCGCTCGGCGGGGCGGGCGGTCACCTCTCGCTGCTCTTCACCACGACGGCCCAGGGCACGGCGCCCAGCCTGGATTCGTCGGTGCCCGGCCTGGCGGCGGTAGCGATGCCCTTCTTCAGCCGCCAGCCTGGTTCGTCGCGCGAGGTGCCGATCGCCGACCCGAACGTGCTGCGCGCGCAGGTGCAGCAGCGCGTGGCTGCTTCCTACCCCGGTGCCACCAATATCAACGTGCCCCAACCCGAGCTCTACTACAATGTGCTCGATGCGGCGGTGGAGCAGCGGATCATGGAGCCGGTGCTCGCTTTCGAGGGCATTGAGGTGACCGTGGGTGGCGAGACGATCGTTTTGCGCGATATCGTCGTGCCACTCGCCCAGTCGGGGCCGGGCGGCTTCGGCCCGCTGGTGAACATTACCGCCCCGGCCAGTGGCACGCGCTTTACCCCCGGCGCCGCGGTGACCTTCCGGGGGACGATCAGCGCGGGCACGGCGCCCTACAGCTACCAGTGGTTCACTGGCGAGGGCGAGTCGCTGAGCGCGCCGAACGCCCTGTCCGCAGCGGGCACGGTCGAGCTTACGACGAGCAACCTGCCGGTGTTGAGCAAGGTCGGCACGCCCGACCCGGTCAGCGTCGTGCTGCGCGTGACCGATAACGAGGGCGTGATCCGCGAAGCCCAGGTCAGCCTGACGCCCAGTGTCGCCCCGTCGCTCTACATTCCGCTGCTCGCGGCCAGCCGGGGCGCCACGCCCGTGGCCGCGCCTGGCGATGGGCAGCCTGCTGGGGAAGGCGCGGCGAGCGCCGCGGCGATCCTCGCCCAGACCGGCTACAGCTTCGGCGTCGAGGCGAATTGGGACTACCCGCCGTTCGGGCCCGGCGGCTCGGATCTGCCGGGGGTCATCCCCGATGCCACCGGCTTCCGCAGCGGCATGCTCGGCTACGGCTACAGCCAGCGCTTCTACTGGACCAACGGCTCGGCCTGGGAGCGTGACTGGCGTGACTGTGGCCTGAGCGGCTCCGACTGCTCGTATGGCGTGGACCGGGCCGACTTCGTCTACTATGCCGGCCACGGTGGGCCAGCTGGCATCTCGATGGCCTCCAACAAGGATAGTACCTGGTTCACCGGCAGCAATGCCCGCTACCAGACAATGCGTTGGGCCGGCTTTGCCTCGTGCCAGACCCTACGGGTGCAGGGCTACAGTCCGGGTAGCGAGCCGATTCGCAAGTGGTTCGGCGCCTTCCAGGGCGCCCACATGCTGCTCGGCTTTAACAGCAACATGGCCGATGTCGCCTTCGGTGGGCGGCTGGTCGACAACATGCGCATGCCGAGCTTCTTCGGCATTGACTTCCCCTGGGCTCAGCAGACGATCGCCCAGGCCTGGGTCAAGACCGCCTTCGATATGAACGCCGGTAAGCCGGCCTACATCTACGCCCGGAGCGCCACGGTCAACCCGCTCAACAACAAGCTGCCCAAGCCCGGGCAGCCCATGCCGCCCCGTCCGCTGCCGGTCAGTTCGTACCACTGGGTCTGGTGGGATTTCTAGGGTTTACGGGTCGGGCGGATGTCATGTCCGCCTCCAGCGGTGCAGCACGGGGCGGCGGAGCCGCCCCGTACTGTGTTTGTCTGGTGGTTTGGGGCAGGCCCCAAAGACTCTGCAACAGACCTGGCCGTGCAGGGAGAGCCGACAACCGACACTGGCGCTATAATACCAGGTGGAATTGGCAATCCCGCATTGTCCCGCTCATTTCCACAGCGCTCCAGCTCCACACAGGGCTTTGGAGAGCTGGAGCGCTGTGGAGGTGTGGAGCTGAGCCAATGCGCTGCCATGAAGCAGAATCGGTATAATGGGGGCAGCGGCAGCATCGCTCTTGCAGATGAGGTGTCGGAATGGCCCGGCGTGACCAGCTCCCGGTTGGCTCCGGATCCAGGCGTGTGCCGACCACCCCCGCGGCCATCCGCAAGCATTATGTGCACAACGGGCTGACCTGGGTCGATGTGATCTACCCGACGCGCGACGAGGTCCACGCCCTTGGCGAGCACTATAACTTCCATCCCCTGCACATCGAAGACGTGCTCTCGCGCATCCAGCGTCCCAAGCTCGATGACAATGAGGACGAGGAGTACGTCTTCCTGGTGCTGCACTTCCCGGTTTTCGACGAGGTGGAGCGCCTCTCGGTGATCAGCGAGGTCGACTTCTTTGTCGGCGCCGATTTTGTGGTCACCTTCCACGATGGGCACCTCCGCCCGATGCGCCGCCTCGCCCAGACGGCCGGCGATGAGCGCGGGAGCGCCCTGCTGCTCGGTCGCGGCTCCGGCTTCCTGCTCTACCGCCTGATCGAGGCCCTGGTCAACTACTGCTTCCCGATGCTCCACCGCCTTGACGAGAAGCTCGACAGCGTCGAGGAGGCGATGTTCAAGACCGATACGCGCCACACTGTCCAGGAGCTCTCCTATCTGCGCCGCGATATTATCGCGCTGCGCCGCATTCTCAAGCCCAATATCCCGGTGATGCGCTTGCTGGCCAGTCGCGAGCGCGAGTTCCTCCGGCTTGATGAAGAGGCCTACTTCGGCGACCTGGTCGATGGGCTCAATCGGGCCTGGGATATGCTCGAGGAGCAGAAGGAGATTATCGAGGGCCTCGACTCGACACTGTTCAGCCTCACCTCCTATCGCATCAACCAGGAGATGAAGCTCTTCACGCTGATCACCGTCATCCTCGGCCCGATGACGCTGATCACCGGCATTCTGGGGATGAACGTCTTCATCCCCAACGCTGAGAACCCCTACGCGCTACCGGTGGTGCTGATGGTGATGTTTGTGATCGGCCTGGCGCTCTTTTTCTACTTCCGCTCGAAGCGTATGATCTGAGCGATGGTTTCAGCCAGCTGCACCGTCTGGTGAGGCGTGATCGTGTTACCTCCTCACGCCCTCATGCCCTGCCAGACCATCAGGCGCCCTGAAACGTTGTCCTACGCCGCCAGCACTTCCAGCAGCCCCATGAGCTTGTCGCTCCAGGCATCGTCGAGCGCGCGGCGGTCGAGGCGGACGAACTGGGGGCCGATCTTCACTGCCTGGTCGCGCAGGTAGCGCCGTCGCAGGCGCTCCCGCTGGCTCCCCTCCAGGATGGGCAGCCGGATCACAAACTCGTCCCCCGCCGCCACGACTGAACTCACCCCGGCCTGCAGCGCCAGGGCCTTGATCTGCAGCCAGGTGAGCAGGTGCAGCGCTGCCTCTGGCGGCCTGCCGAAGCGGTCGTGCAACTCTTGCCGGAGCTCGCGGACCTGCTCGACGGTCTGCGCCTCGGTCATGCGCTGGTACATCGCCACCCGCAGCGCCGGGTCGGCGATGTAGTCCTCGGGCAGGTAGGCGGTCAGCGGGAGATCGAGGGTCACCAGGGGCGAGACGAGCACCTTCTCGCTGATCACCAGCTTGCTGGCTGCCTCGGCCAGGCCAAGCGGCTGCCCGGCGGGCTGGTCGCCGCCCGGCGCCTCGCTGTGGCCCGGTGCCATGCGGTCGACGTCCGCCTTGAGCTGGCGCACGGCCTGTTCGAGCAGCCGCGTGTAGAGGTCGAAGCCCACCGCGGCGATGTGCCCGCTCTGCTCGGCGCCCAGCAGGTTGCCCGCACCGCGGATCTCCAGGTCGCACATGGCGACGCGGAAGCCGGCGCCCAGCTCGGTGGCCTCCTGGATGGCCTCCAGGCGGGCCTGTGCCTCGGCGGTCATCGGCTTGTCCTGGCGGTAAAGCAGGTATGCATAGGCGCGGTTGGCGCTGCGCCCCACCCGTCCGCGCAGTTGGTAGAGCTGGGCCAGGCCATAGGTGGTCGCATCGTCGATGATGATCGTATTGGCGTTGGACACGTCCAGCCCGCTCTCGATGATCGTCGTGCAGACCAGCACGTCGTAGCGGCCCTCGAAGAAGTCGAGCATCACCCGCTCCAGCTCGCCCTCGTTGAGCTGGCCGTGGCCGACTGCGATCCGCGCCTCGGGGATCAGGGCGCGCAGCCGGTTCGCCACGTGGTAGATGCTCTGCACCCGGTTGTGGACGAAGTAGATCTGGCCATCGCGCTCCAGTTCGCGATCGATCGCTTCCCGCACCAGGCTGTCGTCGTAGGGCAGCACGTAGGTCTTGATCGGCACGCGGTCCTCGGGCGGCGTGTCGATGACACTCAGGTCGCGGATGCCGGCCATAGCCATGTGCAGGGTGCGCGGGATGGGTGTTGCGGTGAGCGTCAGCACGTCGACCTGGGCGCGCAGCTGCTTGAGCCGCTCTTTGTGGCGCACGCCGAAACGCTGCTCTTCGTCCACGACGACCAGCCCGAGGTCCTTGAAGCGCACATCTTGAGAGAGCAGACGGTGGGTGCCGATCACGATGTCGACCTGGCCGCGGGCCAGCGCGGCGATGATCGCGTCCTGCTCTTTCGGTGAGCGGAAGCGTGAGAGCATCTCGACGCGCAGCGGGAAGGCGGCCATGCGTTTGCTGAAGGTGTCGAAGTGCTGCTGGGCGAGCACGGTGGTCGGGACCAGCACCGCCACCTGCTTGCCGTCCTGAGTGGCCTTGAAGGCGGCGCGCAGCGCGACCTCGGTCTTGCCGAAGCCGACATCGCCGCAGATCAGGCGGTCCATCGGCACCGGGTCCTCCATATCGTGCTTGACCTCGCCGATCGCGCGCACCTGGTCGTCGGTTTCGATGTAGGGGAAGGCGCCCTCCAGTTCGCGCTGCCATTCGTTGTCGGGGCTGAAGGCGTGGCCCTGCTGCATCTGGCGCTGGGCGTAGAGCTTGAGCAGGTCCTCGGCCAGGTCTTGCACGGCGGCGCGGGCCTTGCGCTTGGCCCGTTCCCACTCCTGGGTGCCCAGGCGTGTGAGGGTGGGGGTGGCATCGCCTGCCCCGATGTAGCGTGTCACCCGGTCCACCTGGTCGACCGGCACATAGATCTTGTCGCCGGCGGCGTAGCGCAGCACCAGGTACTCGCGTTCGATCTCGCCGACGACGCGGCGGATCAGGCCCTCGTACTGGGCGATGCCGTGCTCGATATGGACGACATAATCGCCGGGCTTGAGCCCACGCACGAAGGCGGCCCGCTCGTTGGCGCTGAGCCCGCGCCGGCGACGCTCGCTGAGCGGCCGTCGCTGGCGGAGGCCGAAGATCTCGCTGTCGCTGTAAAGGTTGAGCTGGAGCTCCGCCAGGCGCCAGCCGCCCTCCAGTGCGCCGTGCACCACGCTGAAGCGTGTCTGCGCCGCCTCGCCCGCCCCGCTCGTCGTAAGCGCCTCGCCGACGAGCTCCGCGAGGCGCGCGGCCTGGCTGGTGACCGCGACGACCCGTTCGCCGGCTGTGAGTCGGCTGACGATGTCGTTGACCAGCCGGCGGAACTGGCCGCCGAAGCGCTCGGCGGTGGCGAAGGGTGGCGCAGTGAGCTGCTGCGCCGCCAGGAGCGCCTCCGGCGTCTCGCTGCCGCTCAGGTCGACCAGGGTGTAGGGGTGCGTCTCCGGCGCGGGCAGGAGTTCGTCCCAGCGGATGTAGGGCCGCGGGAAGGCGGGCGGCAGCTCGCCGCCGGCGATCAGCCGCGCGCGCCCCTGCTCGGCCTGCTCGTCGATCTCGACGGCGTGGTGGGCCAGGAACTGTGCCTCGGAGAGCAGCACGCCCGCCCCCGGCGGCAGATGGGCGAGGAGCGACGCCCCGGGGCCCTCGCGGAAAAAGGGGGCGTAGAAGGCCCGTCCCTCGAAGCGCTCGCCGTGCTCCAGGCGCTCCAGGGCGGCGTCCCACTCAACACGGGCTTCGTGGCGCAGGCCGCTGACCTCCATGGCGGCGATGCGGGCAACGGCGAGCGCGCGGCGCCAGAGCGGCAGCTCGTGGGGCGGGCCGATCGCCACGCGCTCCAGGCGCGCCTCGCTGCGCTGGGTGCCCGGGTCGAAGCAACGGATGCTCTCCAGTTCGTCGCCGAAGAAGCCGATGCGCAGCGGCAGTTCCTGGGCTGGCGGCCAGATGTCGAGCAGGTCGCCGCGCCGGTTGAGTTCGCCCGGCTCCTCGACGGTGGGCGCGGCGCGGTAGCCGCGGTCGAGCAGTTGCCGCACCAGGTTCTCGGGCCGCACGACGGCCCCCAGGGCCAGCTGCAGGGTCGCCTCGGCCAGTTCGGCCGGAGTCAGGGTTGGCTGCATAAGCGCCTTCACCGGTGCGACGATCACCAGTGGCCCGCCCGGCTCGCTGGCGTTCTGCCGGGCGGCCAGGGTCTCCAGCACCCGCAGGCGCCGGCTGATCACCTGGTTGCCCGGTGACATGTGCTCGTAGGGCAGGGCATCGCTGGCCGGGTAGTAGGCGACTGCCGTAGGGTCAAGCCACTGGCGCAGGTCGTCGGCGGCGCGCATGGCCAGGTCGGCGCTGGAGAGCACAAAGAGCAGTGGCGCGCGCTGATGCTGCGCCAGGGCGGCGACCAGCGGGGTGCGCGCGGCCACCGGGAGTGGGGCCACGCGCAGGCGCGCGCCGTGCTGCCCGAGAGCCGCCGCGACATCGGCGATGGCGGGCAGCGTGGCCAGTTCGGCGCAAAGCTCAGGCAAGGTTCTCATCGCAACTCAAAACAGAGCTGATCGGCGCGACCAGCCCCGCTATGGCCAACCCGACGCGTATGCGGGTTGCCGCTGGTTGTCACAGGGCGGCTGCATTGCCCCAATGACGTTGCAGAATACTGCTGGCAAACGCCGTTTTTTCCACGCCGGGTGTGCGAGCGTCCCGCCCGCGTACCTCTCAGGTGGAGGGTTTTTGGCGGATAGCGTCTTGATGCGCTGCTTGCCCTCACCCCCCTCCCCCCTCCCCTGGCAGGGGAGGGG
>JACAEO010000118.1 GCA_013388805.1 Chloroflexota bacterium
GCCCCATGGGCTGCGGCCAGGCTCGCCATGCCTACCAGGCGATCAGCGTCAGCGACCCCGCCCAGGGCGGCCCGGTGGCCCGCTGGCAGCCGAACCTGCCGGTCGAGGCCGAGTACGACCTCGTTGTTCACATCCCGACCTGCCCGAGCAAGCGTGAGCGGACCACCCAGGCCCGCTACGTGGTGCAGCATCGTGACGGCGTGATCGAAATCAGCCTCAACCAGCGCACCCAGACCGGCTGGGTGGCGCTGGGCCGCTTCCCCTTCGCAGCCGGGACGGACGGCTATGTGCAGCTTGGCGCCCTCGCCGGCGACTCCGGCGCCACGGTCTGGTTCGATCAGGTGCGCTGGGTGCGCGTGCCGGCTGGCGCCAGCCCGTAGCCCCGCGCAATAAGCTTGCCGTTAGACCGATTCTGCTTGATGGCATCGCATTGGCTCAACGCCACACCTCCGCAGCGCTCCAGCTCGACAAAGCCCTGTGTGGCGCTGGAACGCTGTGGAGATGAGCGGGACAATGCGGGATTGCCAATTACCTGGTAATATACCAAATCCAGTTGGCAGTTCCGCATTGTCGTTGCCGTTATCGCTCATTGTGACGCCATGTGCGGCAATCTGCAATCCAAAATCGGCAATCCAAAATCGTATTACTCGAGGTAGCCGCGCAGCTTCTTGCCGAGGTGCGGATGGCGGAGTTTGCGCAGGGCGACGGCCTCGATCTGGCGGATGCGCTCGCGGGTGATGCCAAACTCGACGCCAACCTCTTCAAGGGTGCGATAGCGGCCATCCTTCAGGCCATAGCGCAGTTGAATGATTTTGCGCTCGCGCTCGGGCAGTTTCTGGAGCACCTCTTCGATCTGTTCGCGCAGCATCGCGGCGGCTGCGGCCTCCGAGGGCGTAGAGATGCGATCGTCCTCGATGAAATCGCCCATCCGCCCCTCGCCCTCCTGACCGACGGGCATTTCGAGCGAGAGCGGGTGCATACTGGCCTCGAGCGTCCGGCGCACCTTGCCCGCACTGATGCCCATCGCCTCGGCGATCTCCTCGGGCGTCGGTTCGCGCTGCATCGACTGCTGGAGCCTGTGGCTGGTACGCTTGACCTGGCTGATCGCCTCGCCCATATGCACTGGCAGGCGGATGGTGCGGCTCTGGTCGGCGATGGCCCGGGTGATCGCCTGGCGGATCCACCAGGTGGCGTAGGTTGAGAACTTGTGCCCTTTGGTGTAGTCGAATTTCTCGACCGCGCGCATCAGGCCGATATTGCCCTCCTGAACCAGGTCCATCATCGTCAGGCCATAGGAGGTGTACTTCTTGGCGATCGAGACGACGAGGCGCAGATTGGCCTGGATCAGGTGCTGACGCGCGTCCTGGCCCTTGGCGAAGGTGCGCTCCAGCAGGAACTTCTCGCGGCCACTCTCATACTCTTCGCGCTCGAGGCGCTGCCGGGCCAGATCGCCCGCCTCCATGGCTTTGGCCAGTTCAACCTCCTGCTCGGCGGTGAGCAGGGGAACCTGGCCGATCTCCTGGAGGTACATGCGCACCGGATCGTCGAAGGCGACATCGGCAAGATCGGGCAGTTCGCTCAGGGTCTCGTCGTCGTGGTTGTTGGCGCCTTGCTCGAGCTCGGCCGGCGATTCGACAACCTTGATGCCCGCAGCCTGAAGCTGGGCATAGAGGTGATCGACCTCCGCCACGTGCAACTCTGGCTGAGGGTAGAACTCAAGGATATCGTTATAGGTAAGATAGCCGCGCTGCCGCGCCAACTCAAGCAACCGCTCGCTCATCGACCCAGACTCCTGATTGATTACAATCGGCTCCCACGTTTGACAGCGGCTGCGCTGACCCCAGCCGCTGTCTGCCGGATACGCAGGCGCACGAGAGAACTAATGGGGCCGGAGCGGGTCACTTGCCCGCTCAGGCCCCTCACGCCTATGGTGTGCGCCAGTATCGGCACGAAGATGGGGTCGAGCGTCATGCCTCTAACCCCATTTCAATTCACACCCATGGAGGGACGCGATCGTGGCACCCCATTCACTTTGCTAGAGGTACTATAGCATTATGCAACGGTTAAAGTCAACCCCTCCCCGGTAAAGAAACCGCGAGCATTCCGCACCCTGGAGCGGTCGTACTCTGGTTCACAAACCCTGCCCGGCTGCTCAGGGCTGCGAGTTTCGCGGTACAATGAATAATGGTCGTACAGCGCGCCTGGCGCCAGCCATTGTCAGGCAGGGCTGAAACGCTGGCGCACAGCCTGGTGGCGAGGAAAGTCCAATGCGCTTGACGGAGCGGCAGCGCGAGTTCCTGGATGGGCGGCACTATGCGGTGGTCGGCACGCTCAATGCCGATGGCAGCATCCAGCAGACGGTGGTCTGGTATCTGCTGGACGGGGAACAGATCCGGTTCAGTGTTGGCGCCAACAGTATCAAGGCGCAGAATCTGCGCCGCAACCCGACAATCACGGTCACGATCGAGGACGGCATCCGCTATCTGAGCCTGAGCGGGACGGCCCTGGTCGAAGCGGCGGATCCGGCGCTCCGGCGGCGGTTGGCGTTGCGCTACCTCAGCCCGGAGCGGGTCGACGAGTGGCTGGCCCGGCGTCCCGATGTGCCACGGGCCACGGTGCGCATGAGCATCCGGCGCGTCTATGGCCAGGGCGTGACGTAGCCCCGTGCCAGTGCCGATTCTGCCGATGACGCCGCCAGACCTCGTAGCTGAAGATGCAGCCTACCGGCGCACCGTGGCCGAGCTGCTGGCCGATCTCGCGGTGGAGGCCGCCCATGGGCTGAGCACTGCCGAGGCGCAGGCGCGCCTGGCGCGCCATGGGCGTAATGAGTTGCCGGAGGCGCCGCCGACACCCGCCTGGCTGCGCTTCCTGCTCCAGTTCCGCGACCCGCTCACCGGTCTGCTGCTCGTGGCGACGGTGATCTCGTTTGTCGTCTGGCTGCTCGAACGTGGGGACCCGCTCCCGTTCGAGGCGTTGACCATCCTCGCCATCGTGCTGCTGAATGGCCTGCTGGGCTATGTGCAGGAGAGCCGCGCCGAGCAGGCCGTGGCGGCCCTGCGCGCGCTGGCCACGCCCCGCGCCCGCGTGCTGCGTGATGGGCGCCAGCAGGAGCTTGCAGCCGCCGAACTGGTGCCCGGTGATATTCTGCTGGTCGAGGAGGGCGATACGCTGCCCGCCGATGCCCGGGTGATTGAGTCGATCGCGCTCCGCGTCTCCGAGGCGACTCTGACCGGTGAGAGCGCGAGCGTGAGCAAGAACAGCGCTCCGCTGCGTGCGGCAGCGACACCTGGCGACCAGCACAACATGCTCTTCGCTGGCACCGCGGTGGCTGCGGGCCGTGGGCGCGCAGTGGTAACGGCCACCGGGCCGCACACCGAGCTCGGGCGGATCGCCGGCTCGCTCCAGGAAACCGAGGAAGAGCCCACCCCGCTGCAGAAGGAACTGGCCCAGGTGGGCCGGCTGCTTGGCGTGGTCGTCATCGGCATCGCGCTGCTGATGAGCGGGACGATCGTTGTGAGCAGCGGCGTGCGCCGGCTCACCGACCTGGTAGACGTGCTCATTCTCGGCGTGAGCCTGGCGGTGGCCGCAGTGCCGGAGGGGCTGACGGCGATTACCACGATCGTGCTCGCGCTCGGCATGCAGCGCATGGCCCGCCGCAACGTGATCGTGCGCAAGCTCTCGGCGGTCGAGACGCTCGGTTCCACCACGGTGATCTGCTCGGACAAGACCGGGACGCTCACCAGGAATGAGATGACCGTGCGCACCGTGGTGACGGCCAGTGGCCGGGTGGAGCTCTCGGGCACGGGCTATGAGCCAGCGGGCGGCCTGGAGCACGATGGCCAGCCGCTGCAGGACGCGGCGCTGCTTGAGGAGGTGCACAAGACGCTGCGCGCGGCCTCCATGGTCAACAATGCCCGGCTGATCGAGGAGAATGGACGTTTCAGCATTCAGGGCGACCCGACCGAGGGCGCCCTGCTGGTGGCGGCGCGCAAAGTGGGCCTCAGCGACGCCGAGCTTGGCGAGCGCTTCCCGCGGGTAGGTGAGGTGCCCTTCAGCTCGGAGCGCAAGCTGATGAGCACGGCCCATATGGACCAGCGCAAAGAGCGGGTGATGGTCTTCGCCAAGGGGGCGCCGGATGTCTTGCTGGCCCGTTGCGACTTCGAGCGGGTCGGCCCCGACGACGAGGTACGCCCGCTCAGCGCCGAACGGCGCCAGGCGATCCTGGCGCGCGTCGAGGCCCTGGCCAGTTCGGCATTGCGCACCCTGGGGGTGGCCTACCGCACCCTGGCGCGCGATGCGGTGAGCGGCGAGTTGAGCGAGGAGGTGGAGCAGGCCTTTGTCTTCCTGGGTGTCCTGGGGCTGATCGATCCGCCGCGCCCGGAGGCGCAGGCCTCGGTGGCCAGGGCCAGAATGGCGGGCATCAGGCCGATCCTGATCACCGGTGACCATCCGCGGACGGCAGCGGCGATCGCAGCGGAGCTCGGCATCAGCGAGCCAGGGCAGCCGACGGTGACGGGCGGCGAGTTGCAGCAGATGGACGAAGCCACCCTGCGGCAGACGGTGCGGCGCTGCGCGGTATTTGCCCGGGTGGCGCCGGAGCACAAGCTGCGCATCGTGCGCGCGCTGAAGGCCGAGGGAGCGATTGCCGCCATGACCGGCGACGGCGTGAACGATGCCCCGGCGCTGAAGGCGGCCGATATCGGGGTCGCGATGGGCATCACCGGCACCGATGTCAGCAAGGGAGCCGCCGATATGATCCTCACCGACGATAACTTTGCCTCGATCGTGGCGGCAGTCGAGGAGGGTCGCTCGATCTTTGCCAATATCCAGAAGTTCCTGCGCTACCTGCTCTCGTCGAATATCGGCGAGGTGCTGACCATGTTTGGCGGCGTGATCCTGGCGGACCTGATCGGGCTGGTGCCGCACGAAGGTTCACTGCTGGTGGTGCCGTTGCTGGCCACGCAGATCCTCTGGATCAACCTGTTGACCGACTCGGCACCGGCCCTGGCCCTGGGGCTGGAGCCGGCTGACCCTACGGTCATGCAACGGCCCCCGCGCGATCCGCGCAGCCCGGTGATCACCGGCCAGATGTGGTTTAACATTCTCTTCGTGGGCCTGATCATGGCCATCGGCACGCTGGTCGTGATGGACTGGGCGCTGCCTGGCGGCCTGATTGTCGGCGAGGGGTCACTGCCTTACGGGCAGACCATGGCGTTTACCACGCTCGTCTTCTTCCAACTCTTCAATGTCTTCAATGCGCGCTCGGCGGAGCAGAGCGCCTTCCACCGGCTCTTCAGCAACCCCTGGCTGTGGGCGGCGCTGGCGCTTTCGGTGGCCCTGCAGGTCGCGGTGGTCTACACGCCGCTGCTCCAGCAGGCGTTCACCACCGTCGCGCTGGCACCGGGCGACTGGCTGATCTGCATCGCAGTGGCGAGCAGTGTGCTCTGGTTGATGGAGCTGCGCAAGCTGATCGGCCGATGGCGGGCCTGAGTTGCCAGGTGTGGTAGCCGGCGCGTCTGTGGCGGACCTGGAGATCAATCGCGATCTTCGGCGCGAGCGACCGGGTTGCCAGGTGTGGTAGCCGGCGCGTCTGTGGCGGACTGGCGTACAATAGGTAGGTACGCCCCGTGACACGCGGGACGCGCAGACAGTTAAGCCTGAACTACCTGCCGGCTGCCAGTGTACGACGACACCATTGCTGCAATCGCAACGCCGCCCGGCGAGGGCGGCGTGGGCATCGTTCGCATCAGCGGGGCCGCCGCTGGCGCCGTGGCCGCGCGTATCTTCCGCCCGTTGCGCCCCGGCCCGCTGCGCCCCTATCGGCTGCGCTATGGCCACGTGATCGATCCGGCCAGCGGGGCGACGGTCGATGAGGTGCTGGTGGCCTATATGCGCGCGCCGCGCAGTTTCACCCGCGAGGACGTGGTTGAGATCTCGTGCCACGGCGGACCACAGCCGCTCCAGGCGACGTTGAGCCTGGCACTGGCCGCCGGGGCACGCCTGGCCCGTCCCGGGGAGTTCACGCTGCGCGCGTTCCTCAATGGCCGCATCGATCTCTCGCAGGCCGAGGCCACGCTCGATGTGATCCGCGCCCGCACCGATGCCGGCCTGGCCCTTGCCCAGGCTCAACTGGGCGGCTGGCTTGCTCGCGAGGTGCGGGCCACCCGCGCCGCGCTGCTCGAATGTCTGGCCTACGTCACGGTGGTGGTTGACTTTCCCGAGGACGAGGTCGAGCCCCAGGATCTCGGGCCGCAGCTACGCGCCGCGCTCGCCCGGGTCGAGCAGTTGCTCGCCGGGGCCGCGCAGGGCATCATCTATCGCCAGGGCGCGCGGGTTGCGATCGTTGGCCGTCCCAACGTCGGTAAGTCGAGCCTGCTCAACGCCCTGTTGCGGGTCGAGCGGGCGATCGTGACTCCCATCCCCGGCACGACCCGCGATACGCTCGAGGAGAGCGCCAACCTCGCGGGCATCCCCGTTGCGCTGATCGACACGGCCGGCATCCACGAGAGCACCGACCCGGTCGAGCAACTCGGGATCGAGCGTGCCCGCGCCGCGCTGGCTGGCGCCGACCTGGCGCTGCTCGTGCTCGATGCGCAGCAGCCGCTCACCCCTGGCGACCTGGCGATCGCCGGTCTGACGCTGGCCAAGCCGACCATCGTGGTCTGGAACAAGTGCGATGACCCGGCGCAGCCGCTGCCGTCGCTGGCGGGCCTCGACCATCCGCAGTGCCGCGCAACGGTCGCCACCTCGGCACGCAGCGGCGCCGGGGTGGATGCGCTGGCCCGCGCCGTGGCGGGCGCGCTGCTCGGTAGC
>JACAEO010000055.1 GCA_013388805.1 Chloroflexota bacterium
AGATTCTGGCCCCCTCCCCTGCCAGGGGAGGGGGGAGGGGGTAGGGGGGTGGGGTATGCGGGGCCTGGGGGCGCACCTCCCAAAAACTCTCCACCTGAGAGCCCACAAAACCGGGGTTTGGGGCTTGCCCCACCGACGGTACTGTCGGCGCTTTGCACATTGATCGCACCGGGGTTCACAAGAAACGGGGCGTTGAATCGGCCCTGCTGCAGTGCTAAGATAGCCCCATCGCACGAGAGAAGCTGACCTGGCCAACAATGTTGTTGGCTCCGCTCAGCCGAGCGGAACTGCGAGGACGCACGATGAACAACAAAGATGACCTGGTGATCCGCGTCGCGGGTGAGAGCGGCGACGGGAGTACCGCCACCGGTGAGATGCTGGCCCAGGCCGCCGCCCGCTCCGGATTGCAGGTGTTCACCTTCCGCACCACGCCAGCCGAGATCAGAGGCGGCCCGGTGATGTTCCAGGTGCGCGCCTCCAACGCACCGGTTCGCTCCCAGGGCGACGCGGTGGACGTGCTCTTTGCCTTCAACCAGGAGGCCTGGGACCTGCACCACGCCGACCTGGTCGCCCCCGGGGTGCTGCTCTACGACCCCGAGAACGTCACGCCGCCCGAGCACTTCAGCGGCATCGCCTACCCGGTGCCGATCGGCCGGATCGCCCAGCAGGCTGGAAGCCGCCGCGGCAAGAACGTGGTCGCCCTGGCGGTGGCCGCGGCCCTGTTCGGCCTCGGGCGCAGCAAGCTCGAGGATGTCGTGCGCGCCAGGCTCGGCAAGAAGGCTGCGCTGCTCGAGGCCAACCTCGCCGCGCTCCACGCCGGCATGGCCTACGCTCAGGGCCTCGCCAAGCTCGACCCGCTGTGGCTGGAGGCCAGCAGCGAGCACGAGCGGCTGGTGCTGACGGGCAACCAGGCGATTGTTGCCGGCGCCCTGCACGCCGGGGTACGCTTCTTCGCCGGCTATCCGATCACGCCAGCCTCCGACATTATGGAGGGTATGGCCGCCATTCTGCCCGAGATCGGCGGCGCCTTCCTGCAGGCCGAGGACGAGATCGCCTCGGCTATGGCCTGCGTCGGCGCTTCCTTCGGCGGCGCAAAGAGCATGACCGCCACCTCCGGCCCCGGCCTGGCGCTGATGAGCGAAGCAATCGGCTATGCCAGCATGACTGAACTACCCCTGGTGGTGGTCGATGCCCAGCGTGGCGGCCCCTCTACCGGCCTGCCCACCAAGATGGAGCAGTCCGACCTCAATCTGGCACTTTACGGCGGCCACGGCGATTCGCCGCGGATCGTGCTCGCCCCCGGCAGTGTGGCCGAGTGCTTCCACCTCACCGTCTGGGGCTTTAACCTCGCCGAGACCTACCAGTCGCCCGTGATCATCCTCAGCGACTACTCGCTCTCCTTCCGCACCGAGACGGTCGCGCCCTTCGACCTGGCGAAGTACCCGGTGATCGACCGGCAGACTCCCGCCGCGCCGCTCCAGCCGGGCCGCTATCAGCGCTACTATGTCAATGGCAGCTATGTCTCACCCATGGCCCTGCCGGGGATGACCAGTGGCCAGTACACCGCGACCGGCCTCGAGCACGATGCCTTCGGTCACCCCGACTATAGCTCCGCCCGCCACGTGGAGATGAGCGAGAAGCGCTGGCGCAAGCTCGAGCCCCTGCGCCATAGCCACGACTATGTGCGCCGCTTCGGCGCCGAACGGGCCCGCGTCGGCCTGCTCTGCTGGGGGACGACCGCCGGCCCGTGCCGCGGCGCGCTCTTCCTCGCTGCCCAGCAGGGCCTGCCCCTCGCGCTGCTCCAGGTCCAGATGCTTGCCCCCCTGCCGGTGGACGCGATCCGCGCCTTCGTTGAGAGCGTCGAGCTCGTCCTCGTGCCCGAACTGAACTACCAGGGCCAGTTTGCCAGGCTTGTGCAGGCCGAACTGGGCATCCGCGTCGCCAGTTTCACCCAGTACACCGGGATGCCCTTCACGCGCCACGCCATCCTGCACAGGGTCCACGAACTGCTGGGCATCGATGCGCCCGTCGAGGCACCAGGTAGCGCTGTAGCGCGCGCGTGAGCCGCTCAGGAGGAGAACCATGGCAGCCGAAACCATCCCGCTGGCCGCGGTCGTGCGCACGCCGGCCGATTACCGCTCCGAGCTCAAGCCGATCTGGTGCCCCGGCTGCGGCGATTTTGCCGTGCTGGCGGCGATCCAGCAGGCCCTCGCCGCGCTGCAGGTCGATCCGAAGGACCTCGCCGTCGTCTCCGGCATCGGCTGTAGCTCGCGCCTGCCGGCCTTTCTCAACGCCTATGGGCTGCATACCGTCCACGGCCGGGCCTTGCCCACCGCTACCGGGCTCAAGCTCGCCCGCCCTGAGCTCACCGTGCTCGCCGTTGGTGGCGACGGTGACTTCTTTAGCATCGGGCTTGGCCACCTGCCCCACGCCGTACGCCGCGATGTCAACCTGACCTGCATCGTGATGGACAACGAGATCTACGGCCTGACCAAGGGCCAGACGTCGCCAACCAGCCCCATGGGCCACGTGACGAAGTCGACCCCCCACGGCAACCGGGCCGCGCCTCTGCACCCGCTGATGATCGCCATCGCCAGCGGGGCCACCTTTGTGGCCCGCGGCTTCTCCGGCCAGCCCAGACAGCTCGCCGAGCTGATCCGCGACGGGATCGCCCACCCGGGCTTCAGCTTCATCCACGCCATGAGCCCGTGCGTCACCTTCAACGATACCTACAAGCTCTACAAGGAGCAGGTCTATAGTCTGCCCGCTGACCACGATCCGCGTGACACCCAGGCGGCGATCCGCTACGCCCTGGAGAGCGAGCGGCTGCCGCTGGGCCTGATCTACCACGCGCCACGGGCCGGCCAGGCCGCCGCTCCCGCCCCGCAGCCCTTCGACACCACGCGCTACCTGGAGCGCTATCGCGCCTGAGCTGAAGCATCCACCATGGCCTACCGCCTCTACCTCTGCAACGGTCCCCATTGCACCGCCCGGGGCGCGGACACCACCCGCCGCGCCCTCGAACAGGCCCTCTGGGAGCTCGGACTCCTTACCGCGGTCGAACTGCAGCTCAGCGGCTGCCAGGACCACTGCGACCACGGCCCGAATCTGCTCATCTACCCCGGCGCCTGCCGCTATGTCGGCGTCACCTCCGAGCGGGCCGCGGCGATCGTCGCCTGCCACCTGCGCAACGACACACCCATTGTGGCCTGGCAGGCCACCCCGGATATGCGCCGCGGGGCCGGCTGAGCAACTTTCGCTAGCATCATCTTTCGTAATTGTCTGATATAATGGAGGATAGTCAGGGGCCGGGGCGACCATTGCCTGGCCTCACCACGTCCGTCTGTCTTTCTCACCCGGGAGCAGTGCTATGGGCCTCTTCTCGCACGGCACGCCAGCGATCAGTGAACAGCAGGTACTGGCCGCCCTCAGCCAGGTACAGGAACCCGAGCTTGGCGGCGACATCGTCTCGCGCCGTATGGTGAAGGATGTGCGCATCGATGGTGGCATCGTGCAGGTCACCATCGAGCTGACGACGCCGGCCTGCCCGCTCAAGGATCAGATCCGCGCCGAGGCCGAGGCCGCCGTGCAAACGATCGCGGGTGTTGAGCAGGTCGGCATCGAGTTCACGGCCAATACGCGCCGCCCCGCCGGCATCCCTGAGCAGGCGCCCATCCCCGGGGTGGCCAATGTGATCGCCGTGGCCGCTGGCAAGGGCGGTGTGGGCAAGAGCACCGTCGCCGCCAACCTGGCGGTGGCCCTGGCCCTCGAGGGCGCGCGGGTCGGCCTGCTCGACGCCGATGTCTTTGGCCCCAGCATGCCGCTGATGTTCGGCGTCCGTGGCCAGCCCGAGGCCTTCCAGAACGAGCAGGGCGAGGCGATGATGATCCCGCTCGAGGGCCATGGCATCAAGCTGATCTCGGTCGGCTTCCTGGTCGATGAGAGCCAGCCCGTGATCTGGCGCGGGCCGATGGTCAGCCAGTTGCTGCGCCAGTTCCTCTACAATGTGGCCTGGGCGCCGCTCGACTACCTGGTCATCGATATGCCCCCCGGCACCGGCGATATCGCCCTCACGCTGGCCCAGAGCTTGCCGCTCACCGGCAGCCTGATCGTCACCACGCCCCAGGTGGTCGCCACCGCCGATGTGGTCAAGGCCATGGAGATGTTCAAGAAGGTCAATGTGCCGCTGCTGGGCATTGTCGAGAATATGGCCTACTTCATCGCCCCCGACACCGGGGCCCGCTACGACATCTTCGGCAGCGGCGGCGCCGAGCAACTCTCGGCGCGCCTCGGCGTGCCGCTGCTCGGCCAGATCCCGCTGGGTATCGCCGTACGCGCCGGCAGCGACAGCGGCGCCCCCGCCGTGATCAGCGACGCCCCCGATGCCTATGCCGAGCTGTTCCGCCAGGTCGCCCGGCAACTCGCCGCGCGCATCAGTGTATTGAAGTTCGCCGCTGCCTGACCGTGGGGTGGACGTGCAAGAGCTGTGCGGGTGTGAAGACGGTTAACTCCACGGCTCCACCGTTCCCCGTTTCGCAATGAGGCGTGTGCATGGCAAATGATCACCCGATGACGGGCGTCGTGCCAATCACCTTCTACGAGCCGCAGTGCATCCCCCACTACCCAACCACTGCGCCTGCCCACGATAGCTTCGGACGGCGCATCGATTACATGCGCATCTCGCTCACCGATCGCTGCAATATGCGCTGTGTCTACTGTATGCCCGCCATCGGTATGCAGTTCCAGCCCCGCCCCGAACTGCTCACCAACGATGAACTGCTACTGGTGGTGCGCGCCGCCGCCGCCGCCGGCTTCCGCAAGCTGCGCCTGACCGGCGGTGAGCCCACCTTGCGCCAGGACCTCGTTGAGCTCATCCGCGCTATGAAGGCGGTGCCCGGCATCGAGCAGATTGCCCTGACCACCAACGCCCTGCGCCTGCGCCGCCTCGCCGCGCCGCTCAAGGCCGCCGGGCTCGACCGCGTCAATATCAGCATCGATAGCCTCGATCCGCTCAAGTTCCGCCAGATGACGCGCGGCGGCAACCTCGATGAGGTCTGGGCCGGCATCAGGGCCGCCGATGAGATCGGCCTCCACCCGATCAAGCTCAACGCCGTGATCGTGCGCGGCATGAACGACGACGAGGTGGTCCAACTCGCCGCGCTGACGACCCGCCACCCCTGGGAGTTTCGCTTCATCGAGGTTATGCCGCTCACCGGGGTGGCTGGCCTCGCCGAGGAGGGTGTGGTCAGCACCGCCGAGCTGATCGCCCGCATCGAGGCCCACTTCGGCCCGCTGACCCCCTATGGCCAGGATCCGGCTGACCCGGCGCGACGCTACCGCATCCAGGGTGCTCCGGGCAAACTGGGCTTCATCAGCGCCGTGACCGACCCCTTCTGCGCGACCTGCAACCGCATGCGCCTCACCGCTGATGGCCGCCTGCACCTCTGCCTGCTCCGCGACGACGAGCTTGACCTGCGCGCCGCCATCCGCGCCGGGGCGAGCCAGGCCGAGGTCGAACAGCTCATCCGCCACGCGGTGCAACTCAAGCCCTGGGGGCACGGCCTCCCCGATGGCGTGCTCCCGACCCTGCGCGGCATGTCGCAGCTCGGCGGCTAGCCGTTCAGGCCAGCGCCTGCTCGATCGCGTCCAGCGTCTCGGCGCTCAGTTCCAACTCCGCCGCGCCGATGTTCTCGTCCACCTGCTCCGGCCGCGTCGCGCCGATGATCACGCTGCTGACCGCCGGGCTGCGCAGCGCCCAGGCCAGCGCCAGGCGCGCCCGCGAGACCCCCAGGTGCTCTGCGATCGGTTTGAGCCGCCGCACCCGCTCTATGTTCGCCTCGGTCAAAAACCGCTCGCGCGCCCAGTCTTCGCGAGCAAAGCGCGAGTCCGTGGGAATGCCCCCGTCGTACTTGCCGGTCAACAGGCCCATGGCCAGCGGCGACCAGACCACCAGGCCGATGCCCCGCGGCCGGGTCACCGGCATGATCTCCTGCTCGACCCGCGTACGCCAGATCATCGAGTACTGCGGCTGCTCGCTCTGCGGTCTGGCCCAGCCGTAACGCTCGCAGATCGCATGGGCCGCGACGATCTCGGCGCCGCTCCACTCTGAGGTGCCCCAGTAGAGGACCTTGCCCATACGCACCAGGTCGTTCATCGCCCGCGCCGTCTCCTCGATCGGCGTCTCCGGGTCGGGCCGGTGGCAGAAGTAGATGTCCACATAGTCGGTGCCCAGCCGCTTCAGGCTCTTGTCGATGCTCTCGAAGATGTGCTTGCGCGACAGGCCACGGTCGTTCACGTCGTCGCTCATCGGCCAGAAGACTTTGCTTGAGATCACCAGGGTGTGGCGCGGAAACTGGCGCAGCACCTCGCCCATCTGCAGCTCAGCCTCACCCTTGCCGTAGATGTCGGCCAGGTCGAAGAAGTTGATCCCCCGTTCATAGGCCCGCTCGACCACCTGGCGCGCGACGGCTGCGGCGACCTTGCCTTCTCCGTAGTTGATCCAGCCACCCAGGGCAACGACGCTGACCTTCATACCTGCGTCGCCCAGTCTGCGATAGTTCACTGCTGCCGTCCTTTCGTGCACTGCGCACGTACCGCGTGGCGGAGGTGTGCCGATGCTTGCCGGCGCCGCCCCGAGCCGCGCTGAGGCGATGGCCCGATGTCCAGCTCGCTGCATTCCGCAGCGCCATCGCCGCAATGTCATTCCGCGTACCTGATGGCCCGGCGGCGGGCCAGTGGCACCGTGCCAGATTCCTCACTCCGCCTGCGGCTCCGTTAGGAATGACATGAATCATCTGTTTCTGAGGAGGAGCGTGTGGCCCGGCGGCGGACCAGTGGCACCGGAAGCAACCCATGTCACCCCGAGCCCTTCGGCTGCGCGGCTCCCGAGCTTGTCGAGGGGCAGGGCAGGCTCCGCGCGGGGTCTTGCGGCGCATGGGCAGCGCCAGATTCCTCACTCCGCCTGCGGCTCCGTTCGGAATGACATGAACCCTA
>JACAEO010000096.1 GCA_013388805.1 Chloroflexota bacterium
GCGGTGCTCCCCGCCGCAGCGCGACGCGTCCATACCAATATCAAGTATTGTTGATGTATTTTTTCGCTATAATGATCGTCAGCACCAGACCTGAAGCAGCGGCACGAGGAGAAGACTATGGCGGACCAGGCACGGGTGAGCGCTGAGCAGCGCGCGGTGCTGGCCGACAGTACCACCCGAACGGTTGACCTGCATAAGCGCACGCGCATCGGCGAGAGTATCATCCAGACCACATTGTTCATCTGCGGCTTCGTATCGATCTTCACGACGATCGGCATTGTCTATGTGCTGTTCCAGGAGTCGTTCTCGTTCTTCGCTGACCCTGCGGTAACCCTGGTTGAGTTCTTCACCAACACCGTCTGGCAGCCGCAGATCAGCCAGTTCGGCGTCCTGCCGCTGGTCAATGCAACCCTGGTGACCAGCTTGATCGCGATGTTTGTGGCCGTGCCGCTGGGGCTTGGCACCGCGATCTACCTGAGCGAGTATGCATCGGATCGCGCGCGGGCCATCCTCAAGCCAGTGGTCGAGTTGCTTGCGGGCATCCCGACCGTCGTCTATGGGTTCTTCGCTCTCACCTTCGTCACACCCATCCTGCGTGGCATCTTCGGCCGCGACGTGGTCTCAGTCTACAACATGCTCTCAGCCGGCCTGGTGGTAGGCGTGCTGATCACGCCAGTGATCGCAACGCTCAGCGAGGATGCACTGAGCGCTGTGCCCCGTAGTCTGCGCCAGGCCAGCTTTGGCCTCGGCGCGACGAAGTGGGAGACCGCGATCAAGATCGTTGTGCCGGCGGCCCTCTCAGGCATCCTCGCCGGCTCAATCGTGGCAATGTCACGCGCCGTGGGTGAGACGATGGTGGTGGCAATGGCCGCCGGCGCTAGCCCGAACTTTACCTGGAACGTCTTCGAGCCCGCCGAGACGATGACCGGCCACATCGCGCGCATCTCCGGGGGTGACCTGAGCTACGGCAGCATCGACTACCGCTCGATCTTCGCCATCGGCCTGGTGCTGTTCTTCATCACCCTGGCGCTCAACATTGCCAGCCGGCAGGTCATTCGCCGCTTCCGGGAGGTATACGAATAATGCGCGTCGATCCAGGCACCGGCCCCGAGCGCTCGACCGGGCAACTGCCCCAGGGCACAGCCGTTCAGGCGAACGTAGCAAGCCGCCAGCGTCGCGGCAAGGTCTGGCAGACCTTGATGCTCATCAGCACGATTATCGGGATCTTCGTGCTGATCATGCTGGGCTTCAACATTGTCAATGATGCCTTCGGCGGCATCGCGGTCCAGGAGGTGGTTGAGGTTGAGACGCTGACCGGCGGTCCGCAACTCGATGAGCTCGGCCAGGCGGAGCTGATTGCCATCCTGGAGGCGAACCTACGCTCGCGCGTGCTGCGTAACCTGGAAAAAGAGCAGCCGCTGGCCGAGCGGAGCGAGGAGGATCTGCGCGAGCTGATCCTCGCCGAGATCGTCAAGCCCGAGGTGGTTGACATCTATCCGCTCAGTGAGTTCCTCTTCAACCGAGCGGCAATCAAAGCCGACCTGGCCGAGCGCTTCCCCCGCGCCGAACTGCAGTTCAAGAGCTGGCTCAACTGGAACTTCATTGTCAGCCCGATGTCGAGCAACCCGCTGCAGGCAGGCATCCGGACCGCCATCCTGGGCACCCTCTGGCTGCTCTTCCTGACCATGCTGATCGCCTTCCCGCTCGGCGTGGGCGCCGCGATCTATCTGGAGGAGTACAAGAGCGACAAGCCCTTCGATGAGCGCAACCCGGTGGGTCGCGCCGTCAACCAGTTTATCCAGCGTGCTGCGGGGCTGATCGAGACCAATATCTATAACCTGTCCGGCGTGCCCTCGATCATCTATGGCATCCTCGGCCTGGCGATCTTTGTGCGCGCGCTTGAGGCGATCACCAGTGGCAGCATCTTTTCCGGCGGTGATACCACCGCCAACGGGCGCACGATCATCTCGGCCGCGCTGACCATGGCCCTGCTGATCCTGCCGGTTGTGATCATCTCTTCGCAGGAGGCCATCCGCGCGGTGCCTGGCTCGCTACGCCAGGCCAGCTACGGTCTGGGCGCCACCAAGTGGCAGACCGTCTGGAACGTTGTGCTGCCCAATGCGCTGCCTGGCATTCTCACCGGCACCATCCTGGCGATCTCGCGCGCAATCGGTGAAACCGCACCACTGATCGTCATCGGTGCCTCGACCTTCATCGTCACTGACCCGGAGAATATCTTCTCCAAGTTCACGGTGCTGCCGATCCAGATCTACAACTGGACGGCTCGCCCGCAGGAGGCGTTCCGCGCAATCGCCGCGGCGGCGATCATCGTGCTGCTGATCATTCTGGTGACGCTAAACGCAGCGGCGATCACGCTGCGCAACTATCTCCGCGCAAAGAGGGTGAGCTAGATGAGCATCCAGGAGAATAAGTACGCGATCGAGGCCCGCAACATGGACATCTACTACGGGGCCTTCCGCGCGGTGAAGGGTGTCAGCTTTGGCATCGAGAAGAACAAGATCACCGCGCTGATCGGCCCCTCGGGCTGTGGCAAGTCCACCGTGTTACGCTCGTTCAACCGGATGAACGACCTGATCCCCGGGGCACGCACCGATGGCGAGGTGCTCTACCACGGCAAAAACCTCTACGACCACGATGTTGACCCGGTGCAGGTGCGCCGCAGCATCGGTATGGTCTTCCAGAAGCCTAATCCCTTCCCCAAGAGCATCTACGACAATATCGCCTATGGCCCACGCATCAATGGCTGGAAGGGGACGAAGGCCGAGATGGACGAACTGGTGGAGCGCTCGCTCCGTGGTGCGGCACTCTGGGATGAGGTCAAGGATGACCTCAAGAAGAGCGGGCTGGCGATCTCCGGTGGGCAGCAGCAGCGCCTCTGCATCGCCCGGGCGCTCGCCGTTGAGCCCGACATCATCCTGATGGACGAGCCCTGCTCGGCGCTCGACCCGATCTCGACGCTGAAGATCGAGGAGTTGATGTTCGAGCTGCGCCCGCGCTATACGATCATCATCGTGACCCACAATATGCAGCAGGCGGCGCGCGCCTCCGACTACACCGCCTTCTTCCTGATGGACAAGGAGGATCGGGCCGGCGAGCTGATCGAGTACGACAATACCGAGAAGATCTTCCAGAACCCCAGCGACGAGCGGACCGAGCAGTATATCTCGGGCCGCTTTGGCTAAATAGCTCCCAGGGGAAGCGGATCTTCTTCTGTCCCGCCGCATCCATCACTATCGTTGTTGCACTGGCGATAGTTGCCGGCAAAGCCGGCAAC
>JACAEO010000022.1 GCA_013388805.1 Chloroflexota bacterium
CAGCTTCGCTGGCAGAAACTGCCAACACAACGACATGTTCGCCTGTCGCGTGGCAGCCGTCGCCCTGCCAGGGGCGTATCTTGATGCGTATGGGCGTAGTCGCCCCATACCCCACTGCAGGAGGCAGACGTTGCACGATCCTGCCGGCAAACCCGGGTACGCGCGCCGTGGGCAAAACGGCGTTTGCCAGCAGGATCGTTGCACAAGCCCTGGCTTGCACGATCCATACTGGGCGGATTTGCGGCTATACTATGCGCGTCGATCACTGGAGTCAGCGTGAGCTCACTGCGCATCGCCCTGTTGGATTCGTGGCTACAGCAGGTGGTTGAGGGCAGCGGCACCGCCGCGGCCATCGGCGGCCTGGGCGTGGCCCTGCGCGCCCGCGGCCATCACGTGGCCCGTATTGGCCCCATGACGCCCTGGCCTGCATCACTCACCGCCCGGCGGCTACTCTTCAACCTGCAACTGCCGGCACTGCTGCGTGCCCTGCGCTACGACCTGCTCGTCGGGTTCGATATCGACGGCTTCCTGGTGGCGCGCCGCGCGCCCGCACCCTATGTCTGCAGCGTCAAGGGCGTGATCGCCGAGGAGTTGCTCCACGAGCGCGGCCAGGTTCGCCGGCTGCTCTGGTCGCTCTCACGGCTCGAGCGGATCAACGCCCGCGGCGCCCCGCTGGTGCTCACCACCAGCGACTACTGCCGCCAGCGCATCGGCCACCACTACGGCGTGCCGGCCACGCGGGTGCGCCTCGTGCCCGAGGGCATCGACCTGGCCCGCTGGCGGCGCCTGCTCGACGCCCCCGGCGGGCCGACCCGCGGAGCGCAAACCATCCTGTGTGTCGCCCGCCAGTACCCGCGGAAGCATATCGCCGACCTGCTCCACGCCTTTGCCAGGCTGCGCTGCAACTTCCCGGACGCGCGCCTGGTGATCATTGGTGATGGGCCCGAGCACCTGCGCCTGCGCGCCCTCGCCACCGAGCTCGAGCTCGGCGCTGCGGTGTTGTTCCTCGGCGCGCTGCCCGACGACGACGCGGTGGTGGCCTGGTACCGGCGCGCCACGATCTTCTGCCTGCCGAGCGTACAGGAGGGCTTCGGTATTGTCTTTCTTGAGGCCATGGCTGCCGGCCTGCCGATCGTTGCTACGACGGCTGCCGCGGTGCCCGAGGTGGTGCCCCACGGCCAGGCCGGCACCCTCGTGCCGCCCGGCGACGTGCCAGCCCTCAGCGCCGCCCTGGCCGACCTGCTGGCGCGCCCGGCGCTCCGCGCCGCCTATGGCGCGTTCGGGCGCGAGTACGTTGGCCAGTACGACTGGAACCGCGTCGCCGATCAGTTCCTCGGCGCCGTCGCTGACCAGTTGACGAGCTGAGACGCCCCTGCCACGCGCCGCCCCATCACCCCGCTCTGGCGCATGGTGAAGCCTGATCGCAGCCCTGAGCGCCCCCGTGCCATCACACGTCGGGGCCGCCTGATAACGCGACATAAAATCCTTGACGCGCATCCGTTGCGTTGTTATAATGCACGCACCTGAAACATCAGGCACTCCTCACGAAGACTCCCAGAGATCCAAAGCTGTATAGTCGTCGCGCGGTGGGGGCAGCCCTGGCGTCGCCTCCAGGCAACCGCTATACACGGCCCGCGCGACCGCAGCACAGCCCGAGATCGCACGCCTGCACGTTAGCAACACCGCCCGCTGGCACCACGACCGATTGCACGCCAGGCCCACGGCGCACGTCGCGCGGCGGTCTATCTGCCCTATCACCCTGGCACGATGCCGGGATAGGCAGCGTCCCTCAGCAGGAGGAAAGTGTCCATGTCCACAGCTACCGGCACGGAGTTGATGCAGCTTCTCGGCGAGATCCACGATCGCAAGCAGTTCTTGCAACTTAACTGGCGCGGAACGTTTGCTGATTACCTGGATCTGGTTGCGCGTGACCCGAAGGTGACACGCAACGCCTTCCAGCGCATCTACGACATGATTATGTCGTATGGCACGGAAGAGTTCATTGACGCCAAGAAGCGCTTGATCCGCTACAAATTTTTTTCGGATCAGAGCTTCGATGGCGATGATGCGATCTTCGGGCTCGAAGTCCCGTTGATGCGCCTGGTTAACTTCTTCAAGGGCGCCGCCAAGGGCTATGGCACCGAGAAGCGCGTGCTGCTGCTCCACGGCCCGGTCGGCTCGTCGAAGTCGACGATTGTGCGCCGGCTCAAGAAGGGCCTCGAGCACTATTCGAAGACCGATGAGGGCGCGCTCTATACCTACGACTGGTATCTGGGCCAGATCGATGACCCGGCAAGCTTTGACTGGCGCCAGGTGCCCGAGAGCGAATGGGAGCGCTGCCCGATGCACGAGGAGCCGCTGCATCTGGTGCCAGCCGAGTACCGTGAGCGCTTCCTGGCCCAGCTCAATGCGGATCGCCCGCTGGAGGAGCAGGTGCGCATCGAGGGCGATCTCTGCCCGGTCTGCCGCTATCACTTCCGCGAGCTCATGCGCCGCTACGATGGCGACTGGGTCAGTGTGATGCGCCACGTGCGCGTGCGCCGCCTGGTCTTCAGCGAGCAGGATCGCGTCGGCATCGGTACGTTCCAGCCCAAGGATGAGAAGAACCAGGACTCCACCGAGCTTACCGGCGATATCAACTATCGCAAGATCGCCATCTATGGCTCCGACTCGGACCCCCGGGCCTTCAACTTCGACGGCGAATTCAATATTGCTAATCGTGGCATTATCGAGTTCGTTGAGATGCTCAAGCTCGATGTCGCATTCCTCTACGATTTGCTCGGCGCTTCCCAGGAGCATCGCATTAAGTCGAAGAAGTTTGCCCAGACCGATATCGATGAGGTGATTATCGGCCATACCAACGAGCCTGAGTATCGCCGCCTCGAGAACAATGAGTTCATGGAGGCGCTCAAGGACCGCACCGTCCGGATTGATATCCCCTATGTCACCCGCCTGCGCGACGAGGAGCGCATCTACCAGCGCGACTTTAACCGTAAGAAGGTGCGCGTCCATATCGCCCCCCATACCCTGGAGGTCGCTGCGATGTGGGCGGTGCTTACCCGCCTTGAGGATCCGAAGAAGCCTAATCTGACCTTGCTGCAGAAGCTCAAGCTCTACAATGGCAAGACCCTGCCGGGCTTCACCGAGGATAATATTAAGGAACTGCGCAAGGAGGCGGTGCGCGAAGGGATGGAGGGTATCTCCGCGCGCTATATCCAGGATAAGATCTCGAATGCGCTCGTCACCAATCAGGAAGAGGGCTATATCAACCCCTTCATGGTGATCAATGAGCTCGAGAGCGGGCTGAAGAACCACGCGCTGATTAACTCCGAGGACGACCGCAAACGCTATCGCGACCTGCTGGCGGTGGTGCGCGAGGAGTATACCGAGATCGTGAAGAACGAGGTGCAGCGCGCCATCTCCGCCGATGAGGAGGCGATCAAGCGCCTCTGCGGCAACTATATCGACAATATCAAGGCCTATACCCAGCGCGAGAAGGTGCGCAATCGCTACACCGGCCAGTATGAGGAGCCCGATGAGCGGCTGATGCGTAGCATCGAGGAGAAGATCGATATCCCCGAGAGCCGCAAGGACGATTTCCGTCGCGAGATCATGAACTATATCGGCGCGCTGGCGATCGAGGGCAAGACCTTCGATTATCGCACCAATGAGCGCTTGCATAAGGCGCTCGAATTGAAGCTGTTCGAGGACCAGAAGGATAGCATCAAGCTTACTTCGCTCGTCTCCCGCGTGATCGATAAGGATACGCAGGAGAAGATCGATGTGGTCAAGGCTCGCCTGATCCGCGACTTTGGCTACAATGAGCAGAGCGCCACCGATGTGCTCAACTACGTGGCCTCGATCTTCGCCCGCGGCGATACTAAGGGTAATTACTGATCTGAAGCAGTGCACCCCATAGCGACGATCCAGCGGATCGTCGCTATGGGGCGTATCGAGACCCCTATGTCGATGAAACGCGTCGACCGCGACCTCGGGCGCTTTCGCCAGATTGTTCGCGGCAAGATCAAGAAAGACCTGCGCAAGTATATGTCGCAGGGCGAGATGATCGGGCGGCAGGGGAAACGCTTCGTCAGCATCCCTGTCCCCCAGATCGATATCCCCCAGTTCCGCTATGGCGCCAGACAGGGCGGCGGCGTTGGCCAGGGTGACGGCGATGTCGGCGACCCGATTGCGCAGGGCGATGGCCAGTCCGGCCAGGGCCAGGCCGGCTCGGAGCCCGGCCAGCACGTGCTCGAGGTCGATATCTCGCTTGAGGAGTTGGCGGCGATCCTCGGCGAGGAGTTGCAACTGCCCAATATTCAACCAAAGGGTAAGAAGAATATCGTTAGCGAGAAGGATAAGTATAGCGGCATCCGCCGCACCGGCCCGAATTCGCTGCGCCATTTCAAACGGACCTACCGCGAGGCGCTGCGCCGCCAGATCTCTGCCGGTGATTATGATGATGCCAACCCGATCGTTGTTCCGATCCGCGAGGATATGCGCTATCGCTCCTGGAAGGAGACGATGCTCCCCGAGAGCAATGCGGTGATCATCTATATGATGGACGTCTCTGGCTCGATGGGTACTGAGCAGAAGGAGCTGGTGCGTATTACTGCCTTCTGGATCGAGACCTGGCTGCGCTCACAGTATAAAGAGATCGATATTCGTTATATCGTGCACGATGCAGCGGCGAAAGAGGTCGACCAGGAAACGTTCTACCATATCCGCGAAGGCGGCGGTACGAAGATCTCGTCGGCCTATAAGCTCTGCAATCGCCTGATCGATGAACGCTATCCCGCCGATGAGTGGAATATCTATCCCTTCCACTTCTCTGATGGCGATAATTGGGGTGGCGGCGATACCCGTGAGTGTATCGAGTTGCTGAAGAAGGAACTGCTGCCCAAGGCGAATCTGTTCTGCTATGGGCAGGTGCGCTCGCTCTACGGCTCCGGCCGCTTCGCCCATGACCTCGAGGAGTACCTCGGGGGCGATGAGCGGATCGTGATCTCTGAGATCGCTGAACGCGACGATATCTACGATACGATCCGCGACTTCCTCGGTAAGGGTAAGTGATCTGCCCCTGGCGGGACCGGCCGCGGTGGCCGCCCGCCGCCCTCCCTGGGCAATTCGCCGCTCGCACCACGCGGCCCTCACGCGCAGAGGGCCGCCGTTGATCCAATGGTGCTGAAAGATACTGCTACCGCGATACCGGCGCCTCCGCAACGCCGCGCTGCTGGCGCGATGCGCGCCGGCTTCTTCGCGCGACGTAACGTTCCCGCCCTGCTCCTTGGCCTGCTGAGCCTGGCCCTCACCGTGGCCTACTATGCCACATCGTATCACGCCTACATCCGCGCCGATGACCGTATCCGTGGGCTCTTTGTTGGCTTTCAGTCGCTCGAAGGTGAGCGGACCGGCCAGCCCTATCGCTGGACGATGGGCGCAGGTACGCTCTGCCTCCCCGCCAGCGGGCTGACCAGGCCACGCGTGGCCCTGGACCTCCACCTGCTCGGCAGCGCTGTCACCGCCGGTAGTGCTGCGCAGCCCATCGACCACGCCACGCTCAATGTGGATACGCTGGCCCTGCCCTTCCGTGTCGCGCCTGAGAGCCGTACCTATCACCTGCTGCTCCCCCCGTCTGCCCGCGGTGGCCCGCTCTGCGTGACGCTCACGAGCGCCACCGTTGACCCGGCAGGAACCGGCCGGGTCGTGGGCGTCGGGTTCCGTTCGATCGGCCTGCGCGCGCTCGAACGCGGGAGCCTGCCGCCGCCTGGCCAGCTGCTCGTCAACCTCTGGCTGAGCGTGGGCGGCTACTGGCTGCTCCGCCGGAGTGGCCTGCCCCGCCAGCTGGCCTTCCCGCTCGTGCTCGGCCTGGCGGCCGTCCTTGGCGCCGGGCTGATCAGCGGCGCGATCCGCCTTGCCCCCGACCTGCCCTACTGGAGCGCCTTTGCGGCCATTACGCTCGCGCTGCTGCTCGCTGCGCTGCGCACCTACCAGTGGGCCGCCCTCCGCCTTGCCCCCTGGCAATGCGAATTGCTCGGCGTGACGCTCATTCTGGCCCTACTGAGCCTCGGCTGGTATGTGCTCGCCCAGCGCGACGGCTACCTCTGGCCCTTCCCGCTGATGGCGCGCGCCGGCAGCGCCTTCGGCTGGGGTGTGCTGCCCGCGACCTTGCTCTTCGCCGCCTTCGCCGCGATCGTCGTTGGCTGGCTGCGCGCCCCGGCGCCACCCCCCGCCTGGCAGGCCGTCGGCCTCAGTGGCCTCGCCGCCGCCAGCCTGCCCGCCAGCCTCAAGATCGGCCTGCGTGGCTATGAGACGCTCTTCCAGACCTTCGCCGCCCAGGAGGGCAACTATATTCAGGACGTGCCCCGCGTCGGCAATGATCCGCTGGGCTTCCTGCGCGCCTATGTGGCGCTTATGCCCGACCTGGCCCTGCATAACAAGACCCATCCGCCCGGCAGCACGCTGTTCCTCTGGCTGGTTGAGCGCCTGCTCGGCCCTGGCCCCGCACCTGCCGGCTGGGTGGTGATCACGCTGGCCGCCCTGGGCGTCTGGCCGACCTACCACCTGACCCGCGACCTGCTCGGCCCCCGCGCCGCCGCCCTGGCTGCCGCCCTCTACGCCCTGCTGCCGGCCTTTATGATCTATGCGGCCACCGCAATGGACGCGCTCTTCGCTACCGTGCTGGCCTGGGCGATCGCTGCTCTCTACCGCGCCCTGGTGATCCGTGACCAACCCGCGGCGCCCGTGGGACCGCAACTCCTCGCCGCCGCCGCGGCCGGCGCATGGATCGCCCTCGGGCTCATGGTTACCTTCACGACGCTGATGCTCGCCCTGCTGGCGCTGGCCCTCGTGGCCCGCCGCATCGCCGTGGGTCCGCGCCGCCGCGCCGATGCGCTGCGCTGGGCGGCGACCGGCGGCGTGATCGGTGGGACCGTGCTGCTGCTGCTCGGCGCCCTCTGGGCCGCGACGGGGTACAACAGTGTGGCCGCATTCTTCAGCGGCGTTGCCAACAACCGGCTCGACGTCACGGCCCGCATCTCGCCCCTGGGCCTGTCGAGCTACCTGTTCTTCCTGGCGGTGAATGCCGTCGCCTTCGGCTGGTTCCTGGGGCCATGGCTGATCTACCGGCTCGGCCGGAGCACCCGGCTGCATCTCAGCCGCATCAGCGCCGGGCAGGATCGGCCCGCCGATAGCCTCGCGATCGGCCTGGCCGCCCTGCTGCTGGGCATGCTCTTCTCGGGGCTCTTCTACCGCGAGATCGAGCGGGTGTGGCTCTTCAGCCATATCCTTGTCGCCGCCGTGCTCGCAGATGGTATGATGGATCAATCCGACCGGCGCAGCAGGCTCACGCTGGCGGCCGTGCTCATGACTGTTCTCTTTGTTCACAGTGTCATCTTCCGTGCCGCCCTGCGCGTCTCGTGGTAGGAGTAAGAAGCTATGAAAAACACTCGCCTTCCCGCTCAACTTGAAGCTGCTCGTGAAGAGATCGAGCGCATTGCCCGTGATTATGGCCTCGATTTCTTCCCGATCATCTATGAGGTGCTCGATTATCGCACGCTCTATGAGACGGCTGCCTTCGGCGGCTTCCCAACCCGCTACCCCCACTGGCGCTTCGGTATGGAGTTCGACCAGTTGCTTAAGGGCCACGTCTGGGCAGGCAGCACGATCTATGAGATGGTGATCAATACCAATCCCTCGTATGCCTATCTGCTCGAGGGTAATGAAGATGTGACCCAGAAGATGGTCATGGCCCACGTCACTGGCCATGTCGATTTCTTCAAGCACAATATGTGGTTTGCCCACACCAATCGCAAGATGCTGGACGCTATGGCTAATCACGCTACCCGCATCCAGCGCATCATCGATCGGGTAGGCTATGATATCGTCGAAGATTTCATCGATACCTGCCTCTCACTCGAGAATCTGATTGACTACCACTCGCCCTACATCCGGCGCCCTGAGGCCCAGAGCCATAAGCCCATTGTTGGCGACGATGACCCTGAGGTCGTTGAGGGGCTCAAGGTTGAGCGCGAGTATATGCGCGAGTTCATCAATCCGCCTGAGTACCTCGAAGCCCAGCGCCAGAAGCTCGAGAGCGAGCGCGCCCGACAGCGCCGCTTCCCCGAGAACCCGCAGAAGGATATCCTGCTCTTCCTCATGAACTACGCCCCCCTCGAGCGCTGGCAGCATACCGTGCTCGAGATTGTGCGCGATGAGGCCTACTACTTCGCCCCCCAGGGGATGACCAAAATACTGAACGAAGGATGGGCCTGTTTGACACCTCATTCCTTATTGTACTGCGGAAAAGGGCTTGTCACGATAGAAGAGATTGTAAAAAATAAAATCGCGACAACGGTCAGCGATGGTACAGAAGCGCAGCAGATCTACGACTGGGCGATCTTCAAGGATTACCCGACGGTGACGATCCGGACGCGGCGTGGCCTGAAGCTCGAGGGCTCGGTCAACCACCGGGTGCAGCTCCCCGATGGTAGCTGGCGCCGCCTTGATGAACTGCAGCCCGGCGACCGGGTGCGCATCAGTGGTGGACAGCGCCTCTGGGCCCGCGAGGTTGTGCGGCTGGATTGGCAGCCGCAGGCCCGCCGTACCCTCGCCGATATCGCCGCCCAGGCCGAGGTCTCCCCCACCATCGTCCAGCGCTTCCGCCAGGGCCAGCATACCCTCTTCGACGATACCCTGGCCCCGCTGGTCGCCGCCTACAGCGAGGCCCATGCCCTGCCTGGCACGCCCACCGGCCGTCGCACGCCGATCCGCGTCCCGGAGCTTGTCGATGAGCGCCTGGCCGCCTTCCTTGGCTACCTCTGCGGCGATGGCCATATCAGCGAGGTGAAACGTACGATCGGCCTGACGACTGGCGATGAGGAGCAGGCCCAGACCTTCGCCAATCTGGTCAGTTCGCTCTTTGGCCTCGAAGCCACCTGGCGCAAGGATGGCAACCGCTGGCGGATCAGCTTCTCCTCACGGGATGTCGAGGACTTCCTCAAGCACCTCGGCCTCAAGACCGGTGTGGCCGCCCGCGTCAAGTGCGTCCCCGACGTTATCCTGCGCTCGCCCGAGCCAGTGGTCGCCAGCTTCCTGCGTGCGCTCTACGACTGCGATGGCTACGCCGGCGACGCCGGCGTCATCCTCTCTACCAGCAGTGAGCGCATGGGCGAACTGGTCCAACTGCTCCTGCTTAACTTCGGCATCCTCTCCACCCGCCGCCTCCAGCGCGATGGCTGCTGGCATGTCCACACTGCGGGCCGCTCGACCGTCGACTTCTACATGCGCATCGGCTTTGGCCTTGAGCGCAAGCAGACCGCGCTCGGCCAGTACATCGAAGCCCGCCGCTGGTTCAAGGCCGAAGTATGGAGCGATGAGATCGTCGCTATCGAACATGGCCGTAGCGATGTCTACGACATCTCCGTGACCGACACCCATCGCTACGCCGCCCAGGGCTTCATCAACCACAATAGCTACTGGCACTCGACGATCATGACCCAGAAGGTCGCCTCGGCTGCCGAGATTGTCTCCTTCGCCGACCTGCACTCCGGCGTGGTCGCCACCGGCGGCGGGCGCCTCAACCCCTACAAACTCGGCCTCGAACTGCTGCGCGATGTCGAAGACCGCTGGAACAAAGGCAAGTTCGGCAAGGAGTACGAAGAGTGCGAGGACATCGCCGCTAAGCGGACCTGGGATCGGCAGCTCGGCCTCGGGCGCCAGAAGATCTTCGAGATCCGCAAACTCTACAACGACGTCACCTTCATCGATGAATTCCTCACCCCCGAGTTCGTCCTGGAGAATAAGCTCTTCACCTTCCGCTACAATCGTGATACCGATCTCTACGAGATCGCCTCGCGCGAGTTCCGTGAGATCAAGGAAAAGTTGCTCTTTCGCCTGACCAACTTCGGCCAGCCCTTCATCTACGTCGAAGACGGTAATTACAACAACCGCGGCGAAATGTATCTGCGCCACCGCCACGAAGGGGTGGACCTGAAGATGGACTACGCCCGCGATACGATGCGCAATCTGCACAAGATCTGGACTCGCCCCGTCCATCTCGAAACCGTTATCGATGACAAGAAGCGCCTGCTCTCCTTTGACGGCAGCGACTTCTCCGAGCGGCGGATCGACTAGAGCGCCCGAAGCGTATTCCGGCGACGCTCTGCGCGCGGCGAGGCGGCGAGGACGCAGTGACGACACCAACGATCGGCGAGTTGCTCACCTCGGCCACCCACGACCTGGCGGCAACCAGCCCGACGCCGCGCCTCGACGCCGAACTGCTGCTGGCCCACGTCCTCAACTGGCCGCGCGCGCGCCTGCTTGCCGAGTACCGCCACCGCCCCGACGCCGCTCAACGCAGCGCCTTCGACCAGTTACGTGCCCGTCGTCGCGCCGGCGAGCCCGTGGCCTACCTGGTTGGTCACAAAGAGTTCTACGGCCTGGACCTCGTGGTCACGCCCGCCACACTCATCCCCCGCCCGGAAACCGAACTCCTGGTCGAACTGGCCCTGGCCGAGGCGCAGCGTATCAGCGCGCAACGTTCCGCCCACCACACCGCGCCCGGCGCGCTGACGATCGCCGATATCGGCACCGGCAGCGGCGCGATTGCCATTGCCCTCGCGACCCATCTGCCGACGGCGCTGATCTACGCGGTGGATCTCTCACCGGCGGCCCTCGCGGTTGCCGCGGAAAACATTGCCCGTTACGGGCTTACCGCGCGGGTGCATCTCCTACAGGGCGATCTGCTGAGCCCGCTCCCCGCACCGGTCGACATAATCGTCAGTAACCCGCCCTACACCATCCTCGCCGACGTCGAGCCCCACGTCCGGGCCTACGAACCCCATCTCGCCCTCGACGGCGGCCCGAACGGCATGGACGTCTACCGGCGCCTCCTGGCGGCAGCGCCCGCCGCGCTGCGCCCCGGCGGGACAATCCTGCTCGAGATCGGCGCCTGGCAGGGCGCCGCGGTCGTCGCGTTGGCCCGGGCCACCGTTCCAGATGCTGACGTGCGCCTCCACCAGGATCTGGCGGGCCACGACCGGGTCGTCGTCGTCCGTAGCACGGGGGTGTAATCCAGCTGTCATCCCCCTCTCTGGATGCTGAGCGGACCGCCTTCTTATACTAACGACAGAAACAGGAGGCACCCGCATGACTGCACTATTCGTAACCCTTGGCATCGCCGTCATCACCCTGCTGGCCCTACTGCTCTGGTTCGTTCCGTACCTCCTGCACCAGCAAGCTGTGAACAACGCCAACGAGGCCGCCAGGCTCCGCGACATGCTGCTCGATATGCTCAACGAGCAGGAGGCGGTAACCATGCGCCAGTCGCAACTGAGCGCCTCGATCGCCTATCTGCAGGATCAGCTCGAGCAGGTGGTCGGAGCCGCCCAGCGTGCGCCAGCCCCTGGCCAGGGTTTGGCGGACCAGGAAGCCCTGCGGCAGATCGAGACACGTATCACCGCTATGCAGAGCCAGATCCAGGGCTGGCTCGACACCCGCACCCGCGCGCAGCGCCACGTGCAGGTCCAGGACAACGAAGCCTGGGCCCACCTGATGGGCCTGCTCGCCGCCATCCAGGAGCGGGTTGGCCAGCTCTCGACGGAGCGAACCGGCGTCGCCGCCGGCCTGCAAGCCCGGGTCCTGCTGGAGGAGCTTGAGCAGGAGCTTGCGCAACTTCGCTCGATCTCCGACGACATCGCCACCTTGCAATGGCGCCTGCGCCGTTCGCTGAACGAGCGCGAGTCCGGCGTCTCGGGATTACGGGCGCGTGCCGGGAGCGGTGCTGACTGATCGCCAGCATGGTAGCGCTGATGGCGGCGGGGTTTCGTGATACCACACGAAACCCCGCTTCGTTTGCCAGCCTGTGCGAATCCGTGGACAATTGTACGTTATCATGGCAGTGAGCGCTGCGCAGTGCCATCGCTGGCGACTGCAGTCAACCAGCAAGAACCGGCTGACGCCGTTGGGACCGTTGTTATGAGCATCGTCGTCATTGACAACCAGGTTGTGCATTACGAAGCCTTCGGTCGGGGCCAGCCCGTCCTCTTTCTCCACGGCTGGCTGGGCAGCTGGCGTTACTGGTTCCCGACCATGGAGGTCGTGGCGCAGCACTTCCGCACCTACTCCTTCGACTTCTGGGGCTTCGGCGACTCCCGGCGCAAGCGCACCCGGGAGAGTATTCAGGCCTACTCCGAGCAGGTCATCCGCTTCCTCGACGCGCTGGGCATCGAGAGCGTGATGCTGGTTGGCCACTCTATGGGCGGCATGGTTGCGCTCAAGACGGCGATCGCCTACCCCGAGCGCATCCAGCGTGTAGCCACGGTCGGTGCGCCGATCGACGGCAACTCACTCTCCTGGCTGCTCAAGCTCACCGACCGCCCCTTCTTCGCCGACACCTTCGCCCGTCTCCCGTTCCTGCGGCGTCAACTCTTCCGCTTCTTCCTCGGCAAGACGAACGACCCCGCGGTCAACGAAGTGATCGACGACTGCGTGAAATCAAGTGCCAACACCCTGCGCTACGCCGTCAGCTCGATGTGGCGCACCGACCTGCGCCCCGAACTGCCCCGGCTCCGCGTCCCGGCACTGATCGTCCACGGCGAACGCGACGACATCGTCGACCCGAATCAGGCCGACCTGTTCGCGCAGGTGCCGATGGCCGAGGTGTTCGTGATGCCGCGGAGCCGCCATTTCCCCTTCCTCGACGAAGCGCCCCTCTTCAACGACGCGCTGCTGCGCTTCCTCAAGCCCGAGACCTTCCCCTCCCTGCCGGTGATGCCCAGCCTCGTCCGCGGCATCCAGCCTGCCCAGGGGGCCTGAGCCGCACCTCCGCTCCAGCTGCCGCCGCGGCTGTGCTACAATGCACGCCGTGGACATCCGCCTGACAGTTGAGGGCGTGGCAGCGGGGTACGGCGCGCGAACCCTCTTCAGCGCGGTCGCGCTGGAGCTCCGCGCCGGCGAAGCGCTGGTCGTCAGCGGCCCCAACGGCAGCGGCAAGAGCACCTTCCTACGGCTCCTCGCCGGGCTGCAGCGGCCCGAAGCTGGCCAGATCAGCTACGCGACCGGCGGCGTCGCCTACACACCCCGTGAAGCCGCCCCACTGATCGGCTGGGTGGCCCCCGACCTGATGCTCTATCGCGACCTGACCGCCCGCGAGAACCTGCGCTTCTTCGCGGCAGTGCGCGGCCTGCGCCGTGACGCCGCCGCCATCGACGCGCTCCTCGATCGCGTGGGCCTCGGCGGTCGTGGCGACGACCGGCTGGCCACCTACTCCTCCGGTATGGTCCAGCGCCTGCGCTATGCCTACGCGCTGCTCCACCGTCCTGCCGTGCTCCTGCTCGACGAGCCCACCGTCACGCTCGACGAGCGCGGCGCGGGCGTCGTTGAGAGCGTGATCGCTGCACAGCGGCGCGCAGGGATCGTCGTGATCGCGACCAACGACCCCCGCGAGTTGCGCCATGGCGACCTGGTGCTGCAGCTGGACGCCTGATCGCCGTGCCGGATCATCCTGCAACTCTATGAGCGTGCGCAGCGAGCAACCAGTAGCCGGGCCAGCCGTGCCAGCCCTGCGCACGATCCTGGTCGCGGCGTGGGCCGTTTTTGTCAAGGACCTGCGCACCGAACTGCGCACGCGCTACGCGCTGAACGCCATGGTCCTGTTTGCGGCCTGCACCGCGGTCATGGTCAGCATCGGCACCACCTTCATCGGGTTGCGCCGCAGCGAGGAAGCACTGCTCATCCAGGCCTCGCTGCTCTGGGTTGCCCTGCTCTTCGCCGCGATCACCGGCCTGTCGCGGGGCTTCGTGCACGAAGAGGAAACACGGACGCTGGCAGCACTGCGCCTCGCCGCACCACCGGCAGCCGTCTACCTGGGCAAATTCCTGCTCAACCTGGCCCTGCTGGCCGTCCTGGGGCTGATCACCAGCGTCCTGTTCATCATCCTGGTGCGCGTCCAGGTCGGCAGCCCGCTCGCCTTTCTGCTGATGATCGCCGCGGGGAGCCTCTGCCTGGCGGCGGCGACGACCATCCTTGCCGCGATCATCGCCAGAGCAAGCTTCAAGAGCGCGCTCTTCGCCGTGCTGGCCTTCCCCCTGCTCGTTCCTCCCCTGATCATCGCCATTCAGGGCACCGCCGTAAGCCTGGACAACGCCGGTCTCGACCCGGTGCGCGGCGCCTTGCAGTTTCTTGTCGCCTACAGCGTTGCCACCTTCGTCACGTCGCTCATGCTCTTTCGCTTCGTCTGGGAGGCGTGAACGGCCGACGCTCCCCTCGGTTAAGGGATCTATACCCGGGCGATCGCATAGCATGTGATGAAACGCCCATGCAGCAGAACACCTTCGTGATACAATGAGCAAACAATGCGGCACGGCACTTAGCAAGCTCTCATTCTTCATAAACACCATGCGTAGTATGATATGCACAAGCTCTGATGCCTCGACACGAGGTCTGGAAAGGGCAGCCCGATGGCAGAGCGCCTGGGCCAGATCGGCAAGCTGCTGATCGGCATCTGGATTGCCGGCATCGCCATCGCGATGTTCCTGGTCATACCCCAGTATGAGGGGCTCGGCAACGCCGGCCGCATTGTGATCATGCACGTACCGACCGCCTGGGTCAGCGTGCTGGCCTTTGCCGTGTCCGCGGTCTTCAGCGCCCTCTACCTCTGGCGTGGCCGCCCGGTCTACGACCACTACGCCCTTGCCGCGGCAGAGAGCGGCTTCCTCTTCACCGCCCTGGCCACCGTAACCGGCATGATCTTCTCGCAGGTGGTCTGGGGGATCTACTGGAACTGGGATCCGCGCCAGACCTCGATCTTCGTGCTCTTGCTGATCTACGCCGCACTCTTCGCCCTGCGCTCGGCCATCGACCAGCCGGCCCGGCGCCGCCAGCTCAGCGCGGTCTACTCACTCTTCGCCTTCGTGACCGTGCCCTTCCTGATCTTCGTCGCGCCCCGTATCGCCGACAGCACCCTTCACCCCAACTGCGCCTTCATCCAGGGCAGCGCCTGCGACGGCGTGACGCTTGAGGTGGGCAAGATCGGGCTGCTCGGCGACCGCAAGGTGCAGCTACTCGGCCTGGAGCGGCAGGGCGACATCATCACCGCCGCGGTGAAGGTCAGCGAGCCGGGGCTGAGCAGCGAGACCATCCTGCGGCCGAGCTACGACCTGGCGGCTGGCGACATGGTGGCCCGCCCCGAGTTCCCGGGGCTACGCTACCAGCTTGGGCTCGAGGCGGTTGACCTGACGGCGAACAGCGCCCTGCTCAACATCGAGGCGCCGGGCACCGGTCTGCTGGAGAACCAGCGCACCCTCGTCACCTTCCTGGCGGCGATCATCGGCTTCACCGCACTGTTCGTCTGGCTGCTCACGTTGCGTGCAACGCTCCTTGACGTGCAATGGGCCCTGGCTCAGCGAGAGGGATCGCGGCTATGAATGGCGCATTGGAGGCAGGCACGGCCATCTACGTGGCCCTGGCCGTCGCCCTATCGGTCTGGATCGGCATCTTCATCTACCTCTGGCGGATCGACGCGCAGGCCCGCGCGCTCAAACGTGAACTGGAGCGCGACCGTGAGCGCCAGGCCCGCGACGGGGCGTCGGGCGTGCCGCGGGCCAGCGTCACGCGGATGAGCCGGGCAGAGGGAGAGCCGGTCGAGCAGTAACGGACAGGCAGGCACACGGGTGCGGCGTGGCGCACCCGGCAGAGAGAAAGAACGGCAATGGCCACTGCAACACCCGTCACCCGGCGCAGCCTGAGCATCAAGCCGCTGCACCTGGTAGGCATCGCCATCATCCTGGTCGCCGTCATCTACGGCATCTTCGGCTTCCAGAGCGGCTTCCGTTCCTACACCCAGAGCGTGGACGAGGCGATCGCCGCCACGCGCAGCGTGCAGCTGGCCGGCTTCCTCGGCAGCACCGGCGCCTACGACGAGGCCGGACGCTTCACCTTCATGCTCCAGGACGAGAGCGGCAAGCTCCTCAAAGTCATCTCTGATGATCCGCGCCCGGCCAACTTCGAGCACGCGATCAGCATTGTTGCGGTCGGCCGCTACGACCAGGCCGAGCAGGCCTTCATGGCCGACGACCTGCTGGTCAAGTGCCCCTCCAAGTACCAGGAGCAGATGAGTCGCTAGAAAGCGCGCTATGTACCTCCTCGGCACGTTTCTGATCGTCACCGCGATCGCGATGGCCCTGCTGGCGGTAGGCAGCTATGCGGTCGTGACACGGGGGAACCAGCCCGCCCTGGCCTACGGCCGCTTCGGCGTCTACGCCACCCTGGGGGCCATGCTGATGGCATGGACGCTGCTGATCAGCCTGTTCCTGGCCCGGCGCTTCGATATCGAGTATGTCAACAACTACAGCTCGCGCGACCTCGACTTCTTCTTCAGCGTCGCGGCGAGTTGGGCCGGGCAGCCGGGCAGCTTTATGATCTGGGTGCTGTGGGGCTGTATCGCGTCGGTGCTCCTCATCCGGCGCAGCCGGCACTTCGAGCCCTACGTGCTGGCGCTGATGATGCTGGTACAGGCCGTCCTGCTGATCTTCGTGCTCGTGCTCAACCCCTTCAAGCCGCTGCTCGATGCCAGCAACGGCCTGCCGCTCAACCCAACCGACGGGCGCGGGCTCAACCCGCTGCTGCACAACTTCTGGATGATCATCCACCCGCCGGTGCTGTTCGTCGGCTACGCCCTCAGCACGGTCCCCTTTGCCTTTGCGATCAGCGCCCTGATCCGGCGCGACTATGACACCTGGGTCGCTCGCGCACTGCCCTGGACGATTGCAGCCTGGGCCTTTCTGGGCCTGGCCCTGCTGCTCGGCGGCTACTGGGCCTACGAGACGCTCGGCTGGGGCGGCTACTGGGGCTGGGACCCGGTGGAGAACTCCTCGCTCGTACCCTGGCTCCTGCTCACGGCGCTGATGCACGGCATGGTGCTGCAGCGCTCCCAGGGCGCACTGCGCAAAACCAACCTGCTGCTGGCCCTATCCGTCTATGTGCTGGTCTCCTACGCCACCTTCCTCACACGCAGCGGCGTCTACGCCAACTTCTCCGTCCACTCGTTCGTGGCCGAGGGCATCTTCGAGGGCCTGGTAGCCTTCCTGGTGTTGCTCTTCGTCGGCGCCCTCGCGCTGTTCCTCTGGCGCTGGCGCGACATCCCCTCGCGCCCACTGAGCGACCGCTTCTTCTCGCGCGACAGCTTCTTCGTGCTAGCGATCCTCTCGCTGGTGGTTGCCGCCCTGGTGGTGGGGGTGGGCACCTCGATGCCGGTCATCTCCGCCATCCCCGGGGTTGGCCATACGCTGCAGGGCTGGATGGGCGCCGCCTTCGAGCTCGATGACGGCACCCTGATGAACCCGCAGGCCCAGCCATTCGAGGACGGGCGCTTCAGCCTGGCCCCGAGCTTCTATCAGCAGACCACGCCACCCCTCGGCGTCGTGATCATCGTCCTGATGACGATCGGGCCGCTGCTTGGCTGGCGCGACAGCAACATGCGCCACCTGCTGCGCGTCCTGCGCTGGCCGGCGATCGCCGCCGTGGTCGCGACGATCATCGCCATGCTGATCAGTGTGCGCGACCTGCTTGCGCTCGGCTACGTGGCTGGCGGCACCTTCGCGATCGGCACCAACCTGGTGATGATCATCCGCACCCTCAAGGGCGGCTGGCTGCGCATCGGCGGCTACCTGGCCCACGTCGGCTTCGCGCTCATGCTCATCGGCATGGTTGGCTCCGGCGCCTATGCCACTCCCGAGACACGCCTGGCGCTGGCCCCCGGCGAGCGCGCGAAGCTGTATGGCTACGAGTTCATCTTCAACGGCTACAAGCTCGACGAGCAGCAGCACGGCGTCCTTGACTTCACCGTCAGCGACGGCAGAACGACCTTCAGCGCCCGGCCCTACCTCTACGAGAACCAGCGCATGGGCATGACCATGACCACGCCGTCCATCCACAGCTTCCTCTGGCAGGATCTCTACATCTCCCCCGCCGGCTACGACCCCGAGCGCGACGCTGCCCGTCCCGTGCTTGGCCAGAACGAGACGTTCACCATGGGGCCCTACACCCTCACCTTCCTTGGCTTCAACATCGACCGTGAAGCCATGATGGCCAGCAGCGGCGACTTGCGCGTGGGCGCCCGGGTAAAGGTCGTCTACGAGGGACAGGAGCACGAGCTCGAGCCCTACGTCCAGGTAATAACCGATCAGGCCAGCGGCGAGCAGCGCCTTGCGTACATCCCGGTTGACCTGCCGGGCGGCAACGGGCAGCAACTCAGCGTCGTCTCGCTTGACCCGAACACGCGCCGTGTCCTGCTGCAGGGCAGTGGTCCCGGCCTCGACGACCTGCCGGTGGTGCCGGCCAAGGGCGTAATCGCGGTGAGCGTCAAGCCCCTGGTCGTCCTGGTCTGGCTCGGCGTGTCGATCGGGGTGCTGGGCGGCTTGATCGCCCTGCTCCGCCGCTACCTAGAGGGCCGCGCCGTACTGGCAGGCAACCGTGTCCGGCTGCCGAAGGGGCTGCCGCTTGGCGGGCCACGGCTCGGCTCACGAGGTGCGGGACGTTGAAACGGCTGTCCGCGCGCTGCTGGCTGATCCGCGGCTGCCGCGCCGCGCCGGGAGCGAGTCCTGATCCAGGCTATGCAAGACTACTACGAGACCCTGCAGGTCCATCCACATGCCGACCCCGAGGCCATCGAGGCAGCCTATCTGCGCCTGCGTGAGCGCTACGATCCCGCGAAGCTCGAAGCAGCCGCCGACGAACTGCAGCTACTGGCGCGCCGGCGTCGCGACGAGATCGATCGCGCCTTCACCGTCCTGAGCGACCCGGTGCGGCGTGCGGCCTACGACCGCGAGCGGGCCGCGCACATCCTGGTGACCGGCGGCGACGATAGTGACGAGGAACTGGATTACCGGCCGCTGCCCCCGGCGCGCGGCCAGGAGCGGCCTGAGGGCTTCAACGCGCAGCCGACGCTCCGCCGGGCCAGCGCGCCGCGCAGCGGCGGGCGCCAGGTCGAGCGGCGCGGCCTCCCGGCGTGGCTTGCCCCGGCGCTGATCGTTGCCGCCGCGGTGTTCGCCATCGTCCTGGTGACGCTGGTCAGCACGGTGCTCAACGGGCCAGCGCCCACAACGCCCGCCGATGGCCCGCAGATCCTCGGCCAGGGCGGCCCGGCTGCGACGGTCGCACCCACGACGGACAGCGCCCAGCTGATCAACCAGTTCGAGGGCCAGATCGTGGCCGCGCGCCAGGTGGCCAACCGGGTGCCGGAGAACCCGAACGCCTGGATCGAACTGGGCAACGCGCTCTACGACAGCGTTGTGGTCGTCCGCGAGCGCCTGGCGAGTGGCGACGAGCGTATGCAGAGCATCTACATCGAGCGGCTGCCCCGCTGGCTCGAGGCCGCCGATGCCTACCGCAAAGCCACCGAACTGGCCCCGGGCGACCCGCTTGCGCGGGCCGACCTGGCGGCAAGCCTCTGCTTCTACGGCAAGGACACCAACGACCTATCCTACGTACGCCAGGGGCTGAGCGAGGCCGAGCAGGCGCTGCGTGACGGCCCGGAGGAGGGGCGCGCGCTGCTCAGCAAGGGCCTCTGCCTGGTCTTCAGCGACCCGCCGCAGACCGCACAGGCGCTCGAGCAGTGGCAGCAACTGATCGTCCTGCCCAACGCCGAGCCTGGTCTCGTCGTCCAGGCCCGCCAGCTGGTGGCCGAATACTCGCGCGCAAGCCCATAGGCGTAGCATCGCGCCGCGAACTGGTCGACCGTGCGCCGGTCATCCGGTTACTCACTTTTAACTATTGGAGATCAAAAAAGTTAAAAAGCATGCTACAATGAGCACGAAGCAAACCAGCGCGCCGGGCACGCACTACAGCCTGCTGGGCGTCGAGCCCGACGCCAGCCAGGAAATGATCGAGCGCGCCTATGCGCAGCAGCGGGAACGTTACAACCCGGAGCGGCTGAGCGAGCTTGACCCGGAGCTGCGCCAGGTAGCGATTGCGCGCAGCGCCGAACTGGAGCGGGCCTATCGCATCCTCTCCGAGCCAGCGCGCCGCCGCCAGTACGACGCCAGCCTTGGCGGCGCGCCGGGCGCGGCGCACGCAGCGCAGCGCGGTCTCAGCCGGCGCGAGTTGACCTTCGCCATGGCCGGGGCCGTGGTCGCCGTAGGGCTCATCGCTGCGATCTGGGTGCTCACTGGCCGTAGCAGCGAGCCCCAGGGCCAGGCGATGAGCGAAGTCAGTCGCCCGGCGCCGGGCTTCGTGAGCCCGGCGCTCGATGGTGGGAGCATCAACCTGGCGGACTACCGGGGCCAGGTGGTACTGCTGAACTTCTGGGGCACCTGGTGCGAGCCGTGCAAGCGCGAGTTGCCTGCGCTGCAGGCGGCACACGAGCAACTCGGCAGCCAGGGCCTGGCCGTCATCGGTGTCAACCTGACGGGCAACGAGGTGCTGCAGGGCGGCGACGACGCCAGCATCCGGGCCTTTCTGGACCAGTACGGCGTCACCTACCCGATCGCCCTGGACCGTGAAGGCACGATCAGCAACGACTACCGGGTGTTCCCCCTACCCACCAGCTTCTTCATCGACGCGGAGGGCGCCATTCGCTACGTGCACATTGGCGAACTGACCCTTGACGACGTGAAGGCCACCTTTGCCCGCTTGCGCCCCAGCACGTCGATGCAGACAAGCCACAAGCCGTGAGGCAAGCCGATGGACCAGCGCACCATCCTGGTAGTAGACGACGACGACGGTCTTCGTGAACTGATCCGCATCAACCTCGAGTACGAAGGCTACAGCGTCATCCAGGCGAGCAACGGCCTGCAGTGTGTGCAGAGCGTGCGCGAGCAGCGCCCCGACATGGTCATCCTCGACGTCATGATGCCTGAGATGGACGGCCTGGAGGCCTGCGGCAAGGTACGCGAATTCTCGCAGGTGCCCATCCTCATGCTCACGGCCAAGGTGCAATCCAACGATGTGATCACTGGCCTGGACCGGGGCGCCGACGACTACCTGCTCAAGCCATTCAACATGGACGAGTTGTCAGCGCGCATCCGCGCGCTGCTGCGCCGCGTCCCGCCCGCCTATCGGCCACTCAGCGCTGGCGAGGGCGAGATCGTGATCGACCAGCAGAAGCGCGAGGTGCGGGTGCGCGGCGAACTGGTCGATCTCACCCCCACCGAGTACCAGCTGCTGCTCATCCTGACCGAGCACGCCGGCAAGGTTGTCGAGCACGAGACCCTGCTGCGGGCCGTCTGGGGCCAGGAATACACCAAAGACAACGACTACCTCAAGGTCTACATCTGGCATCTGCGGCGCAAGATCGAGGTGGATCCGCGCAACCCCAGGCTGCTGCTCACCGAGTGGGGGATTGGCTACCGGCTGGTGCCATAGCAGCGTCCACGCCTGGGTGTGACGTACCATCGATACCGCTGGCAAACGCGGGTACGCGGGCCGCTGGCCCACGTGCCCGGCGTGGGCAAGACGGAAGCTGCCAGCAGGATCGTTACGACAGCCCCACCTCAACGTATCAACGAATCGGCACGTTGACAGTCGCAGTGGGCGATGCTATACTTGGGGTTGTCACGCACTACTCCTAGTGCAGTTCCAGGCGACCTGTTCGGGCATCAGCGCGACCTCGACCGTGTCCAGCTGCGCCGCGCCCAATCTACCATCGCAAATCTGCAATCTGCAATCGCACTAGGCGGGAGTAACTCAGTTGGTAGAGTACCTGCTTCCCAAGCAGGCTGTCGCGGGTTCGAGTCCCGTCTCCCGCTCCAATCGTAACCAGAAGACTGCACATTCCCCTGGATGTGCAGTCTTGTTTTATGCGCAATGCATGACGGGGGCGGCGGATTTGACGCCTGCTAGCGACACCCGTATAATCGGCGCTGTCCGGAGCGACGTGCAACCATGGCTGGCCCAGGCAGTGGCGCCTGTCCGCCCGTTCCCCTGATGCGCGAACCATCGTGCGAGCAAACTGAGCCCCAATCGCGTCGTGCACCCGTGATCGCGGTGTGCGGCAGTGGCGCCGAGGATGCGCACCTGAACGCCCTGGCCGAGGCCGTAGGCGCGCTGGTGGCGCGTCAGGGCGCGGTGCTGGTATGCGGCGGGCTTGGCGGGGTCATGGCGGCGGCGTGTCGTGGGGCAGCCGCGGCCGGCGGCCTGACGGTGGGCATCCTGCCGACGGCGTGCCCGGATGACGCCAACACCCACGTGGCAATCGCGATCGCGACCGGCATGGGTCACGCCCGCAACGTGGCGATCGTGCAGAGCGCCGACGTGGTGATCGCCGTGGGCGGCGAGTATGGCACCTTGAGCGAGATCGCCCTGGCCCGCAAAGCGGGGCGGCCGGTCGTGGGCCTGGAGAGCTGGAACCTGGGCGAGCCGCACCTGGTCCGGGCGAGCAGCCCCGCCGAGGCGGTGGCCCTGGCGCTGCGTCTTGCCACCCGTAATCAACCGGTAACCGCCGGGTCAGAGCCGCATCAGGGAGGTATCAGCCCCTCCTGCTAGAATCGCTTGCAGGAGGCCCGCAGCCCGTTATCGCCTGCCCCACAGCCTGAGGAGAACACAACATGGCCAGACGCATCATCGTCGCCCTGGTGTTGATCACGACGCTCGCCTCGCTCGTGGTGATGCCACGGCCGAGCAGCGCCCAGCCGCAGGTCGCCGACACCTTCCCGCCCTACCAGGCGCGCTTCTTCCCCGAGACCGGGCAGACCGCGGTCAACTGGTTCCTGGAGACCTGGAAGAATACGCCCAATTCGCTCTTTGTGCTCGGTTACCCCATCTCGCAACCATTTATTGAAGAGAGCTTCACCAACCCGGGCCAGTTCTACCGTGTGCAGTACTTCGAGCGGGCCGTGCTTGAGGAGCACCCGGAGAACTTCGGCCAGCAGGGTAACCGCTACTACATCCTGGGCCGGCTGATGGGCAAAGAACTGGCCAGGGGGCGCGAGAACGAGCCGAACTTCCAGCCGGTGGGCAACCCCGGCGACGGCACCTGGTTCGCCGAGACGGGCCACACGCTGCGCAACGGCCCGGCCCCCTTCCGCGACTTCTGGCTCAACAACGGCGGGCTTGAGGTCTTTGGCTACCCGCTGAGTGAGCAGTTCCAGGAGGTCAACTCCCAGGACGGCCAGACCTACTGGGTGCAGTACTTCGAGCGCCAGCGCATGGAGTGGCATCCCGAGCAGCCCGACCCCCGCTATCGCATCCTGCTCGGCTTGCTGGGCAACGAGTATCGCGACCGCGTCCATCGCAACAACCCGGCCTTCCGGGCGCGCAACGTCGCCGACGCGCTGCCCCGCCCGTTCGTCTACGGCTTCAATGCGCACCTCTACGGCCAGGGCTCAGCCTGGCAGGATCGAAACCGCGTGCTGACCCTCTCGAAGAACGCGGGCATCCAGTGGATCCGCCAGCAGATCCGCTGGCGCGACCTGCACGACCGTTCGGGGGCGATCTACTGGGCCGAGCTGGACGACATCGTGAACGACGCGAGCCGCCAGGGGGTAAACCTGCTGATCAGCGTGGTCTCGGCGCCTGACTGGGCCGGCGGGCCGGGCATGCCGCGCCGTGAAAACTTCGGCGACTTCGGCTCATTCTTGAGCCAGATGGCGGCGCGCTACCGGGGTCGCGTGCAGGCCTACCAGATCTGGAACGAGCAGAACCGCGCCTGCGAGAACGGCGGCGACTGCGCCCGTGACGGCGGCATCGGCGGGCGGGTGGCCAATGCCAACTACTATGTCGATATGCTCGAGGTGGCCTACCAGGCGATCAAGGCCAGCGACCCGATGGCGATCGTGGTCAGTGGCGCGCCGACCAGCACCGACACCAATCGCCAGGACATCGCCATCAGCGACCTGGAGTACGTACGCCAGATGGCGATCAACCCCAAGTTCCGCAGCAACGTTGACGCGATCGGCCTGCACCCGGGCGGCCAGTACAACCCACCCGACAGCCGCTGGCCCGAGCGGCCCGGCCCTGGCCCCAACTGGCGCAACAGCAACGAGTTCTACTTCCGGCGCATCGAAGACACCCGCGCCGTGCTGGCCGCCAACGGCATGGGTGACCGCCAGATCTGGATCACCGAGTTTGGCTGGGCCACGCGGAACAACACCCCCGGCTACGAATATGGCAACAGCATCTCGCCGGAGACGCAGGCCGCCTGGATCGCGCGTGCCATGGAGATCGGGCGCTACGAATGGGCGCCCTGGGTTGGCGGGATGTTCATCTGGAACCTGAACTTCGCCATCCCCTGGCGCTACTTCGGCAACGAGTTGCACGAGCAGGCCTCCTTCGGCGTCCTGAATGGCGACTGGAGCCCGCGCCCGGCCTTCAATGCCATCCAGCAGTTCCAGAAGCGCTAGTGCGATTGCAGATTGCAGATTTGCGATGGTAGATTGGGCGCGGCGCAGCTGGACACGGTCGAGGTCGCGCTGATGCCCGAACAGGTCGCCTGGAACTGCACCAGGCCGGACGGCAGGCTGATCGATACGGTGCGACAGGGGGCGGAACTCCGCCTCCTGTTCGCGCGTTCTATCTGGTATGTGGCGAGCGTTCACGGACTGCTCGCCGAGCGCGTTTGAAGCCTCGAGGAGCGATACAGATGAAATGGCACAGGCAGCACACGGGCCTCCTGCTGCTGCTGGCAATGACCCTTGCCCTGGCGGCCTGCAGCGGCGGCGGCGGCGCAACACCCGCCACCGGCGGCCAGGCAACGAGCGCCACCGGAATCGCGGCCCAGCCCACCAGCGTGCCGCCCACCAGCGGCGCCGCGGCCCAGCCTACCCCGGCGCCGGCCGAGCCGACCGCGCGCCCGATCAACCCCGACTATCTCGAGTTCGGCGTGGTGAGTCACCTCTACTACACCGATCGGGCCCGCGTGATGCAGTTGACCCAGAACGCCGGCTTCGACTGGGTGCGCCAGCAGATCTACTGGCGCGACATTGAAGACCCCGAGAATGGCATCTGGGCCTGGGACGAGATCGACCAGATCGTCGAAGCGGTCAACGCCTACGATCGCAAGCTGCTGGTCAACGTCGTTCGCTCGCCCACCTTCTACAGTGCCACCAACGGCCTGCCAGACGATCCAAACAGCTTCGCCAACTTCATGGCCGTGCTGACCGAACGCTACAAGGGGCGCATTCACGCCTACGAGATCTGGAACGAGCCCAACCTGGCCCACGAGACCGGCGGCACCATCCGCCCGGCCGACGTGGGGCGCTACGTCGAGATGCTCAAGCTCGCCTACCAGCGCATCAAGGCGATCGACCCCGCGGCGCTGGTGCTCGCGGCAGCCTCCTCCTCGACCGGCGTGACCAACGAGAGCATCGCCCTCTCCGACGAGGACTTCTACCGCGCGATGTACACCTACAACGACGGCGAGGTGCGCAACTACTTCGACGTGCAGGCCGTACACCCCGGTGGCTCGGCCAACCCGCCCGACACCATGTGGCCCGACAACCCGAGCACCGCCCAGGGCTGGACCGATCACCCGACCTTCTACTTCCGCCACGTTGAGAATGTGCGTCGCTGGATGGAGCAGTACGGCATGGCGGACAAGGAGATCTGGATCACCGAGTATGGCTGGGCCACGGCCAACAACACCCCCGGCTACGAGTTCGGCAACCAGGTGAGCTTCGAGCAGCAGGCCGAGTACATCACCGGCGCCATCCGCCGCGCCTACGAGTTATATCCCTGGGTTGGCAACATGTTCCTCTGGAACATGAACTTCGCGGTCACCAAAGCCGAGAACGGCCTCGATACGATGCACGAGCAGGCCTCGTTCGGCATCCTCAACCCCGACTGGAGCCCACGCCCCTCCTATCTGGCAGTGCAGCAACTGATCGCCGAGCTCAAGCAGAAACAGGGGCGCTAGTGCGATTGCAGATTGCAGATTTGCGATGGTAGATTGGGCGCGGCGCAGCTGGACACGGTCGAGGTCGCGCTGCTGCCCGAACAGATCGCCTGGAACTGCGCTAGCACTGCGTCCGCGCAGCGATCAGGTGCGCAGGCGCAGGCCCAGGCGGGCGAGCAGCGCGCCGGCCAGGGGCGTGGCGCCGGCCGGGATGTGCCAGCCGGCCGCGGTGCGGGTAGCCAGGCGCCCGAGCAGCCGCCGATGCTCGGGGGGCAGGGGCAGATCGGGGAGCAGCCAGCCCTGGTCGGCGGCGGGGGTGGCGACGATGGATGCACCACCCTGGTCGGCAAGCCCGGCGTAGCCGAGGCGCAGCGCCGCGGCCTCGTCGAGCGGGGCGAGGCTGCCGCTGCTCACGCGGGAATAGCTGGCGGGGCCGCGGCCGCGGCGGCGGCGAATGATCCAGCCCTCGTGCAACTGCACGGACCCGGGGGGCACGGTGGGGGCCGGCTGCCAGCCGGGCGGCTCGGCAGCGAAATAGCTGATCCGCTCACCAGGGGCGAGCGCACGCACCAATGGCGTACCGGCGGCCGGCGCGGCAGGCAGGGCGGGCAGGGCAGCAATCTGATCGGCCAGGGTCAACACCACAAAGCCACGCGCCCGCAGGCGCGCGATCAGCCCATCGCGGCGCCAGCTGGTCAGCTGGAAGCGATCGCCCTCACGCGTACCCTCGCCGCGCAGGATCGGTGCCGCAGCGGGGTTGTGGACCACAAAGTGGTCAGGGCGCACCTCCTCGAGATCGGCGGGGGCGCCAGGGCGTCGTCTGGAGGGCATGGCGTAAGCCGATTGACAGAAGCCGGGACCCGGCGGGCCTAACCTTCGGTTATGAGCCGCTGCAGGGTCGGGCTGGTATAGGCATGGCAGATGGCGACCGCGAGCGCATCGGCGGCATCGTCGGGCCGTGGGGGGGCAGCGAGACCGAGCGTCAGGCGGACCATCTCCTGCATCTGCTTCTTATCGGCGCCGCCATAGCCGGCCACTGCCTGCTTAACCGCCACGGGCTTATACTCAGCAACCGGCAGGCCGGCCTGGGCAAGGGCCAGCAGGGCCACGCCGCGCGCCTGGCCCACGGAGAGCGCCGTATTGACATTCTTGCCGAAGAAGAGCTCCTCGATGGCGGCGGAGTCGGGGCGATAGCGAGCGATCAGCTCGCGCAGGCCGTCATAGAGCAGGCGCAGCCGCTCCGGCTGCGCCATACCGGCAGGGGTCGTCAGCGTGCCAACGGCGACAAGCGCGAGCTGGCCGGCGGCCGCCTCGACGACGCCCCAGCCCAGGATCGCCGTGCCGGGGTCAATGCCGAGCGTACGCATTGCAGCAGCCTCGCGCTGTCAGAGCTACTCAAACTTCGCGGCCAGGGCATCCGTGATCTGCAGATTGGAGTAGACCTTCTGAACATCATCGAGGTCCTCCAGTTTCTCGATCAGGCGCATCGCGGCAAGGGCCTCTTTCTCATCGGGCTCGATCGGAGTCTTGGGGCGCATCGTCTTCTCAGCGCCGGTGACGGGGAGGCCCTGGTCGAGCAGCGCCTGGCGCACGGCGTTGAGCTGGGTCCACTCGCAGTAGATCTCCAGGTCGTTGCCATCGACCTCGACATCCTCGGCGCCGGCATCGATTGCGGCCAGCTGCACCTCATCGGGATCGAGCCTGGTGCCGCTCAGGTCGACGCTGATCAGGCCCTTCAGTTCAAACATCCAGCTAACCGAGCCGGGCTCGCCGGGGCTCCCGCCGGCCTTATTGAGCGCGGCGCGCACATCGGAATTGGTGCGATTGCGGTTATCGGTGGCGGTCTCGATCAGCAGTGCAATACCGCCGGGGGCGTAGCCCTCGTAGTAGACCTCTTCGAGGGCCGCCTCATTACTCCGGCCCAGCCCGCGCTCGATCGCGCGCTGGATGCTATCGCTGGGCATATTATTGGCCTTCGCCTTGTCGATCGCGAGGCGCAGGCGGAAGTTCATATCCGGGTCGCCGCCGCCACCCTCCTTCACCGCGAGGGTGATATCGCGGGCCAGTTTGGTGAACAACTGGCCGCGGCGCTGGTCGGCAACACCCTTGGAGCGCCTGATCGTATGCCACTTCGAATGGCCGGACATAGCTCACTGCCTCCTGAAGACCGAATGCAATTCTTGGGGCATTATAGCACAGGGGCCATGCGGCCCGGGGCGTGACGATATGCGATAATGGTGCGCAAAGCCTCGGGCGCGGCGCGTTTACATTAGTACCCGCTGGACCGGGGCCGCCTCCCGGTCCGGCAAGCGACCCAGGTGCCCGTGAAAGGAAGTCCCTGATGCGTAGCGCGACCCCGCCGCCAGGCGCCTCAGAGCGGCTCCGCCCGTTGCCCAACTCGGTCACGGTCGTCACGACCCAGGCAGGCGACGTGCTGGTGAACTGCCCGCCCGAGACGCTCAAATTCCTGATCGCAAGCGCCATCACCCCACCCGCGACGATCCTGCTGCCGCCCGATGTGCCGCCCGGGAGCGAACTGGGCTCCAGTGGTTTCGTTCGGCGGGGCATCAACTACGCGAGTGTCGAATTCCTGATCTACTTCAACTACTTCGTCGCTGGCCGCCAGGTGCGACTGATCACAGTCACGACTGCCCAGGCCCGGCGCCTGCAGACCATCCTTGAAGAGACGATCAACGGCCCGAGCGATCTGGCAAGCTACGGCGCGTTCGGCTGGCTTCAGCAGGAATGTGCGGCCGTAGCGCTCTACCCGCCGCTGGGGCGCGCGCCGAAGCTCGACGACATGGCGCGCATCGTAAGCCTGGAGGCTGGTGGTGGCGTCCTGGGGCCGACCACGATCAGGCTCGAGGGCGAGAGCTTCGTCTTCCACGAGGCGGGCGCCGAGGTCGCCCGGGTGAGCACCCGGATCAGCGAGCTCGCGATGCCGCTCGTCCTGGCGCCCCCGCGACCGCTGCAGCGCCAGGAGGTGACCCTGCAGTTCATCGGCGGCAGCAATGGTTTCGACCCGGAGGGCATCACCACCTGCTTTCTGGCCTACCTGGGCCCCACCGTCGAGACGCAGGCCACCCTCTTCGACGCGGCCGCCTATGTCTACGTGCGCCTGAGCAACCTGGGCCTGTCGACCAGCCACATCGCCGAGGTTGTGCTCTCCCACCTCCACGAAGATCACCTGGCGGGGTTGCCCGAACTCATCCTGATGGGCAGCCACCGGGTGCGCCTGGTCACCTCCGACCTGATCTACCAGAGCCTGCTGCGTGTGCTGAGTGCCATGCTCGATCTGCCGCGCCAGGACGTGGCAGCGCTCTTCGACCACGTGCCGCTCAACCCCGGGACGCCGCTGGAGCTCGACGGGCGGCGTTTCGAGGCGATCTACGCCATCCACTCCATCCCGACGCTCGCGGTGCGGGTGAACGACGTCTGCTATTCGGGCGATATGCGCTACGACGAGGAGTGGTTCGACGAGTTGGTGATGGGCGGGGTGCTCTCGGAGGAGCGCCGGCAGGAACTGGTGCGCTTTGCCGAGGGCGTGAGTGTGCTGGTGCAGGACGTGGGTGGTGGAACGATCCACAGCACGATCACCCCCCGTTTGCTCGAGGCGCTGACGGCGAAGAGCCAGCGCCTGGTGCTGGCGCACACCAGCACACACCGCTTACCCGAGGGCAGTGCCGAGCTCGCGTCACGGATCGAGTTCGCGGCCAGCGGCTCGGTCGTCGGGCTTGGCGCACCGCTCCCCGACGACGCGCAGATCGAACTGATCGAGACAATCAGCGCGTGCCCGCTCTTCGCGCGGCTGCCCGCGGTTGCGCGGCTCGCCCTGGCAGAGCAGGTCGAGCTGGTGCCCATCGCTGATCAGGCGGTAATCCTGCACGAAGGCGAGCCCTCGGATGGCTGCGCCTACATCGTACACTCTGGCCTGGTGGAGATCAGCATTGGCGGGATGCAGGTACGGATCCTGGGGCGGGGCAGCAGTATCGGCGAGCGGGGAGCGATCCTGGGCGACACGCGTTCGAGCACGACCCTGGCCCGGGGCGCCGTGACGCTACTGCGGCTACGCCCCGAGGTCTTCGGGCCAGCCGCAGAGCAACTGGGGCTGCGCGCGGCCTTCGCGCGGGCCGAATGGCTGGCCGAGGTACCGGTGCTGCGCGAGTTGCCCTGGGCCAACCTGCTCGACCTGGCGCTCGACTTCCAGCCGCGGCAACTGGCACCCGATGAGCAACTCTTCGTCTGCGGCGAGCCCGGCTACGAGGGCTACCTGCTTGTGCAGGGCGCACTACGTTTCATCGATGAAGACGGGGCCACGATCGGGGAGATCCACGAGGCGGGCGAGCTCTTCGGCTGCCGCGCCGCGCTCTACCGCACGCCACACACCACCACCGCTCTGGCCAGCGCGCCGACCACGGTCTGGACCCTGCCGACCCCGGCCCTGGAGCGGCTCAACCTGCTCTACCCGCACCTCTTGATGCACCTGCGGGTTGTGGAGGCGGGCCACAAGCCGCAGCGCCGACCGTGAGGCATACTTCCATATGCTACAGCCCTATGGGGACGACCATACGTGGTTCATCCGGCACGTTCCATGTCACCCTGAGCCCTTCGGCTACGTCTCGGAAGACGCTTCGCTACGCTCAGCATGACAAACGATGTGCCGGATGTGCCAGTGAGCCCCGGCTCCTCCGCGTGCTACAATTATGGTAGCTGCATCCCCGGCGGATGCCGGTACGTCTAATCTGCGGACCGGCGCGGATGCGCGGGAGCTCAGAACGTCCAAGGAGGCGTCGCAATGGGCTTGATCGATCAGATCAGCAGAACGATCTCGCAGAGTGTAGATCGGGCGAAATTTGAGGCCGAGAAGTTTCAGCGGACGACCCGCCTGCAGGGTGAGGTGAACGACGCGCGCCGCCAGATCGACGCGAAGCTGAGCGAATTGGGCCAGCGGGCCTACGAGCTGCAGCGAGCCGGCCAGATCCACTCGGCGACGATCGCCGAACTGGCCAGTGCGGTGGATCAGCTGCGCGCGACCCTGGTGATGAAGGAGGAGGAGCTGAAGCAGGCCCAGGCGGAGGTCTACGTCGAGCCGCCGGCGCCCCCGCCAGCGCCAGCGGCCCAGTCGGTGCCGATCGACTATCCGCCGCCACAGTCCGCCCCCGCGCTCAAGCAGTGCAGCGTCTGCGGCTTCCAGATGCCCGGCACGGCCATGTTCTGCCCCAACTGCGGTACGCGGGTGGCGTAGCGAGGTAGGGCCGAAGCATCTGCGCAGGTGATGCTTCGGCCCACCGAGCGGTCAGCAACCGGGGATGCGCTGTGGCACCTCTGCCCTGGACGCTCTCGCCCGATCGCTGCTTCGACAGCGAGCCCAGCCGCCGGGCGGTGGCGCGCGAGCTGTATGGCCAGGTACGCGATCTGCCGCTGTTCTGTCCGCATGGCCACGTTTCACCCCACCTGCTGGCTGATCCGGCTGCGCGGCTGGGCTCGCCGGCCGAGCTGTTCATCATGCCCGACCACTACGTTCTGCGTATGCTGGTCAGCCAGGGCCTGGCGCTTGAGCAACTCGGCCTGCCCACCCGTCCCTCCGACCAGCACCCGCACGGCGCTGGCGTGCCGGTCGAGACCGATCACCGCCGGATCTGGCAACGCTTCGCCGACCACTTCCACTGCTTCCGCGGCACGCCGACCGGGCTCTGGCTGCAGGCTGAACTGGTCGAGCTGTTCGGCGTCACCGAGCGCCTGAGCGCCGAGAGTGCCGGGCGGATCTACGACCACCTGGAGGCCCGGCTCGCCGACCCGACCTTCGCGCCGCGGGCCCTGTTCAAGCGCTTCCGGATCGAATTGCTCGCCACCACCGATGCAGCGACCGACACCCTCGCTGCGCACCGTGCGCTCCACGCCGAAGGGCTCACCACGGTTCGGCCGACCTTCCGCCCCGACGCGCTGCTGGCCCTCGACGCGCCCGACTGGCCGGACCAGATCGCGCGGCTGAGCGCCGTCGCCGGTGTGGAGGTAGTGGACTACCACAGCTACATCGTCGCGCTCGAGCAGCGACGGGCAGCCTTCAAGGCGCTGGGCGCCCTGGCGACCGACCATGGGGTCGTGAGCCCCTACAGCGCGCGCCTGAGCGAGCGCGAGGCCGAGGCGATCTTCACCCGCGCGCTTCGCGGTCAAGCGCGTGCTGCTGACAGCGCCCGCTTCACGGCCCACATGCTGATCGAATATGCGCGCATGAGCTGTGAGGACGGGCTCGTGATGCAGCTCCACGCCGGCAGCCTGCGCAATCACCACCAGGCGCTCGCCGCGCGCTTCGGCCCCGACCGGGGCGCCGACATTCCGCTACGCACCGAGTGGACGCGCAACCTGCGCCCGCTGCTGAACGCCTATGGGGCCGACCCGCGCTTCCGGATCATCCTGTTTACCCTCGACGAGAGCAGCTACAGTCGCGAGTTGGCGCCGCTGGCGGGCTACTACCCGGCCGTGCTGATCGGGCCGCCCTGGTGGTTCCACGACAGCGTCAACGGCATGCGCCGCTACTTCGACCAGGTGATCGAGACGGCGGGGATCTACAACACGGCTGGTTTCAATGACGACACCCGGGCCTTCGCCTCAATCCCGGCGCGCCACGACGTGTGGCGACGGGTCAGCTGCGACTGGCTGGCCGGGCAGGTTGTGCAGGGGCTGTTGGCCGAGGATGAGGCCGTCGACCTGGCCCACCAGCTCGCGATCGGCCTGGCGAAACGCGCCTATCGGGTGGAGGCGGGAGGGGCATAGGACCATGACGGCTTGATCGCCGCAGGATGGCCGTGCCGCTTGCTACGTGCCCGTGCGTGGTGAAGCGACAACCCGCAGTGGTTGAGCCTGCCTCTAGTCGTGGAGGCGAGTGGGGAGTATAGTAAGAGCACGACAACCGCGATGAAGCTCGCGCATTGCTGCTGAAGGCGGCTGATGGCTTCTACGGTGCGATCCCCAGGGCTCGCAGGTAGAGGCCTTTTTGATTGCCGATCAGTGCTGGCGAGAGAGACACGCTCGATGGCCTTCGACTGCCATGCTTGCTACAAGGCCGCAGGCGAGGTGGTGCGGCTGCGCGTCATCGGCTCCCCGCGGGAGGCGGGTCCGGCCGATCGCACCATCATCCCCGGGACCGAGCAACTGGCGGGCGAGGCGCTGGGGAAAGGGCCACACCGCTGATATCAGTGACGAGTGACGAGTGAGGAGACGCCGATGGCACGCTTTAGCGCATGGCCGGCTCCTGCCCGCAGTCTTGCCGACATACCCGAGCCGCTCGGCGCCGAGCTTGGCCAGCAACTCGCGGTAGGCGAGCGCCCGGAGCACCTGGTCTACGTTCCGGCGGATGCGACGGCGGCGCGGCGCGGGCCCTGGGCCCGCACACGTGGTGTGCAGGTGCTGGCGCTCACCGACCGGCGGATCCTGCTTGGGGTGCAGGCGGCGCCCGCGGACGAGCCACGCTGGCTGGCCTGTGCCTATGACGAGATCGTCGCCTGGGAGCTCTCGCAGAATCTGCTCTATGGCCACCTCGACCTGTACGGCCCACCGGCGAGCCAGCCCAGCCATGCCTGGATGGAGTTCAACACGGTCGGGCTTAGACTGATCGAGGCGGCCCTGGCGCCGCTGGAGCGAGCGACGCTCGGCCTGGAGCGCAGCGTGAGCCCTGCGGTCCTGCCGGCAGCGGTGCAGGAGGCGCTCCCATACCACTTCGCCAGCTACCTGCGCCACGCGCTACTGCCCGGCGAGATCGTCCAGGAGTGGTTGCTGCAAGCGGCGATCCTCGAGTCGGTCCTGCGTTTCTGGAAGCGCATGGTTGCGCCGCCCACCCTGATCGTCAGTACGCCTGTGCGGCTGCTGGTGCTGCGCGAGGAGCCGGTGACGCGCAAGGCTCGCTACGGGCACCGCAGCCTCACCCTGCCGCGGAGCCAGGCTGGCGCCCTGACATTGCGCGACGAGGCACCGTGGCTGCTGATGGCATACGGGCCAGCCCCGTCCACGCTGCAGATGCGGCTCGACCCTGGTCACCGGCCCGTCGCCGCGCGAATGCTTGCCGCACTCGCTGGTATGAGCTAGTACAGCGTGGCAGGAGTCGTTCACCCGCCTTATACAGCCCCGACCCGTTGCCGAAGCCAGCCCTTCACGATCAGCAGGACGAGGAAGGCCACGCCGAGGAGCACCAGCGCGAGCACGATCGCCAGCTGGAGGTCCCGCTCAAAGCCCAGGTAGATGGCCAGCGGCATGGTCTGGGTGCGCCCGGCCAGGTTCCCCGCGAAGATAATCGTCGCGCCGAACTCCCCCAGAGCGCGTGCCCAGGTCATCACCAGGCCGCTCGACAGCACTGGCCAGCTCAGCGGGATCGTGATGGCAACGAAGACTTGCAGCGGGCTGGCGCCATCGAGGGCAGCGGACTGCTCCAACTCGCGCTCGACGCCAAGCAAGGCGGCCGTCGCTGCCTTCACAAAGTAGGGAGCGGCAACGAAGGTCTGCGCCATAATCACCGCCACCTGCGTGAAGGCGAGCGTAATACCGAATTCAGCCAGGGGCGCGCCGATCAGGCCACGCCGCCCGAAGGCGAGCAGGAGCGCAATCCCGGCCACTGCAGGCGGCAGGATCATCGGCAGATCGATCAGCGTATCGACGATCATCTTGCCACGAAACTGCCGCCGGGCGAGCAGATAGGCGAGCGGCAGCCCGAAGCACAGCGCAAGCAGCGTCGCGATCAACGAGGTGACCAGGCTCAGGCTGATCGCCCGTATGACGACGTTGCTGGTCAGATTGGCGAGGAACAGGCTAAAATCCACGCGCGCGACCAGGGCAAGGACAGGCGCGGCGATCAGCAGCAAGAGGGGCGCTGCAAGCAGCCAGAGAGACAGGGTATAGTGGACCGTACGACGGCGCGGCAGTGGGCGGGCAACCTGTGGCAGCGAGGACTCCACGGCTCAGTTCACTTGTTGGAAGCCAAAGCTACCCAGGATCGCCTGGCCGCGCGGTGCGAGCACGAAATCGATGAAGGCCCTGGCGAGCGCCGGGTTCGCGGCATCGTCGAGGGGCGCGATGGGGTATTCGACGATCGTGTTCAGCTCAGCGGGGATTTCGAGCACCAGGACGCGATCGCGATCGCTGGCGGGATCGGTGCTGAAGACAATCCCGGCATCCGCCTCGCCGAGCAACACCTTGGTGAACGTCGCGCGCACGCTATCCTCGTAGGAACGCACATTGGCCAGCACGCGCTCACGATAATCGGCGCCATACTCGGGCAGCGCCGAGGCCTTGTCGAGAAAGCTCAGCGCGTACTGCCCGGCGGCCGCAGCCTGGTCGGCCAACACCAGGCGCAGACCGGGGCGGGCGAGGTCGCGCAGGCTGGTCACATTGCCGGGATTATCCGCCGGGGCCACGACCACGATACGATTACGGGCGAAAACCGTGACGGCTTCAGGGTCGATCCGGCCACTGCGTATCGCGAGATCCATGTGGTCCTGCAGGGCGGTGGCGAAGACATCGGCCGGCGCGCCTTCGGTGATCTGCGTACCCAGTTGCTGGGCATTGGCAAAGCTGAAATTGATCGTCACGCCCTGGTACTCAGCTTCAAAGGTGTCGCCAAGCGTGCTGAAAGCGTCGGTCAGCGACGACGCGGCAAAGACGGTCAACGCGCCCGAGGGTGCATCACCCGCCGCAGGAGCGCCGGGGGCCGTGGATGCTCCCGCGCAGGCGGTTAGGAAGGCAAGCGCCAGGAGCAACAGCAACAGCAGTGGTCGGACATAGAACACGGCGTGTCTCGTCACTAGCAACCACCCTCGGCGAGCCAGTCCAGCACCGCCACCACCTGCCCGATGCGCTACCGGAGAACCAGCCACTCGAAGCGGCGCTCGCGTTCCAGGGCCGTCGCGCGTTGCGCTGTGAGCATGCGCTGCTCAAGATACTAGACCAGGCCCGGCGCCTGTGCGCTGGGCAGGCGCTGATGGATCTCGTAGCCATACATCGGACGTTGATGGACAAGGCCGAGCGGGGCCATGCTCGGCGCTGAGCGGCTGACGCGCCATCGGCATGGCGACGATCGCCGGAGCATGCGTACATTACGACTCAATCGTTGAGTATCTGGAGTGTATCATGGACAATGCGGCACGTCAATTTCGGCTGAGGTCGTACGTGTTCACATTTCTCCCGGGAGCGCGGGCATCTTGCCCGCGGAGACGCGACGAGGGCGGGACGCCCTCGCTCCCAGGCGCGTGTATGACCCCGGGTGTGAACAGTTACCTGAGGTCGAGCAGCAGCGCATAAGCTATGAGATTGCCTGTGTCTATGCGGCGGCACACGAGGTCAACCCGGCCAGCACAGGTTCCGTGAGGGAAGCCGGCACTGGATTGAAGCCTATCGCATCGATCCCGACGCAGCCCCTGCGTGGGAAGCGCTTCAACACTTCGTTGCTGCCAAGGCGGTGTGCTGAGGAGTCGTCGCCTCATCTTCCCCCGAGCTAAAAAGCCCATCGTCCATGGCGGCTTTGCCCCAGTACCCCAAGCGCCTGTTCGAGCTGGAGCAGGCCGAGAAGGAGCGGGACTGCAGCGGCGAGCTAAGCGCGCCGCCCGCCGGGTCCACGCTGCTCGATCGGGTACACCTCAGACGTTCGCATGACTGGCCGCATCGCGCTGCTTCCGGTACAACAGGAGTAACGACACCCGGCAGCCAGGGGTGCTCCAGAGCAGGGTCAGATGGTGAAGATGGCGTTCTGGCCATTGGGGCTCAAGCGAAAGATGCCAACCCACGGTTCGAAGCTTGCCGGTAGCGGTTCCGATAAGGGGCTCAGAGCACGTGCTGATCGGCCAGCTTGGCGATCATAGCGGCGCGGGTCGTCACCTCAAGCTTCGCAAAGATCCGCCGTAGGTAGATAGCCACCGTCCAGGGACTGATCTCCAGGATCGTCCCAATTGTCTTGTTGGGCAGCCCTTTGGCGATGAGCCGGGCGATCGCCAACTCGCGTGGGCTGAGGCCCACCGGGTCAGCCTCCTGGGACTGCACCCGGAAGATCAGATACTGGGTACCCGCCAGTTCCAGCTCGCAGACGACCTCCCCATGACAATTGGGCGTATGCTTCAGCACCTTCGCCTCGTCGCCTGTCTCTGAGAGTTCTACCAGTTGCACCAGTCGCTGGAACAGTTCCTCTATCTCGCTACATGCGGCGGGGCTCGTCTCACCGTCGAGGACAGCCGTCCGGGCTGTATGCAGAGACATAGTACCTCCCATACGATATGGGGTTTGGCAGTGGGACGATGTGGGCCGTGTGCCAGACCCTGGGACACATAGTCTCAAGCGCGGCTCGCAACGTCCGTCACGGGCGAGCCTGGCTCGGGACGGAATACTCGCTGCGAACTTCGTGCAAACAGGAGCGGCATGCGGCAGCGCGCTTCTAAGACGCCGGGAAGATCCGTGAACGTGTTGGTGGGGCGTTACTGCCACGCGCTACAGGTGGTGGACCGTAGAATTATAACGACGACCGCCGGAAAGAGACAGTCATTTGTCTGAGTGACACCCAGGTGTATGAAGCACATGCCTGCGTCCTCGCCTCATGCGACTAGGCGATGGTGTATGAAAGTAGTATATCCCTTGTATTCGACATCTTGCCAGCCGGATCAAGGAGGCGCATCCATGATGCCACGTCAGAATGGCCAGATGGAATGGGAGTACGAGGAAGAGCTGGAGGGGGAGTACGAGGAAGAGCTGGAGGGGGAGTTCGAGGAAGAGCTGGAGGGGGAGTTCGAAGGCGAGGAATTTCTTGGTACGATCGCGCGCGGCATCGGTAGTATCCTCGGCGAGAGTGAGGAAGAGTTCGAGGAAGAGTACGAATTCGAGGAAGAGTACGAGATGGAGGGTGAGTTTGAGGGCGAGTACGAGGGCGAGGAATTTTTCCGGCGGATCGGGCGTTTCGTGCGCCGGGCCGCTCCTGTGCTGAGGCGGGTGGCCCGGGTCGCCGCGCCCATTGTCGGCACCGCCGTCGGCGGTCCACTCGGCGGCATCCTCGGCCGTGCCGCTACTGCTGCCCTTGGAGAAGGTGAGTACGAGGGCGAGTACGAGAGCGAGTACGAGGGTGAGTACGAGACTGAGTACGAGCTTGAGGCCCCGCCCACGACGCAGCAAGAGGCCCTGGCCGAGTTTATGGCTGCCGTTGCCTCCCGCGCCCAGACCGAGGCCGAGGCCGAGGCGATGATCGGCGCCGCCGTGGTGACAACCCTCTCGGCCGCTGACCGGGCACGCATCTACAACGTGCTCGCCAACCTCAATCGCGGCGCTGCCGCGCTGACGCTCCTACTGCGCCGCCACCGCTCCACCCGCCCCGCGATTCGTATCGTCCCGTCGATCGTGCGCTCCACAGGCCGCACCCTCGCGCGCCACGCCGCCACCGGACGCCCCGTGACCCCGCGCGTCGCCGGCCAGGTGATGGCCGCCACTACGCGACGGCTGCTGGGCAGCCCGCGCCGCACAGCGGCCGCTATGCGCCGCAATGTGCGCGGCACCAGGGCCGCCGCCCGCTTGCGTCGCCAGTCCGTCCGCCGCGCCGTCAGGCCCGCACGCCGCCAGCCCCCTGTACGCGGCTAGAACCGCATCACCCGACGTCGTACGACCGGCGCAGCCGTCCCGGCACGGCGATCTGGCCGGCACATTCAGGGGCCGGCGCCCGGATCATAAAGGAGGGTTTATGGTTGCGGCGATGCGCGCGTATGAGCTTGAGGCTGCCCCGGCTCAGGAGTTCGAGGAGGAGTACGAGTTAGAGGGCGAGTGGGAGTACGAGGGCGAGCTGGAGGGCGAGTGGGAGTACGAGGGTGAGCTGGAGGGCGAGTGGGAGTACGAGGGCGAGCTGGAGGGCGAGTGGGAGCACGAGGGCGAGGCTGAGGCTGAGGCGTTCTTCGGCCAGTTGGCCCGGCTGGCCCGCCGCGCTGTGAGTTCCCCGGCCCTCCGCCGCGTCGGCCTTGCCGCTGCCCGCAGTGCCACCCGTGGGCTTGGGCGCGTGGGCCGCGCTGCTGGCGGGGCGCTCGCCGGCGGTCAGGGCGCCCGAATAGGACAGGCCCTCGGCGGCCAGCTTGGCACGCTGCTCGGCAGCCTGTTGCCCCAGCGAGAGTACGAGGGTGAGTGGGAGTACGAGTACGAGGTCAACCCGATCGCCCGCATCTACCCCGACGTCCTGCTGGAGCATCTCGGGCACGCTGCCGCCAATGCGCGGAGTGAGGCCGAGGCCGAGGCGTTCGTCGGTGCGATGATCCCCGTTGCCGCGCGCATCGCGCCGCAGGCAGCGCGGGTGTTGGCCCGTTCGACGCCGCAGCTGGTGCGTGGCCTGACCAACGTCGCCCGCACGCTGCGTGCCGCGGGCCCGGCCCGCAATCTCGTCCGCACGCTGCCCACGGTCGCCCGCACCACGGTGACCTCGCTCGCGCGTCAGGCCGCGCGGGGCCGACCAGTTACGCCTCGTACGGCCGTGCGCACCCTTGCCCGTCAGACGATGCGCGTGGTTGGTAGTCCCCAGCGTGCCACCAGCGCCTACCGCCGTTCCCGCGCCCTGGACCGGCGCTACCATCAGGCCGTCCAGGCCGCCGGGCGCCGCCCGGGCGTACGCGCCACTGGTCGCCCCCGTCCCCTGATAGCACCGCGAGGCCGGCTGGTGCGCCGCGTTGTTATGCCCGATGGCCGCGTTGTGCGTCAGGTTGCCCGGCCCGTCCCCGGCCGCCGCGTAGCGCCGCCCGTCGGCGGGCTGGTGCGCCGCGTCGCCTTACCTGACGGCCGCGTCGTGCGCCAGGTTGTCGGGCCCGCCCGTCGTGTCGCGGGGCCCGGCGGGGTCGTGCGCCAGGTAGCCGGAGGGGTGGCGCCGTGCACCTGCCACGGGCCACTGATGGCGCCAGTGGTCGCTCCGCCGGTGGTCGCGCGGCCCGTCGTTGCTCAGCCAATGCTGTGTGATTGTGGGACGGTGCAGCACCTGTGCCCAAACTGCTTCGGGCTGAGGGAGTACTGAGCGATGAGCGCGCCACCAGAGAAAGCCCGCACGCCGGCAGGGCGCGCAGTCGCCCGGGCACCGGGGCGGGCGCGCCCGCGGCGACTAGGGCCGAAGCTGGCGCCCTGGCTCACGGGGCAGGCGGTCAACGTCACCCGGCACGCCCGGGCCCTGCGCTCGTTCCAGCGTCACGAGTTCGGCGCGGGCAGCGAGGCGCCGACAGAGGCCCACATCCAGGCCGTCAACAGCCTGATGGCCTCGCTGCGCGGCGAACTGCTCCGGCTAACGACGCAGGTTGACAGCGCCGTCGCCACCGCCCTGCAGCTGCCCTCCACCACCAACCTCCAGCGGGCGCTGCGCTACAAAGAGCGGGCCCACGACTGGGTGCAGGCCATCGAGCGGGTCTGGGACTTCTACTTCGAGCTGTTCGGGCAGCGCCAGACCCGTTTCGGCACCTGGCTGCTGGGGTGCGACCGGATCGCCCTCGACTGCTATACTGAGGCCTACATGGGCCTTGGGGTGGCGCGACCCGTGCCTGCGCCGCCGCCGTTCTCCTATATGCGCACCGGCTTCTCGCCGGCCACCTTCAGGCGGAATATCCCGCTGCGACGGCTGGGACGGCAACTCAATCCATTCCCGCTGATCCAGCTGCCCTACCACCGCCTGATCAATCCATGGACCCTGGGGGCGGTTTTGCACGAGGTCAGCCACAACCTGCAGAACGACCTGGGCCTGGAGCGCGCCGTGCCCCGCAACATCGCCCGCAGGCTCCTGGCAGGCGGCTACGGTAGCCACATCGCATCGATCTGGACGCGCTGGAACCGCGAGGCGTTCGCCGACCTCAGTGGGCTGCTCCTCGGCGGCCCGGCCGTGGTCGGCTCGCTGATGGACGTAATCGGCCGCGGACCGGCGATGGTGACGGCCTTCCGCGAGGGCACGCCCCACCCCACACCCTACCTGCGCGCCTTCGTCAGCATTGAGTTGCTACGCCGCATGGGTTTCCCCAACGAGGCCCGCGCCTACGAACAGCTCTGGCGCAGCCTCTACCCCGACCCGGGCGTGGGCAACATACCGCCGCCGCTGCTGCGGACCTGGCCGGAGGTGATCCCGCTGGTGGTGGACACGGTCTGCTTCCAGCCCTACGTCTCCCTGGGTGACCGCTCACTGGCCGAAGTGCTGCGCTTCGCGCCCAAAGAGCAGCAGATGGTCGAGGAGGCGGCCGGACGCCTCGGCAAAGGCACCGACCCCGGCGTGATCCCGGCGCGTTTCCTGATCGGCGCGGCCCGCGTTGCCTTCGAGCGACGCCTCGCCCCGCCCGAGGTGATCACCCACTATTTCTACCACGAACTGGCGAGGAGATGAGCCGATGAGCACGGAAGCGGCGTTCGCCACCCTCGAACAGCGGCTCCACGCCCTCCTGGAGGCCCTCACCGGCCTGCATACGACCGTCGTCGTTGACCGTCCCCTCCAGGGCCAGCCCGCCCCGCAGGACACGCCGGCCCTGGTCGATATCATCGGCGCCGGCGCCGAGAACCTGATCGGCTGGACGATGGAGGCCCTGGTCGCCGTCCAGGAGAGCCACCCCGCGGCGCGGCGTGACGACATCGGCGCCCTACGCGACGTGCTCTCGGCCTGCCACGAGCGTATCATGCAGGTCAATCAGGGCCTGTTGACCGAGCTCATGTCCTACGAGCGCGTCGCCGACCTGGCGCGTGTCGGGCGGACCCGCGGCGGCGAGTGGCGCGTCTGGGCCCTGTCGGTGAAGCAGACCCTTGAGCGCTGCCGCGAGCCGCTCTTCGACCTGCAGGAAGCTCAATTCGAGTGCTGGCGCGAGCTCGCCGAACACGCCGGCCAGCGCCGGGCCGCTCTGATCGCGCACGAGCGCCTCGCTTCGGGCCGCAACCAGACCTCAACCTCTGCGTAGGAGAAGACCCTGATGGCAGACAATAATGGCGCGTTCCCCAAACTGGTGATGGACATCAGCCCGGCGACCCAGCGCGCCGCGCCGTCCGTCGCCTCTCCCCTTGCGCAGCGGGTCGAGAACCGCCTGCGTGAGGTGCTGGCCTGGCGCCCGCGCAGCGGTGACGCGCGTAGCTTCGTTGCGGCGCTCAACCAGGCCTTTACAATCCGTGACGTCGCCGGGCACACCGAGTGGGAGTGGACACCGCGCAGCTACGCCATTCAGGCCGACATGGGCGCGGTGACCGGCGCCCAGGCCAGCATCTATGCCCGCGCCCGTGCCGCCCTCGACCAGTCGCGCCCGCTGATTGAAGCCGTCTACCCGTTGCGCTCCGACGCCGACAAGGAGGACGCCGAGTCCATCCGCACCCTGGTCCTCGCCCAGTGGCAGGAGTTGGTGAGCGAACTGGGCCGGGTGGGCGGGCCGCGCCTCCAACGCATCGAAGGCCTATTTGACAGCCTCCTTGGTAAGGACTTCGCCGTCGACGACAACCACGAGACGGTCGGCGGGCTCCTGGGCGTGATGCGTGAGCGCTTCGGCTTCGACGAGGACCGCGTCAACCGCATCGACGAGGAGCAGAACTGGACCAACTACCTGATCCTCGTCGACCATACGATCGGCCTGAAGCGAAGCTGGACGACGCTGCAGCGCTACTTCGACAATACTGGCACTGACGTCTTCCTCGGCACCCAGCTGGTGCTGCTCTCGCGCGCCCTCGACGTGATCACCGAGTCGGTGCATAGCGCCAGGATACTGATGGACTCAGTCTTCCTCAGCGAGGGCGAGCAGCAGATCGTACGGCTCAATTCCGGCCTCACAATCGACGATCTGCTCGCCTGGATCGAGAGCTTCTGCTCGCAGGAGGCCAAGCAGATCATCCGCGATGCCGGCAAGGACGGCGTGGTGGCGCTCCAGCCCACCCTGGACACCCTGCTCGACCTCGTCGGCAATGCGCGTATGCAAGCGGAGGGCGACGCTGAGAACCCGCAGCCTGGCTTCCACACCCTGCGCGTAAAGAACGCCCTGCTGGAGCTAGAGCAGCACATCACACAGGCCGCCGAACTCGCCAGCCAGATCCGCCGTGGCGCCCTTCGCGTCACGGGCGTCTTCCCCGCCACCATCGACGTGACGGAGCGCAAGCCCGTCCTGAACATCACCGTCGACGGTACCGGCTTCGAGCCCGGCGCGACGGTCAGGCTGATCAAGCTCAACGGCGAGGAGAAGGTCGTCACCGTCGAACAGGTGTTGGTGCTGAGCAAGACGCGGTTGCTGATGATCCTTGACACGCAAGTCCTTGCGAGCCTGAATGCTGGCGAGTGGAGCCTTATCGTCATCAACCCCGACAGCGAGGAGAGCGACCCGTACGACATCGACATCCGGGCCGGCAGAGGCGAGCCGCCCGCCGTGGAGCGCAAGGTGGTTATCCTGACCGTCAAGCCCGACCACGGCGGACCCGGCGATAAGCTCGGCGTCGACGTCTTCGGCATGGGCTTCGAGCAGGGCATGCACGCCGATTTCGGCGCGGGGATCATCACCAGCGCGACGGAATTTGTGGACGAGAACACCCTGAAGGTTACCCTGGCCATTGACGGGAGCGCCGCTCCAGGCCTGCGTGACGTTGCGGTGTGGCCTTCGACGACGAGGCCGTCTGCTGGCCACTTCCCATCCGCGCAAGCCGTGGTCGGCGGGCCACTTGCCGTCCTCACGAACGGCTTTACCGTGGATGAGCCCGACAAGGGCGAGCCACCTGGGGCGCGCAAGCTTGTGCTCACGGAGGCGCGCCTGCTCAACCGTACGGCGAAACAGCCAGAGAGCGCTGTCAAGGCCGTCTGGCAGGACTTGAGCTCCGACGAGCCGCGGGTTTCGAAAAGTGACGGAGTGGACGGCATCGAGCTCGTCTTTTCGAGGAACCTGGACAGCGAGATCAAGTGGAACGAGGCCGTCAAGGTTTGGAAAGAAGGGGTGCCGAATGCGTTGAGCGTAACGCCCATGCTCGCTGCTCTCGAAAACACCGTCACGCTCGCAACATCGAACAACTTCAGTCCCGGCACCTACAAGGTGGCGCTTGACCCGGAGCAGATTAAGGCGACCGACGGCTCCGTCCTCGCCGAGGCGGTGTCGCTAACCTTCCATATCAGCAGCCGGTAGCCAGACGATGCGGAGCGTGCGGCGGGGTCACTGAGACGCGTCCGCGCCGCGCGCCGGACAAGCAGAGAGGCACACTATGGCACGTGAACGTGAGAGCCGAAGCCTGTACGACCGCATCGCGGCGCTGCGTGAAAAGATGGTCGAGGACCTCGCGGCCGACCTGACGACCAACCCGCAGTACGCCGACGAGATTATGCGGCGCATCGACGTCCTGCTCGAGGCGGTCGTCAGGGACGATATGAAGGCCGAGCCGCCGCCTGACAAGGGCCTGGCCTCCCTCGCGGGCATCGGCGAGCAGGCGGCGCGCGAGCTTGGCGACACCCTGGTGCCGCCCGGCGTGATCCCCTACGACGAGTCGGTCACCTCGGAGCGCATGCTGGCCGTTGCCGACCTCTACTACCTCTACCAGCACGAGACCATCGGCGTCTTCCGGGTGATGCAGAAGCTCCAGGAGTTGTTCCGCGCCGGCGCGGTGCGGCTCTCCTCGGGGCCGGGCGCCTTCGCCCTCTACCAGTTCGACCGGCGCGAGGTGCTGCGCTACACCCAGCGCGACCGCCTGATCGCTTACCGGCGCGCCTTCGGCTACGGCAACGCGCCCGTGCTGGCCCACTCGCGGGCCAACACCGACTTCCATCACATGTTCACCCACTTCATCAACCAGGTCGCCCTCTACTGGCGCGACAAACGCATCTCCGACGTGATCCGCGAGCGGGCCTACGATCCCAGCTTCGGCAGCGTAGCCATTGTACGGCGGGCCGGGCTCGACCTGCGCAACAACCTCAAGTTTATGTCGTTCGGTCACCTGAACGTGATGCGCGTCGAGGTCATGCAGCTGCTGGACGAGGCCTTCCGCATCCTCAACGCGCCCGACATCAGGGAGCTATACAGCGCCGACACGGCCTGGGACGTGATCGAGGAAGTGCTGGTACGCCACTTCAACGAGCGCCTGGTGACCTCGCCACGCCAGCGTATGGCCGTCACCGGCCGCGAGATCCTGCGCTGGCTGGCCCAGGGCCACATCCTCCAGACCCAGCGCCCGCAGTTCGAGGCCCTGCTGCTCGACGTCGCAGAGAGCGCCGAGGAGTGGCTGACGAGCGCCCAGGCCCTCGGCCTGGCCCGCCGCAGCGGCGACGTGCGCGTAATGCCCTGGGACCGCGACCGCGCCGAGCCGATCTCCGCCGGCCGCGCGATGACAGGCCCACCGCGCCCGCCAGGCACCAGCCGTCCAACGCCGGCCGCCCGCGGGGCGCGTACAGCCCGCGCCCGCAACGGCCGTCGCCCAGCCTCGGCCCGCGATCTGGAGCTGGAGTATGAGCTCTAGCCAGGCATACCTGACAGACGCAGAGAGCGCCCTATGTGGACAACCCTGGACGGCATAGAGCTGACCATCACGCCGGCGGCTCTGCGGCAGATCGCCGCGCGCCACCGCCAGAGTGGACTGGCAGACCTCGTGCGGCGCGCCTACAGGGAGAATATACTCTCCGCCGTGCGCCGCACCGTGGGCCGGCTCGTCGCAGCAGCCTATCGGAGCGGGAGCATCATCGGCGCATCGGGTCGGCGCTACCGCACCTTCGAGGCCCAGCTGGGGGGCCGGACCTACAGGCTATTCGCCCGGCCTCTCGGCGCCGGCAGCTACACCCTCGTCGCCGTGCGCCCCGGCCCCGAGCGCGAGGCCGCCGGGGCGCGCCACGGTGGCGAGGTGACCGTCGAGTGGACACCACCCCTGACGATCGACCGGGCAGCGGCGATGCCGGCCGGTGGGATCTACGTCCTCGAGCGTGGCGGCGTGCCCGTCAACGTCGGCCAGGGCGGCGTGTACGCCGGCCCCGACGGCAGGATCATGCGCAAGGCGGGCCAGGCCATGCGCGACCTCCTCGGCAACCCCGACGACTACCGTGTGCGCCTGGGGCTTATCCGCGGCGGCACCGCGCGGCAGCGGCAGATGGTCGAGCACACCACCATCCTCGACCTCAACCGCGACCTGTCGAACGCCAATCTTCCCTTGCTGACCAACGTCGACGCAACGAGACCGTACCGCGTGGCTCCTCATGGCGTGACGATCCACCACACGGGCGTGCTCCCTGCCCACCTCTCCGCGCTCCCCGCCGATCCGGGCATGCCGGGCGCGCGGCTCCAGCAGATCCCTGGCGGGGCAACCTACCAGGGGCTCGACCCGACAGTTCGGCCGGGGGCGCAGCTGCCCCTGTTCCCCACGGCGGCACCTCCGGGCCGGATGGCTACAGCCCCGGCACGACCCGCCGGCTCCGTGGCTCGGCCCGCGCGGCCCTCCTCGCGCCCGTCGCG
>JACAEO010000097.1 GCA_013388805.1 Chloroflexota bacterium
GCCGCGGTGAGCACCTGGCTCACCGCGGCGAGCAGCACCACGGTCAACCAGCGCGCCAGGGTGTAGAAGCGCTCGCCGCCGAGCATGTGCCAGCGATCGGGATGGGGCTCGGCCGGGAGGGGGAGTTCGCTTGCCGTTGGCGTGGCCTTCACGGGTGTGTATCTCTCAAGAAACCTGTCAGGTGCGGCAGCGTAGCGTGCCGGTACGGAGGCACTGGCCTGACGTGCCGCCCCTGACAGGTTTGCGCCGGGACCTGTCGGATGCCGCACTCAGAGCGTCTTGAGCGTCTCGAGCGTGGCGCGTACCGCCTCAGCCGACTTCTTGAGCAGGGCCTGCTCTTCGTCGTTGAGCGGCAGTTCGATGATCTTCTCCACACCGCCCGCGCCGAGGATCACGGGAACGCCGAAGTACATATCGTTGAGGCCATACTGGCCGGTCAGGTAGGCAGCGACGGGGATCACGCGCTTCTTGTCCTTGAGCACGGCCTCGACCATCTGGGTGGTGGCGGCCGCAGGCGCATAGTAGGCGCTACCGGTCTTGAGCAAGTTAACGATCTCGCCGCCGCCCTTGCGCGCGCGGTCGACGATCGCGTCGAGACGATCTTTGGCGATAAACTCAGTGACCGGAATGCCGGCGATGGTCGAGAAGCGGGGCAGTGGCACCATCTCGTCGCCGTGGCCGCCCATCAGCATGGCCTGGATGTCCTCGACGCTCACCCCGGTCTCCATCGCGATAAAGGTGCGGTAGCGGGCGCTATCGAGCACGCCGGCCTGGCCCATCACCCGCTCTTTGGGGAAGCCGCTGACCTCGGCGGCGACGTAGGTCATCGCGTCGAGCGGGTTGTTGACCATAATGATCACGGCGTTGGGCGAGCGCGGCGCGGCCTGCGAGATACAGCTGCGTGTGATGTCAGCGTTGACCTTGATCAGGTCTTCACGGCTCATTCCGGGCTTGCGTGGCGCGCCTGAAGTGACGACAATGACATCAGAGTTGGCGGTGTCGGCATAGTCGTTGGTGCCAATGATGCGGGCATCGTAGCCCATGATCGGCGCGGCCTCGTAGAGATCAAGCCCTTTACCCTGCGGGATTCCCTCGACGATATCGACGAGGACGATATCGCCAAGCTCGGCGGCGGCACACCAGTGGGCAGTGGTAGAACCAACGAACCCGGCCCCGATGATGCTGATCTTCTTACGCATGCGCAGCCTCCTCTTTGCGGCTGATTGGCTACCCGTCACACCACGCCGGCGTTCTGGGAAGCGCATCTACAGACCGGCTGCATTGTAGCATAAGGCTCGCTTACCGCTGCACCGCGCCCCCGCCGTGGGGGAGGATGCACAACCATTATAGGCCCCGGGCATACCAGGAGGTGCCATGCATTCACCAGTGCGGAGCGATTTTCCGGCGCTTGCCGGCCTGACCTATCTGAACCTCGGCACGCACGGGCTGATGCCCGAGCCGGCCCTGCAGCGCTATCTGGCAGCGGTCGGGCGCTACGAGCGCGAGGGGTACTTCGCCCACGACGAACTCGAAGCCGCCCGCGAGCGCGTCCGCGCCCGCCTCGCGGCCCTGATCGGCGCGCCGCCGGCGGCGGTGGCGCTCACCGGCAACGCCAACGACGGCATCAACCTGGTGGCAGCCGGCCTCGCCTGGCACCCCGGCGATGAGGTGCTGATCAGCGACCAGGAGCACCCGGCCATCAGCAGCCCCTTCGGCTACCTGGCCGCCCGCGGCCGCCTCACGCTGCGCCGCTTTACCCTGGCTGGCGAACCGGAGGCGACGCTGGCCAACCTCGCGGCGGCCCTGAGCCCGCGCACACGTCTGCTGGCGGTCAGCGCCGTGAGTTGCCAGACGGGCACACGCCTCCCCCTTGCCGCGGCGCTGGCGCTCGCGCACAGCCACGGCGCCGAGGTGCTGCTCGACGCAACCCAGGCGCTCGGCCAGTTCGCGCTGGACGTGAGCACGCTCAACTGCGACTACCTGGTGAGCAATGGTCACAAATGGCTGCTCGGCCCCAAGGGCAGTGGCCTGTTCTACGCGCGCCCCGACCGTCTCGCGGGGTTGACGCCGGCCCACGTGGGCGCCGGCTCGTTGCGCGACGACACGTGGCCCCCCACGCTGCGACCCACAGCGGCCCGTTTTGAGTTTGGCACCCGGGCCCTGGCGATCTGGGAGGGCATGAACGCCGCCCTGGACTGGTGGGAGGAACGAGGCACGCAGCCGTTGCAGCGGCACATGGCCGCCCTCGCCGCCGAGGTGAAGGCCCGCGTGGCCGCTCACCCGCGCCTGCGCCTGCTCACACCAATGCCCTGGGAGCACAGCTCGGCCCTGGTCAGTTTTCAGGTTGCGGGGCAGCCGGACGCGATCGCGCTGCTCCGGGCGCTCTGGGCGCGCCGCATCGTGGTGCGCGCCGTGCCCGAGCTGGCCGCCCTGCGCATCTCCGCCGCGCCCTTCAACGACAGCAGCGACCTGGAGCGGCTGTTCGCAGCCCTGGAGGAGCTGTAGGCTGATCCAACTTTAGTACGACCGGCATCCGGCCCGATAGCTAGCCCGCGATCGCGCCCTGCACCGACGCGCGCCTCACGACGCTGCGCTAGACTGGCGACAGGGCCGGGATAGGGAGACGGTCGTGCCTGCAGCATCGCTTGCGATCGAGACGGATGGGCTAACCAGGTACTACGGGACGCGCCGGGTGGTCGGCGGGGTGAGCCTGGCCGTGCCCCGGGGCGCCTGTTTTGGCCTGCTGGGCGCCAGTGGCGCCGGCAAGACGACCCTGCTGCGCATGGTGCTTGGCCAGGTGCGCCCGAGCAGTGGCAGCGGCTGGATCCTCGGCCATGACATCGTGCGCGAGCGGCAGGCGATCCGCCCGCTGGTCGGCGTTGCCATTGATCCGCCCCGGGCCATCGGCAGGCTCGCGCTTCGCCACAGCCTGGAGCTGCGGGCCGTTGCCAGCAGCCATAGCGACCCGGCGCGAGTCGATGAGGTGTTGGAGCTGACGGCGCTCCAGACGCGGGCCGCAGTGGCCGTCCGCAGCGTCACACGCGGTGAGCGGCGGCGGCTGGCGGTCGCGGCTGCGCTGCTCAGACGACCGGTGGTGCTGTTCCTCGACGAGCCAGCCTGGGGGCTCAATACCGCGGAGGTGGCCGAACTGCTGCGCGTGCTGGACCGCCTGAACGCCGCGGGACTCACGATCGTGCTCACCAGCCGGCTACTGACCGTGGTTGAGCAGATCTGTACACATGCCGCCATCCTCCACGCGGGCCAGTTGCTGGCTCAGGGCACGCTGGCCGAGCTGTGCGCAGGTGACGACTCGCTCCTGGTCACCGCCGAGCCGCTGCCGATCGTGGCCGCGGTCGCGGCGCACCTGGGCTACCCGAGCCAGCCGGCCGGCCAGGGGGCCTTGCGGGTCGCGGCTACGCCCGAGGCCGCCCCGCGGCTCATCGCCGCGCTGGTCAGCGCCGGGGCGCGAGTGTTCGCGGTCACGCCGCAGCACCGCAGCCTGGCGCAGCGTTTCCCCGAGCTGGTTGAGGCGCGTTAGCCCACCGGGGCGCGCGGTGCGCCTGCACGGCGTCCGGCTGATACCACATCGCTGGCGCAAGCGCCGGACGCCGGTTTTTTCGCGGGTTTTGGCGCCGCCAGAACCACCTCAACACGCTATAATGCCAGACGAGCAGGACAACGAGACACGTCTGCCGAGCGCAGCGAGGCATCCCGGCCAGGACGCACTGCCGGGGCCATTCGCTTCGCCCGCGGCTCCGCTCAGGGTGACAGCGCATGGCTTCCGCGCGCAACGAACGCTGAAGGCTCGTTGTACCATGGAGATTGCAGGTTCTGGCTTGCAGGCCGGGCGCGCAAAGGGATTGCCGTGCTGGCAGGGCTCAAACAACGCTTCTCGACCATCCGCTGGAAGCTCACCGGGGCGTTCCTGGCCGTCTCGCTGCTGCTTGCCCTGACGATGATCGCGGTCTTCGTCGCGGGCCTGGTCTATATCCTCAACGCTCCATTCATCCCCAACGCCACCGCCGAGTCGGCGCGCGATCTGGCGCGGGTGGTCAGCGCTGAGCTCGCCGACCCTGCGGGCAGTCTGGACCAGCTGATCGCGCGGTTGCGCCGGCTGTCGACGCCGAGGGGCGCTGGCGACCCGCTCGTCACGACGGGCGGAGGGGATGAGCATACCGAACTGGCGAACCTCGCGCGCAGCGACGAGGTTGCGATCGTGCTGCTCGATACGCGGGGCCGCGTGATCACCAGCACCCATCCGCTGGAGCATGTCCCGGGCCTGCCGCTGGACGAACCGGCGCCCGCCGACGAACTGGTGCAGCGCGCCCTGGCGGGCACCACCAGTACGGAGCAACTGGGCGCCTGGAGCCGGCCCGAGCACCAGCCGATCGCGGTGGCGCCGGTGGTTGGTCCTGACGGCGCGGTGGCCGGCGTGCTCTACCTGCGGCTGGTGAGCTTTCCGGCGATCGGCATTCTGCTGGCGAACCTGATGCCCTTCCTGGTGAGCTTCTTCCTGCCCTGGTTGCTGGTCAGCGGCGGGATTGGCATGATCTACTCCTGGCTGGTGGGGCGTGGCTTCGCCCGGCGGATCATGCGTCTCACCGAGGCCAGCATCGATCTCTCCGACGGTGACTTGAGCCGGCGGATCGAGGACCCCTCCGCCGACGAGATCGGCCAGCTGGGCCGGCAGTTCAATGCCATGGCCGACCAGTTGACCGCGAGCCTGCGCTCGCTGCGGCTCCTGGCCGATCGCAACGCCCAGCTCGCCGAACAGGCCGCCGAACTGGCCGCAGTGGACGAGCGCAATCGCCTGGCGCGCGAGCTGCACGACAGCGTCAGCCAGGAACTCTTCAGCCTGACCATGCTCGCCGCCGCCGCCCGGCGCACGCTGGAGACGCGCCCCGACCTGGCCGCGATCCGGCTCAGCGAGATCGAGGCTTCGGCCCGCCGCGCCCTGGAGGAGACACGCAACCTGATCTTTGCCCTCCGCCCGGCTGCGCTCGATGGGCGTGGCCTGGCCCCGGCCCTGCGCGACCTGGTGGCCGCCCTGCGCGAGCGCCAGGGGTTTACGGTAGACCTGCAGATCAGCGGTGAGCGCCCGCTGCCGCTGGAGTATGAGCAGGCGCTCTTCCGCATCGTCCAGGAGGCGCTGGCCAACATCGGCCGCCATGCCGGCGTGCGTGAGGCCGGGCTTGTGCTGCGCTACGGCGACGAGATGCTGACCCTGGAGGTGCGTGACGATGGGCGCGGGTTCGACCCGAGCGCGCCCCGCAGCCCGCAGGCGATCGGGCTGCACAGCATGACCGAGCGCGCCGAAGCATTGGGCGGCCAGTTAACCATTCGTAGCGCCCGCGACGCGGGCACCACGATCACCGTGAGCATCCCCGTGCGGCGCGACGGCTACCGCGACGGCCTGGCGGCGCCGGGGGAGCCTGCGGCCGAAGCACTGGAGAAGCCGGCATGAGCAACGAGAGTATCCGCATCCTGCTGATCGACGACCACGCCATCGTCCGCAAGGGATTGAGCGCCTACCTCGACACCTACCCCGAGATCGACGTTGTCGGTGAGGCCAGTGGCGGCGCCGAGGGCGTGGCGCTGGCCGCCAGGCTGTTACCCGATGTCGTGCTGATGGACCTGGTGATGCCCGAGATGGACGGGATCGAGGCCACGCGCCAGCTCAAGGCCGTCTCGCCCAGCACCCAGGTGATCGTGTTGACCAGCTACAGCGAGGACGAGCGTATCTTTCCGGCGATCAAAGCGGGGGCGCTCTCCTACCTGCTCAAGGACGTTGGCCCCGATGATCTGGTCCGGGCGATCAGGGCGGCGCGCCGCGGCGAGGCCACCCTGCACCCCAGTGTTGCCGCCCGGCTCATGCAGGAGCTCAGCGGCGCGCGGGCCTCGCCGCTCGACCTGCTCACCGAGCGTGAGCGCGAGGTGCTGGCCTGCATCGCCCGCGGCATGAGCAACGCCGAGATCGCCGAGCACCTGATCATCGGCGAACGCACGGTGAAGACCCACGTTTCTAACATCCTCTCCAAGCTCCACCTCCAGGATCGCACCCAGGCTGCCCTGCTGGCCCTGCGCGAGCGGCTCGTGCCCCTCGCTGAGACCGACCGCAACCGGCAGGGCTGATCAGGCCAACAGACTCATCAGCCCTTGCGCGCGGGGTCAGGCTGGGTTAGCATGCGAACATATGCACGACCCTGCTGAACGTCTGGCGCGCCTGGTCGAGGCCGGGCTGGATGGCCGGCTCAGCCGCCGCGACCTGATCGCCCGCGGGCTGGCCCTCGGGCTGACGCTGCCCGCGGTGAGCGCGGCGCTGGCCGCGTGTGGGCTGCAGCCGCCCGACGGTGAAGCGACGCCGCTCTCACGCTGGCGGCCCCCGGCGCCGCCCACGCC
>JACAEO010000168.1 GCA_013388805.1 Chloroflexota bacterium
CGGTGCGGGCCTGGGCCGCGGCCCGCCGCCCCTGGCCCCCGGCGGCCTGGGCTGCCGCAGCCGTGGGCGCGGGCTTCTGCGCGCTCATCGGCAGCTACGCGCTCACCAACCAGCGCTACTTCGGCACCAACGGCTACGACCTGGGGCTCTACGACCAGACCCTCTGGCTGATCAGCCGCTTGATGCCGAACTACAGCACCGGGGCCGGGATTACGATGATCGGCTCCCACGCCGCGCTGGCGCTCTACCCGCTCGCCGCGCTCTACTGGCTTATCCCGGATGTCCGGGCGCTGCTGCTCTTCCAGGTGCTCGCCGTGGCGCTCGCTGTGGTGCCGCTCTACCTGCTCGGGCGCGAGCGGGGCGTGCCCTGGCTGGGCGTGGCCGCAGGCCTCGCCTACCTGGCCCACCCGGCGACCCAGAACATGGCGCTGTTCGACTTCCACCTCGACAGCGTAGCCGCCAGCGCGCTGCTCTGCGCCCTGTGGGCCGCCGAGGCGCGCCGCCCGCGCCTGCTGATCGCCTGCTGCGTGCTGGTGGTGCTGTGCAAGGAGAACTTCGCCATCACCACCGCCTGGCTCGGGCTATGGCTGGCCCTGCGCGGCCAGCGCCGGCTGGGGCTCGCCCTTACGCTGAGCAGTATCGCCTGGTTCCTGTTCGCCACCCAGTGGCTGGTGCCAGCGCTGATCGGCAAGGGCGCGTCGCTCCATGTCTCGCGTTTTGCCCACTACGGCGACACGCTCCCGGCGATCGCCTGGTTTGCCCTGACCAACCCGCTGGTCGTGCTGCGCGACATGCTTGCACCCGGGTCCGGCAGCTACCTGTTTGCGTTGCTGGCGCCCTTCGCCTTCCTGCCACTGCTCAGCCCCTACGTACTGCTGGCGCTGCCGGCCCTGGCGATCAACCTGCTCAGCGCCTTCGACGGCCAGCGCTCGCTGTTCTACCACTACGACGCGCTGATCGTCGCCGTGCTGGCCGCCGCCGCGCTCGACGCTGCGGCCCGGCTCGCGCGGCTGGCCGGGGCAGCCGCCCACGCCAGGAGCCAGGGGGCGTGGCGGAATGTCCTGCACGCTACGCCGCGCCCGGCGGCTCCAGCCGCGGGCAACCAGCTGCCAGGCCGGCCTGCACCGGCGCCGGCAGGCGGCGCGGCCAGCCTGCGCAACGATGGCCCAGCAGGCCTTCAGGCTCCCGCTGGGCCGCTGGGCGATGGCTCGCGCCAGAACATGCCGCACACCCGGTGGCAGAGCTGGGCCAGTGCCATCCTGGCCGCCCTGCTGATCGGCGCAGCCTGGCAGGCCCAGGGGCTGGTGGCGCTGCGCCAAAGCATGGTCGAGACCATGGTCGCCCGCGATGGCGGCCTGGTCGACCGGCGCGTGTATATGCACTCGCTGGTCGGCACGGCAACGGGTGTGTCGGCCCAGACAGGCTTCCACCCGCACCTGAGCCAGCGCCAGCAGATCTTCATCTACCCCAACCCGTTTCTGCGCGCCGACTTCTACGACCCCGCGGGCATGCCCTTCACGCCGCAGATCGACCAGATCCTGCTGGACGTGCGCCGTATCGAACCGGGCAGCGTCACGATCGCCGAGAAAGTGCAACTCTACCGTGAACTGGAGGCGCGGGGCCTCTACCGGCGCGCCGCCGATCTGGGCGGGATCGTGCTGTTTGAACGGGTGCCCGGTGCGCCGGCGCACTGCTACGGGCCGGGGTGGGCTGCCGTTGAGTGCCGGATCGAGGAGAGCCAATGACTCCGCTCACCCGGCGCGCGTTGGGAGCCATCCTGCTCGCCGCCGCGCTCACCAGCCTGGTCGCTGTCACCCTACTGGCGACGCTGATCCCGCTGAACGGGCTCTGGTCGGGCGACCAGGGGGCGAAGCTGGTGCAGGTGATCAGCCTGATCAAGACGCGCTTCACCAGCCTGGCCCTGGTCGAGCCACCGGGCTACGCCCTCGACCCGAGCGGGCGATTCTCGCCACTGCCGACACTGCTCACCTGGCACGACACGGAGCGGGGCGTCTTCTATAGTCTCTTCTCCTACCCCTATGCCGCGCTCACTGCGCCGCTATTCTTTTTCCTCGGCTTCCCCGGCCTGTTTGTCGTACCGCTGCTGGCTACGGGCAGCACGCTAGCCCTGGGGGGGCTGATCGGCCGGCGTCTCGGGCTGCGACCGGCATGGGCGCTGCCGCCGCTGCTGGGACTGGCCACCCCGCTCGGCTTCTACGCCATGGTCCCGTGGGAGCACGCGCTGGCCGTGGCGGCAACCAGCGGGGCGACGCTGCTGCTGCTGCGCGAGCTGGGGCGGGACGGGCAGGCGCGCAGTGGTGTGTGGGCCGCGGCGGGCCTGCTGGCGGGGCTGGCGTGCTGGCTGCGACCAGAGACGATCTGGTTTGGCCCGGCGCTGCTGGCCGGCGCGTTGCTGGCCGGCGCGCGGCGCCCGGGGCCACTGCTGGCCCTGAGCGGCGGGCTGGCGGTGGCGGTGGGTATGTGGATGGCCGGCAACCTGGCCCTGTTCGGCGCGCCGCTCGGGCCGCAGATTAGCGCCAACTACGGCGTGGCGCTCGAGCCGACCACCACGGCGCTGCTGGCCGACCAGGCACGGATCGCCCTGACGATGAGCGGCGGGGCCGGCGCCTGGCAGCCAGCCTGGTGGATCGCGCTGGCCGGCGCGGGCGCAGCACTGCTGCCGCTGCCCCGGCTGCGGCCCTGGCTGCTGCTCGGGGTGGGCGCAGCGAGCCTGGCACCGCTGCTGGCCACACCCTGGCACTATGCGATCTTCGTCGGGCTGGCCTCGGCCTGCCCGCTGGCGCTGTTGCCCGCCTGGCTCGCTGCAGTCCGCCCGCTCAGTCGCGAGCTGCGCCTGACCAGCGGGACCGCGGCCGTCTATGTCGTGGGCGTGCTGCTCACGGCGCCGAATGACGGCGGCGCAAGCTGGGGACCGCGCTACCTGCTGCCAGCGCTACCGCTGCTCGTGCTGGCCGGGCTGGCGGCTGCGTGGGCGCTGCTGCGCGCGACCAGCGGCCCGCTGCGGCTGGCGGCCTGGCTCGGCCTCATCCTCCTGCTGATCGCCTCCTTTGGCGTCGCGCTGCGCAGCGTCATCGTGCTGCGCGACTCGACCAGTCAGAGCCTGCGGCTGACCCAGGTGGTCAACGCCCAGCCGGCGCGGGTGATCGTCACCGACGCCGAGTTTGGCCCCCAGTTGCTCGCACAACTGCTCTACGAGCGGCCCGTGCTCTTCACCAACGAGCCACTGCTGCCAGCCGAACTACTGGAACTGGTCTGGGCCAGTGGCGAGAGCCACTTCGCCTTGCTGACCGACACACCACGGGGTCAGGTGGCCGGGCGCCTGGCCAGCCACGGCACAGCGTGCGAGGTGATTGAGGGGTTCGCCTACGGGCTCACCCTCTTCGACTGCCAGCGCGCTGTGGGCCGGTCGTCACCAGCCAGCTTTCGTTAAAACATGGTAAAATAGCGCGCCTTTGCGTTTAGTGAACGAGCCTGAGGCCACAAAGGAGATCATCTCAATGGCAATGATACGGCGTAGCAGCTTCACCGCGCTCCTGATCGTGCTGGCACTGCTAGCGCTGCTGCTCCCCGGAGCCCGACCGGTGGCGGCCACCACCCCCACCTGGATCGCCGAACTCAATGGCTGGACCCAGTTCGCCTCGCCCACCCTCGCCGACATCGACGGCGATAACCAGCTCGAGATCTTCGTTGGCACCAATGCCGGCCTGGTCTACGGCTTGCGCCAGGATCGTTCCGCGCTCCCGGGCTGGCCGGTAAACGTGGGGCGGCGGGTCGCCTCGGCGCCAGCAGTCGGCGACATCACCGGCGACGGGCGCCCCGAGGTCGTGATCACCGCCGGCTTCGCGGGCGATAGCGGCCTGATCGCCGCCTACAGCCCCCAGGGCCAGCTGCTCTGGCAGAAGGGCACCCTGGCGAACCGCGGCGTCTTCGCCTCGCCGGTGCTGGCCGACCTCGACGGCAACGGGCGCCTCGATGTGATCGTCGCCGCCTACGACCAGAACATCTACGCCTTCAACGGCGACGGCTCGTCGGTGTTTCCCGGCGCGCTGCCCACCGCGGCGGGCAGCCGTAATGACGCGCTGATCTGGCTCGGCGACGCCACCTGGGCCACGCCGGTCATTGCCGATGTGGACGGCGACGGTGTGGTGGATATCGTCCTCACCGCGGCGACCAGCCGCGACGCCCGCCTGAGCTATGTCTACCCGGGGTGGAACGACCAGGCTACCGTAGCGGCCTGCAGCCTGCCAGGCACAACCACCCGGCGCGCCTGCGGTATGGTCGCCGTCTTTAGCAACAACGGGCGGCTCAAGCCCGGCTGGCCCCAGTTCATCGCCGGCCACACCTACGATGCCTCCCCGGCCGTGGCTGACCTCGACAACGACGGCCGGCTGGAGATCATCACCGGCAACGGCTGGGATCCGACCTTCAAAGACCCGAGCCAGCCCTTCTTCGTGACGATCTGGAACGCTGACGGCTCCGTTCGCAACCGCTACACCATCAATGCCGTGGTGAAAGTCGGCGCGCCTGCCGTAGGCGACATCACTGGCGACGGCGTACCCGAGATCGTGGTTGGCACCACGGACGAACTGGACACGCCGAACAAGCAACGCATCTTTGCCTTCGATACCAACCTGAACCTAGTGCCCGGCTTCCCGGTCATCGCGCGCGATGCGTCCGGCACCCAGAGCAACCCCGGCGCCATCACGCTCGCCGACGTGACCGGCGACGGGAGCGCCGAGATCCTGTTCGGCGTTGTCTTCGACGTGCGCGCCCTGAACGGCGCAGGGCAGTACGTCGACAACAGCTTCCTGATCCGCACCGGTCTGCCGGTGGCAGGCGCACCCGCCGCAGCAGACATCGATGGCGACGGCCAGGTCGAGGTGGTAGCCGCCTCGGGCCGGCCTTCCGTCGCCAATCTCGAGCAGGGCGGCCTGTTCCGTGTCGATCTCGATGCCGGCGTCACCCCGCGCGGGCTACCCTGGGCCCAGTTCCGCAGCAACGCCCGCAACAATGGGCTCTTCGCACCCCCGAGCCTGCGGGTAAGCGAGCGGATCGGCAGCATCACCGCGGGCGAAGAGCGCATCATCAGGCTTGAGGTTGCCGACAACGTAGGCGGCGGCCTGGAGTGGCGCGCCACCTCGTCGGCAGACTGGATCCGCCTCAACCCGGCGAGTGGCGTCAGTGGGCGCGACCAGCTGACCGTGGCCCTCTCGGCCAACGCCCCGTTCCAGAACGGCGTGGCGACCGGCAGCATCACCGTCAGCGGGGCGGGCACGCAGCGCACCGTGACGGTGCGCCTGGTGCGGGTCGATGCGATCCGCGCGACGATCTACGTGCCATTGCTTCGCAGGTAACAGGGAGAGCGCGCTATGAACGTCATCTGGGCGAGCAGCAAGAGCAACAATGTCTTCGAGGCGGTGGCCGCGGTGGAGCACGCCCTCGGTGAGGCCGAGCAAACGCTGGCGACGACACCGACCGAGGAACTGTTCATGGGCGACACCTACCTCGCCGAGAACGTCGGCACGATGCGCGCGCGTTGGGAGATCAACCCCTGGGCCACCGCACCGGCCGGGCCGGGCATCGCGGGGCGCATCTTCGCCGTCGGGCAGCGGGCGGTGCGCAAGCTCACCTGGTGGTATCTGAAGCCCCAGACCGACCAGGTGAGCCACTTCAATGCCGCAGTGGTGCGCGCCACCGACGCGCTGCTGGCGCGGGTGCTGCGCCTGGCCCAGCGCCTGCACGAACTGGAGTCGACCCACAGCGAGCCACGGCTACGCAGCTTCGAGGAGCAACTGCGCGTCGCCCGTGAGGAGCATAACCGCCTGCTCCAGCGCGTCGCCCAACTCGAGGCAGAGCTGGCCACGCTGCAGGGCAGGGGTAACGGGGTGAAGGAGTGATACCACGTGGAAATGGCAATCCCGCATTGTCCCGCTCATCGCCACAGCGCTCCAGCTCCACACAGGGCTTTGGAGCGCTGGAGCGCTGTGGCGGTGTGGAGCTGAGCCACTGCGATGCCATCATGCAGAGTCGGTATGAGGGGGTC
>JACAEO010000191.1 GCA_013388805.1 Chloroflexota bacterium
CGCGCTCCAGGCAGTAGCGCTGCTCGGCGGGCGAGTCGAGCGCACCGGAGAGCCAGAGCCAGGCCCGGGCATCGCCCGGGTTGGCCTGCAGGGCCGCCACCAGGCTGGCGCGGGCAGCGGCCCGATCACCCGCCCGCAGCGCGGCAATCCCTCGCGTGGTGAGCTGCTCAGATGCCATGGTCGGCCTGGCGGAGGCCACGGGGCGGGACAACCAGGACGATGAGCAACGCCAGCAGCACGATCAGGTTCGTCCAGGCGGCGAGCTCAGGCAGTGGGCTGGCGCGGATCGCCCCGGTGAGCGCAGGCGCAAACCCGTCAATGGCGCCCAGGATGTTGAGGGTGCTCGTGATGACGAGCACGGCAAACGGCAGCAGCAGACGCAGGTCGGCGGCGGCGGCCAGCAGGAGAAACGGCAGCGCGAAAAACGCATAACGCTCGTGGATCTGGGTGGGCAGCACGAAGAAGGCCAGCGCCAGCACCGTCGCACCCAGGGCGCGCAGCGGGCCGACAGGATTGCGCAGCACGGCTAGCAGCACCAGCAGGGCCACCGCGCCGACCAGCAGAAAACCGATCGCGCGGTAACTGAGCCCGGCCCATGAGGTCTGGTCGGAGACAAGCTGATCGCCCACCACCAGCCACCACAGGTTGTAGGCCCGGTTCGTCGCCTGCGGGAAGCGCCCCACCGCGCCGACGGCGGCCTGGTAGAGCCCGGGACCCTGGCCGATCAGCACGAAGGGCGCGCTGGCGACGACGATCAGGGCGAGGGCGATCAGCCCACCGGTGAGCAGACCACGCGGGCCGTGGCGCCGCAGCGTCGCGGCATACTGCAGCGGCGCCAGGATAATTGCCTGGGGCTTGATCAGCAGGGCGACGGCCCAGGCGAACCAGCTCACCCGGCCACGCCAGCGGTCGAGCAGGGCCACCGCGACCAGCATCGGCAAGCTGAGTAGCACATCCACCTGGCCCCACCAGGCTGCGTTGATCCAGACGGGCGGTGCGACCGCGTAGAGGCCGGCAAGGAGCGTCGCACGCCTGGTATCACCGAAGCCGCGGGCCCAGCGGTAGATCAGCGCGACCGTGAGCAGCAGCGCCGTCAGGCTGGGCAGCTTGATCAGCACATGGGTGACGGGGGTCACCGGGTCGTAGAAGCTGCCACCGAGCAACTGGACGAGCGGCGCGAGCAGGCGGAGCAGATAGAGGCGCAGCGGCAGGTAATCACCGCCAGAGCTGAAGGCCTCGGCGAAGCCATCGCGCAGCAGGACGCCCATACGGCGCGCCGCGAGCTCCAGGTCGCCGACCGGGTCGGGGGCGCCGAGCCAGGGCAGGCAGAGCGCCAGCGCAAGGGCCAGCAGCCCGCCGAGCGCCAGACGGTCGCGCCGGGTCCAGATGAGCGGGTGCGGCGCCGCCGGGGGCAGTGGCGGCCAGCGGCGCTCGATCAGCAGCGCACCCAGGGCGCCAGATCCGCCAGGGACGAGCAGCCCGCCGAGCAGGGCGTAGCGCCAGGCTCCCGCAGCCTGCCAGCTGCACGCCGTGATCTGCATGCCGAGTATCGCCGCGGCGGCCCAGGGCACGGCCAGCCCGGCCCGCCGCAGCAGGCCGAAGCCGCTCAGGCTGGCGAACAGCAGCGCAGCCAGCAGCAGCGGCGGCGCGGGGCCATCACCGGCGATCAGCAGGCTCACGATGACGACGCCGAGCTGGCGTTGACTGACCTCGAAGGTCGGCGAGCGCAGGATGAGCATGACCCGCTCGCCCGGCTGCGAGGGCGCCAGGAGGCGATAGACGCGGAGCCCGGGCCCGACCATGAAGCGCTGCCGCAGATTGCTGGCGTCTAGCTCGACCGGCGTAACGCTAGCGCTGCCGCTGGAAAGCTCAAGCCGCAGGAGCAAACGTCCGCCCGGGTTCGGCGGCGCAAGCATGGCCACGCCGTCGCTCCAGCGGAAGGAGCCGGGCCGATCGACGAGCGGCTCGAGCTCATAGAGCCCCGCCGTGGGCAACATCACCGGCAGCGCCGTGACCGCAAGGGTGGCGCTGCGTTCACCGCGGTAGGCCAGGGCAAGCCAGAGCGCCGCAGCGGCGCCCAGCAAGACCAGGGCGATCAGATCGGCAGCGATGCGGCGCATTGCAGCGCATTATAGCACGCTCGCGCAGCGCAGCCGGGGGGCGTGGTAACGACCGTTAGCCAGGGCAGCGAGGGGTCTACTGCGATGTCATCAAGCAGAGTCGGTATCAGTCCCCCGTCGCGACAATGCGCGCCAGGCGGGGCGGCCGCTGGTGCAACCGCCGCCGTGAGAGCCCGCTCGCGCCCACCACGATCGGCGCAACCCGCAGCGGGCGCGCGCTCGCGGCCAGCGGCGCCGGCGCGGCCAGCGGTGCCGGCTGGTAGCCGAGCAGGCGCATGATCGTCGCCTGGTCCTGCTGCGGCACATAGCGCGAGACCAGCCGGCCCTCGCGCTCGGTGACGATCACCCGGGCGGGCTCCGGGCTCAGGCAGTGGTGCGCCCCGCCGCGCCCCGCGATCATCTGCTGGTAGGCGCCCACCCCGCAGATCGCCAGCACCAGGCCGCCGTCGGTGGCAGGCAGCATCAGCGGCGGACGGTCCGGCCGCGGGTAGACGTCGTCACTGTCGCAGGTGCGGCGCCCACCCAACCGTGCAGGGCGTAGTGGCTGATCCCAGTCGGTCAGCGGCAGGATCACGAACTCCTGGTCCTCGACCAGCAGCGCGTCGGGTAGGGTGACCATCATGCTGCCGTTCACCAGGTACCAGTCGGGCGTGCCCGGCTGACCTTGCTTCACCGCGCCGACCTCGAGCAGAAAGACGCTATGGGTAGCCACGGTGTAGCGTCCGAACTCGCCAATCAGGTCGGGGACGGGCACATCGTAGGCCGCGCAGGTGTCGCGGATCGTCGCCATCAGGCGGGTCAGGAAGCCTGCGTAGTCAAAGCTGAAGCCCAGGCGATAGCCCGAGGTGGGCATGCCGCCGCCGAAGTTGAAATAGCGCAGTGTCGGCACCCTGCGGCGCAGGCGCGCGTAGCTCTCCACCGAGGCGCGCAGCGTGGCCAGAAAGTGCGCCTCGTCCTCGACCTGGCTGCCGATCATCGCGTGGTAGAGCACCAGCTGGTGACCGGTACCGGCGATGCGCGCAGCGGCGTGCTCGATCTCAGCGGCGGTAAGACCAAAGCGGTCATTGCCCGGGTGTGTGCCGTCGCGATTGCCAGCCGCCCGCTCGCGGACGCCGAACTGCAGCGGCGCGGGGGTGTCAGCGAGCGCCGTGAGCTCGTCCAGGTCGTCGAGCACGGGGATAACATTGGTGCAGCCATCCATGCGCAGGGCACGGATCGCCGCAAGATAGCCGGGCTCCTTCGAGCCATTGCAACAGATCAGCCGGTCAGCCGGCAGCGTCCCCTGGCGAAACAGGCCGTGGGCGATCACCACATCGGCCGCCGCCGACGTCTCGTAGTGCGCGCCGGCCTGCAGAGCCGTCTGCACCGCCTCGGCGGCGAAGTTGGCCTTGGTGGCGTAGGCATAGATGAAGCGCCCGGTGTACGCGGCGCGCGCGCGCGCCTGCTCGGCCCAGGCGCGCATCCGCGCGACCTGGGTGGTGATCTGCGGTGTGTAGACGACCTCCAGTGGAGCGCCGTGACTCCGCGCCAACTCGGTGAGATTCAGCCGGCCGCCCAGCAGGAGTTGACCGTCCTGGCGGGTCATAAAGTCGGTGAACTGGCCCTCACCGTCAAAACCGAAGTGGTCCCGCATGTAGTCGGCGTAGGTCTGCTGCTTCAACTGTACCAGGTCCCTCCCTCGTTGTTCAGATGGCGGCCAGGCCGCCGGCACACGACGCTACAGGCACGGGGTGACGTGCACGTGATGCTAACGCGGACGGTCTGGCCGTCCAGCGGTGGCGTGGCGCGCACAGCGTGACCGTGTGGCCTGCGCCTCACAGTCCGGGGCTCACACAACGGGGTACGCTACGCTGGGGGATCAAAAACGCCCCTGCGTCGGCAGGGGCGGCGTGGGGGCGACGCGCAGGGCGTTGTCACCCGGCGCGGGGGCTGCAGGATAACTGGCCCACCGGAAGCCGCATGGCGATGCAGGTTACAGTGCGCAGCGTACGTGCGCGCAGATGTTGGCAGACGTCCATACAGCCTCACAAAAGCCCGCCCGGCACCGTCGCATGTTCGGCATGGTCAACCCTGACCATGGTGACGGTGACTTCCGTTTCGTGTTCGGTGTTGCGTGTTGCGCAGTGCCGGGTGCCTTCCCGGAACGCGAAACCCGTCACCAAAACGTAACGGGGGGCACGGATACGGCGGCCGATTGGCTCGACCGAGGGTGTAGTATACACCCTGCTTCCCCCGCCGTCAATATGCGTTTTCTTGCTTCCCGGTGAGGAAATGCACGATTGTGCGGAGGATGATCTTGATATCGAAGAGCAGCGACCAGTTCTCGATGTAGTACAGGTCATAGCGGGTACGCTCCTCGATGCTGGTATCGCCACGCAGGCCGTTGACCTGCGCCCAGCCGGTGAGCCCGGCCTTCTCTTTGTGCCGGCGCATGTAGCGCGGGATCTGCTGGCTAAACTGCTCGACCCAGCGCGGCTGTTCGGGCCGTGGCCCGACGATGCTCATCTCGCCCAGCAGCACGTTGATCAGCTGGGGCAGCTCGTCGAGACTGGTCCGGCGCAGCAAGCGGCCCACCCGCGTGACGCGGGGGTCGTTCGGCGTGGTCCAGGTGCCCAGTTGCTCGGCGTCGACGCGCATGGTGCGGAACTTGAGCATCCAGAAGGGCTGCTGGTCCATCCCCACCCGTTCCTGGAGGAAGAAGACCGGCCCGCGCGACTCGAGGCGGATGGCCAGCGCGATCAGCAGCAGCACCGGCGCGCCAAGCAGCAGCACGCTGGTGGCGACGACGATATCGAGCGCGCGTTTGAGGCCCCGGTTCCAGGGGCTGTCCAGGGCGGCATTCTTGACCGAGACCAGCGGCAGGTCACTCAGGTCGCCGATCGAGATGTCATTGTTGGTGATCAGCTGGAAGGTATCGGGGTAGACCTTGATCGCCACCGCCTCGTCCTCGGCAAGGCTGATGATCTCCAGCAGGTCCTGGGTCGAGCGCCCGGAGAGGGCGATGATCACCTCGTCGGCCTGGGTGGCGCGCACCACCCGCCCGAGCTGGCTGGTGCGCCCGAGCACGGGCAAGCCCTCCACCATGCTCCCGATCGGCGCCGTGTCGCTGACGAAGCCCTGGACACGGTAGCCGAGCGCCGGGCGTCGGCGGATGGTGTTCCAGACCAGCTGGCCGGGCTCGCGGGCGCCCACCAGCACCACGCGGCGCGTATCGACGCCGTGACGGCGCAGCCAGATCACCACACCGCGGTGGATGACGCGGAAGAGCACGCAGGCCACAACGGCGATCGCCCAGCTCCAGACCAGCACATCGCGGGTGATTGGCAGGTCCTGGCTGCCGAGTTGGGGGAGCAGCGTATTGATCACAATCGCCGCCACGGCGCTAAGCGAGACGGCCGTCACGACCTTCACGGCCTCGTCGACGCGCGAGGCGCCGCGGCGCATCTCGTAGAGCCCGTTGGCGGCAAAGATCGCCAGGGCGGCGAGGTTGAAGAGCAGCACGAAGCGCAGCACGGCCAGTGGGTCCGAGGGCAGACGGTCGCCGCCGGCCTCGATCGCGGCGCGGAAATAGCGGAAGGTGCCGACCACGGCGCCATTGAGCGCCAGCAGGTCGCAGAGGATCAGCCCGAAGCGCAGCAGCGCGCGCCAGGTGCGGGGCCGCAGTTGCGGGCGCGCCCTAGCCGACGCGGCGTGCCGCTGGGGGGAGGAGGAGATTGCGGCCAAGTGCCAGAAGCTCCTTCGCGGTGATGCCAGCCTCGATCAGCGCGTTCAGCGCAGCCGGCGTCGTCGCGCGATAGTGCTTGCGATGAAAGATGCGCATCGCGTCGTAGAAGGCGCGGACCGACGGGATGGCGCGCCGGCTGCTCGCGGCGCGCTTGTAGTGGTACACCACCACCCGCGGATAGTAGACAATGCGCCAGCCGTACTGCTTGATCCGGTAGGCCCAGTCCAGGTCCTCGCCATACATAAAAAACTGCTCGTCCAGCAGCCCCACCTCGCGGATTACGGCGGTGCGGAGCAGCATGCAGGCCCCGACCACCGCATCAACCTCCGTCTCCACGTCCGGATCAAGATAGGTCAGATTGTAGCGGGCAAAACGTGGGCTGCGCGGAAAGAGCCGCGCCAGCCCCACCATCCGATAGAACGCAATCGCGGGGCTCGGGAAGCTGCGCCGGCAGGCGAGATCGAGCGAGCCGTCGGGCAGCAGCAGCTTCGGCCCCACCACCGCCACCTCGGGGTGGCTTTCAAGATAGTCGACTAGCCCGTCGAGCGCGCCCGGCGGGACCACGGTATCGTTGTTGAGCAAGAGTACATGGTCCGGCGCGGGGCCGGCCAGCAGGGCGCGCAGCGCCAGGTTGTTGCCGGAGGCAAAGCCGCCGTTGGTGGGGCTGACGATCAGCTGAACCTGGGGAAAACGCGCGCGCACCATCGCCACACTCTCGTCGCTCGACGCATTGTCCACCACCCAGACCGCGAGGGCGCAGCGGGTGGGCGCGGCGTAGATCGACGCCAGACAATCGGCCAGCAGATCGGCGCGATTGTAGTTCAGGATGACGACGGCGAGGCTCGACATGGCTCCTCCGGGCGTGCCTGGCCCGCACGGACCCGTCTCTGCTGCCCAGTATACCACAGCGCCTCGAAGCCCCCGCTGAGGCTTGCCTGAGCGGAATATGCCGGCGCAACACTGCGCCGGCCGCCCGTGGCGGTATGCTACAATTCGGCCAGCGGCGCAAGCCACATGCGCCGAAGCCCTGAGCCCTTCGCGTCGCTCAGGGTAAACTCCGTCGAAATGGAGCACGAAGCACATGGCTTCCCCCTTCCCTGGCATGGATCCATACCTCGAGGGCTATCTGTGGCCTGACTTGCACAACGCCCTCGCGGCCAAGATCCGCCAGGCCCTGACCCCCGTCCTGCGCCCGCGCTACATGGCGCGCTTGAGCATCTACGTGGTTGAGGATACCGCTCCCGAAGGGGAGATCGGCATCATGTACCCCGATGTCGAGGTCATGCGCACCAGCGAGCCCCCGGTACGCTACACCGTCGATGAGCCACCGGCGCCGAGCGGGGCTGATGTGGTGACGCCAGCAGCCCTGAGCATACCGGTGATCCTGCCTGTCGAGATACAGATCCCGACCGTGGAGATCCGCGACACGGCCCAGAATCAACTGGTGACCTCGATCGAGATCATCTCCCCGGTCAATAAGCGTGAGCCCGGCTTGACAACCTATCGACACAAACGCCAGCGCCTCTACCAGGCCGGCGTCCATCTCCTCGAGCTTGACCTCGTGCGCCGTGGCACCCGGCCGATCGCGCATGCAGCCGTGCCGGATGTGCCCTATCTGATCACCCTTACACGCGCGCAGAGCGGCAAGACGGATGTCTGGCCGGTGCGGCTCCAGGACCCACTGCCAACGGTTCCGGTACCGTTGCGGCGCCCCGATGACGATGTGAGCTTGAATCTCGGCCACGTCTTGCGCGAGGTGTATGACGAGGCTGCTTACGAGCTCTCGATCGACTACCGGCAGGAGCCGCCGCCACCCGCGCTCCCCGCAGATACGCGGGCCTGGATGCGCGGACTGCTGGAACGGGCGGCAGGTGCTTCGGAGTAGCCAGCGCCTCTCAGGGGTAGAGTTTCTGGCGGATGGCGTCCTGATGCGCTGCTTGCCCTCACCCCCCTCCCCCCCTCTCCCAACCTGGGAGCGGGGGGGATGTTGTTGGCGTTGCGGTGCGCCAG
>JACAEO010000119.1 GCA_013388805.1 Chloroflexota bacterium
GGCAGAACCTGCCAACACAACGACATTTTCGCCTGTCGCGTGGCAGCCGCCGCCCTGCCAGGGGCGTATCTTGATGCGTATGGCGTAGCCGCCCCAGGGGGTATTGGTTCGCTGGTGGTGACGGTTGCGCCGCCACTGCCGAACAACCAGAGGGGGGGTGAGGGCAAGCAGCGCATCAGGACGCTATCCGCCAAAAACCCTCCACCTGAGAGGATTGGGGCCTGCCCCAGGGACATTGACGCCAGCTCCGGGCGGCAGGGCCGTCCACCAGCTACAGCAGCAGCAATACCACCGCCAGGGTGGTGATACTGATCACATTCGAGAAGAGCACCGTGGCGGTAACGAACTCCGGCAGCAACTGGTTCTCCATGGCGATGATCGAGACCAGCACCGCGGTGGGCATGCTGGCCTGCAGGATGCCCACATTGCGTTCCAGCGGCGGCAGCGCAAACCAGCCCACGACGGCGAAGGCGATCAGCGGCCCGCCGATCAGCCTGATGCCGCTCGAGACCAGCATGTCGGGGCTGAGCTTTGGGAGGCCCGCTCCAGCCAGCTGCGCCCCCAGCACGATCAGCATGGTCGGGATGAGCGCCGCCGAGAGCAACTCCAGCGGTCGGGTCACCACCGCCGGTAGTTCGAGGCGCAGCCCGTTGACCGCCAGGGCCGGCACCAGGGCGATCAGCGCCGGGGTGCGAAAGACCTGGCCGAGCATGCTCAGGCTGATGCCGCGGCTGAAGTTGGCTGCCGCGACACAGACCACGAAGGCCAGCACCAGGTTGGCCAGGAAGTAGACCGTCGCCAGCCCCAGTGCGGCCTGGCCCTCGGCAAATTGCACGATCGGCAGCCCGAAGTTGCCGACGTTGCCGAAGGCGGCGATCATCACGTAGGCCGCGGTCATCGCAGCCGGGCGGCGCAGCAGCCGCGCCGTGACAAAGGCGATCACGATCGTGCCGATGTAGACCACGGTGATGAAGCCGATCATCCGTCCAGCCAGTGCCGCCTCGATCCGTGTCTGGCTCAGCGTGGTGAAGACCAGAGCCGGGGTGAGGACGAAGTAGGCGTAGCGGGTGAGGGTGCGGGTCTCCAGCTGCAGGCGCGGCGCGGCAACATAGCCGAGCAGCACCAGCGAGAAGACCGGCACCAGCACGTTGAGGAAGATCCCGAGCAGCTGCGTCATAGGGGGCGACTCCATGTCGTACGGTAGCATCGTCACTGTACCATTGATCGGCACGGCGGCTGCCAGCGCTTGCCCCGGTATGACGGGTATGTTACAATTCGCCCACTTCGGCGCCTGAGCGCCGGTCTTTGCGTCCAATGCAGCACCGGATCTCAGGGTTGTCGCAGCTGCAAGAGTGGGTGATTATCGCGTTTGTTTCAGTAACTGTCACACGGTACAATTTGATGCAGCTGCCGGATCGGTGTCTGCCGCAGGGGAATTGAGGAGCTGTACCCATGGCCGATGTCTCAGGCCGCAACCCGGCCATCGTCCTTGTCGAAGACGAGCCCGACATCCTGATCATCCTCCATCGCCTGATGCGTGATCTGACCGGCGGCTACGATATCGTGACCGTCAATGGCGGGGCCGATGCGCTGGCCCAGATCGCCCTGCGGCCGGTGCCGCTGGTGATCACCGACTACAATATGCCGGGTATGAACGGCCTTCAGCTTGCCGCCGCGATCAAAGAGACCTCGCCCGACACCCGCGTGGTGATGATCACCGCCTATGCCACCCCCGAGCTCGAGAAGCGCGCCCGCGAGCAACGGGTCGATTACTACCTCCCCAAGCCCTTTCCTCTCGATCGTCTTGAGCAGATCGTGCGCGATGTGCTGAAGTGACGGGATCGCCTCAGGTGGCTTTCATTGCGCTGCCGGCGGCTGCGCCGTATCATAGCCGGGCGACGCAATGCGTCAACTGCCCCGTATGCAGCCTTGTCCGACAAGGAGTCATTGATGGTTGAGCTGACGAACCACTTCGCTACCATTCTCCTGGCCGTGATGATTGTGCTGACCCTGGTGCTGCTCCCTTTGCTCAACGACGATCGCCCGGCCCGCGATGAGCGCCAGCGCACCGAGGAGCTCCGCTTGCAGATCGAACTGGGCAAGCTGAAAGATAAGCCCTAGCTCCCATCTTCCGTCCTCGTTGCCCCTGCTCCCGTCCCCAGTTTCGCTCGCGCCAGTGCCAGCGCCTCCTCGCGGGTGCTGATCTCACCGGCGGCCTGGGCCTCGGCGATCTCGCGCAGCAGTGCGCCCAGGCGCGGGCCTGGCCCGATGCCCAGCGCGGCCATCAGCCCGTGGCCGTCGATCAGCGGCACGCGCCGCTCGGGCGGCGGGGCGTAGTAGTGGTCCAGCAGCCCCGCCATCCACGCCAGATGCTCGGCCCAGCCCGCCGCGCTCACCGCCGGCCCCCGCGTGGCCAGGTGGTCGGCCAGTTCGTGGAGCAGCACGTCTGGCGCCGCGTCGCCCAGTTCACGAAAGAAGCGGTTCACCGCGCGCAGTGTGAGCGCTTCGACCGCGCGGAGTTGCCCCGGGCGCATGTGCTCGCGCACCACCAGCGTCAGGTAGCTGCTGTCGCTGCGGCTCAAACGCAGCCGCCGCCCGATGCGCGCCGCCGCTACCGCGCCAAGCTCCTGGTGCTGGTGGAAGCTCACCCGCCCGGCGGGGTGGGTGGTCTTCGTCTGTGGCTTGGCGTTGTCGTGGAGCAGCGCCGCCAGTTTGAGCAGCGCCTGCCGCCGGTGGCCGCCCGCCCGGCGCTCGGCCATGAGTGCCGCCAATGCTCCGGCGTAGGGCAGTTCGCGCGTCAGCTCGGGGTGGGTGCGCACCGCAACGGGCAGCGCCGCTGCCTCGGTCGGGCCGCCCAGCAGCCAGTCGAGCGCGGCCACCGTTTCGAGGCTGTGGGCCAGCACGGGGAGGAAGTGGATGTGGGGCTGCTCGCAGCTCCGGGCGGGTTCCAGCTCGGGGAAGATGCGGGTAAGCGCGCCGCAGTCGTCGAGGAAGCGCAGCCAGGGTGCCGTGGCCGGTGCGTCCAGCAGCTTGAGCAGCTCGTCGCGGATGCGCTCGGCAGCCACCTGGTCGAGGCCGGCGACGGCCGTTCGCGCCAGCGGTACCACCTCTGGAGCCGGAATCAGGCCTAGCGTGGCGCAGAGCCGCCCGGCACGCAGGATGCGCAGCGGGTCGTCATGGAAGCTGCGCGGGCCGCAGGGGCGCAGCACGCCCGCCTGCAGGTCGGCGCGGCCGCCAGTCGGGTCGAGGAAGGCCGTGGCCGGGATGGGCAGGGTCAGCGTCGGGGTCAGTGGCAGGGCCAGCGCGTTGATCGTGAAGTCACGCAGCTCCAGGTCACCTTCGATCGTCGGGGCGCGCAGCCGGGCGATGTCCACCGTTAGCGGCGGGGCGCCGGGCAGCACGGCCCGCCCGGTGTCGCGCCCGGTGTCGAGGCGCACAAACGCGCCGCCGTGGGCGTTGGCAAAGGCGCGGGCCAGCTCCAGGCCATCGGCCGCGACCGCCAGGTCCAGGTCGGCGGGCAGGCGCCCACTGGCGAGATCGCGGGCGGCGCCGCCGGTCAGCCAGGCCGCCACGCCGCGCGCAGCGCAGCGGCTCGCCAGGTCGCGCAGGATGGCCGCCAGGTCGTGGCTCACAGGTGCCGGCCCTCGATGACGCGGAAGGAGCGGTTCGCCGCAACAATCCGCACCCGGGCGAAGTGGGCGGCCATGTGGCGCTCGAAGGGCAGGAAGCTGCTTGCCACCAGGATGATGCGCCCCTCGGGGACGAGCAAGTCGCGAGCCTGGGCGATGCAGGCATCGGCGACCGTGGTGTCAACCGCCTTGCCGCTGTGAAAGGGTGGATTGCTCAGCACCAGATCGAAGCGCTGACCCATAGCCGCCTCCAGGGCGTCGCTCGGCGCCGCAGTGGCCGCCTGCAGCCCCAGGCGGGCGAGGTTCGCGCGGGCCGCGGCGACGGCCAGCAGGTTGGCGTCGAGCATCAGCACCTGCGCCGCACCGAGGCGGGCCGCCGCTACACCGATCGGCCCGTAGCCGCAGCCGGCATCGAGCACACGGAGGCCCGGCTGGAGCGCGAGTTGCTGCAGCAGGAAGGCGGTCCCGGCATCGAGCCGGTCGTAGCTGAAAACGCCCGGCAGGCTGAGCAGTTCGAGCGGCCCGCCAGGCAGGTCGGCCACAAGGTGATGCCAGCTGCCGGGGGCGATGCCGGGGGCGCTGGCCCACGGCGGGGCTGCCGCGCCGTGCGGGTCGACGCGGCATGCCTCGGCGACCCGGCAGCCACGCCCGTAGCCCAGGGTATGCGCCGCGCCGAAGAGCTGCGCCGCGTCGCCGATCAGTGGCTGCACGCCAAGCACATTGGCGCCGGCCACATTCAGCACGCCGCCGGGCCGCAGCAGCGCGTGGGCCTCCACCAGCCAGCGCCGGCCCAGCGCGCGGCTCTGGGGGACCATCAGCACCACCCGGTCGTAGGCCGCGGCCGCCGCGGGTAGCTGGCTCACCTGCTCGCTGACCTGCGCCTGCGTGACGCCGTTGGCCGCCAGGGTCAGCGCGGCCATGCGCAGGGCGATCAGGCTGGGGTCGCTCAACGTCAGCCGGCCGTGGGGCAACTGGCGGGCAAGGGCGACGCCGAGCGCGCCGTGGCCACAGCCGAGCAGCAGCACGCGCTCGTCCGGGGCGGGCCAGATCAGCTCGGCGGCGAGAACGGCTGCGTCGGGCACCCGCTCGGCCTGCTCAAGGCCCGGCTTGCTCACCACGGTCAGCGGCGCGCCGGCGAGGCTCGCCGTGAAGCGGAAGGTCGCGGTGTAGGCGTCAGTTCCCATACGGCAGTTTCAGAATCGGCCAGCGATGCGGACCGGTCAGGTGCGGCAACTCATACCAGGTGGCATTGGCAATCTCGCAGTGTCCCGCTCAGCTCCACAGCGCTCCAGCTCCACACAGGGCTTTGTCGAGCTGGAGCGCTGTGGAGGTGTGGAACTGAGCCAATGCGCTGCCAGCAAGCAGAATCGGTATCAGCCCCTCAGCCCCCATAGCGCCTGGCGATCGCATCAACCTGCGGGCCATAGCCCTCGCCGAAGAGGTTCAGATGGTTGAGCAGGTGATACAGATTGTAGAGCCCACGCCGCTCGGCGTAGCCGGGCTCGAGCGGCCAGGCAGCGTTGTAGGCGGCGTAGAAGCGCGGCGTGAAGCCGCCGAAGAGCTCGGTGAAGGCCAGCTCGGCCTCGCGGTCGCTGTAGGAGATGGCCGGGTCGATCAGCGCGGCGGCGCCGCCGGGGGCCGCCACCACATTGCCGCCCCAGAGGTCGCCGTGGATGAGCGCGGGGGCGCGCGGCACGCCGCCGAGCAGATCGGCGAGCCGCTCAACGACCCGCTCCAGCGCCCGCTGGCGGGCCACGGGCAGCAGGCCAGCCGACGCGGCCAGCGCGATCTGCGGCAGCAGGCGCCGCTCGCGGAAGAAGGCGACCCAGTCGTCGCACCAGCCGTTGGCCTGGGGGGTGCCACCGATGAAGTTGTCGCGCTCCAGTCCGTAGGCCGGGGCGGTGTGGCGATGTAGCGCGGCAAGCGCCTCGCCCAGCGCGGCCTGGTCGGGGCCGGCGCCACCACCCGCGAGCCACTCGCTGAGCACGGCGGCGGGCTTCGCCGCCAGGCCGTCCTGGGTCAGCAGCACGGCGGGCACCCGGATCGCGCCGGTGGCGGCCAGGCCGCGCAGCCCGTGGGCCTCGGCGGCGAGCATCGCGGCCGCCTGGCCGCCACTGGCCCACTTGAGAGCGAATTGCCGGCCCCCGGCAGTGATGCGCAGCAACTGGGCGCCAAAGCTGCCGCCGCGCGGCTCGAGCCGCTCCCGCGGGGCGCCGACCGCCGCCGCGACCGCCGCTGCAAGCTCCGGCGGGAGCAGACGGCTGACGACTGAACTCCTCATAGTCCCTCGCGCTCCCGGATGTAGGCCAGCAGCCCGTGACTGCCGGCATCGACCAGGTGGAAGACGTGGTCGAAGCCACCGCTGTAGTAGGGGTCGGGTACCTCACGTGTGCCCAGGCCAGGGGCATGATCCAGCAGCAGGCTGAGCTGGGCCGCGCCGCGGCGCTGCATGCGGCGCAGCGCGTAGAGGTTCTCATCGTCCATCGCGACAATGTAGTCGAACCGTTCAAAGTCGGCACTGGTGATCTGCCGGGCACGCTGCCCATTGGCGTCGATACCGTGACGGGCCAGTATGGCCAGCGTGCCGTGGTGCGGCGGCTCACCGACATGCCAGCCACCGGTCCCCGCCGAGTCGATCACAAAATGCTCCGCCAGGCCCGCCTCGCTCACCCGCTGACGAAAGACCGCCTCGGCCATCGGCGAGCGGCAGATATTGCCCATACACACAAATAGCACTCGCACCGGCGTGCGCTGCTCCATACGGCGAACTCCTTCCTGGGAGATTTGACTTTTGCATCGACCTCACCTATAATTGCGCCCATTGTAAAACATAGTCGTGACATCCGCCGCGGTTCGACCCTCCAGCCTGTAGCAAAAAGTACGACGGCATCGGAGAGCCAGCCATTTCGCGGAGCCTGCAGCAGGCGCCGGCAAGGATCTTCCCGCGCTTCGCCGCCAGCCGGCGGAGCGAGGAGATCGCTGAGAGAATGCGCATACCCACGGAGCGCCAGCCTGCTGTCCAGGAGGCGCTTTTTTATGCGCCATGTCATCAGGCGGTGTCACGGCGCGAATCTAACCCTGTTGTAGGAGGCTTTGAAGCATGTCGGTGCAACCGGATCAGGAGACCCTGGAGGGCAACGAGGAGCTCGATTGGACCACGCTGCTCGATGAGTACGATTACGCCCGGCCCCAGCGCGGCGAGCTGCGCGACGGTCTGGTGATGCAGATCGAAGACAGCGGCATTCTGGTGTCGATCGGGACAAAGCGCGAGGGCGTGATCCCGGCGCAGGATCTACGCCAGATGGGTGAGGAGTTCCTCAGTGCGCTGAAGCTGGGCGATACGATCCAGGTCTACGTCCAGGAGCCTGAGAACCGCGACGGCGATCTGATCCTCTCGCTGACCATGGTGCAGGTGGCGAAGGATTGGGAGTACGCCGAGCAGCTGTTCAAGGACGGCGGGATCACCCGCTGCAAGGTGATCGGCTTCAACAAGGGCGGTCTGCTGGTCCAGTTTAATCGCATCCGCGGCTTCGTGCCGGCCTCGCAGGTGGCGCAGCTCCACGGGCGCACCGCCGCCGAGGAGCGCCAGCAGGCCCTGCAGAAGATGGTCAACCAGGAGATCCCGCTGAAGGTGATCGAGGTCGATCGCGAGCGCAACCGCCTGGTGCTCTCCGAGCGCAGCGCGACCCAGGAGTGGCGCAAGGCCCAGAAGCAGCGCCTGCTCACCGAACTGCAGCCCGGCGATGTGCTCACCGGCCGCGTCAACCAGCTCACCAACTTCGGCGCGTTCATCGACCTGGGCGGCGCCGATGGCCTGGCCCATATCTCCGAGCTCAGCTGGCAGCGCGTTAACCATCCGCGTGAGGTGCTGCAGCCCGGCCAGGAGGTCAAGGTCGTGGTGGTCGAGATCGACCGTGAGCGCGAGCGTATCGGCCTGTCGATCCGCCAGCTCCAGGCCAATCCCTGGGATACGATCGACCAGCGCTACGCGCTGGGCCAGCTGGTCAGCGGCCCGGTCACCAATGTGACCCCCTTCGGCGCCTTCGTGCAGGTCGAAGAGGCCGTCGAGGGCCTGATCCACGCCAGTGAGCTCGATGTTGATCCGCAGACCCAGCCGCGCGATGTGCTGCAGCCGGGCCAGATCGTCACGGCCAAGGTGATCAGCCTCGATCGCCAGCGCCAGCGGATGGGCCTCTCGCTCCGTCGCGTGAGCGAGGGCGAGAGCCGGACCGCCGAGACGCCGGTCGCCGAGACGCCGGCAGTGGCGGCCACGGCCGCCCCGGTCGCCGAGGCACCGGCCACCGAGAGTGCCGAGTAGCGCCCTGCCGGCGCAGAGTGGAGCCAGCGTTCCAGCCGAGGAGGTGTGAGCCAGCATGTGGCCCACACCTCCTCGGCGTTTCAGTGGCCGGCTGGTTGCCGGCAAACGCAGGCCGTGGTATCGTTGCGCGGCGCTGTCACCCCGCGCCCTTCGGCTCCGCTCAGGGTGACAGCACCTGGCTTCCGCTTGCGACAAACGCTGACGTCTCGTTGCTACGACAGCTTACCAGGGAGCGATCGATGCGTGTGCTTTCCGCCGATGATGTGCGCCGCGCGGTGCCAATGCAGGCGGCCATCGATGCCGTCGAGGCCGCCTTTATGGGCCTCGCGACGGGCCAGGCCGACGTGCCGCTACGCGTCCAGATCGCGACCCCCGCGCCTCAGGGCGTGAGCTTCTGTATGCCCGCTCGCCTCGGTGGCGCACCCGCGCCCGCCCTCGGGGTTAAGGTGGTGTCGGTCTTCCCCGGGAACCTCGGGCGCGGCGAGCCCAGCATCTATGCCCTGGTCAACCTCTTCGACCCCGCGAGCGGTCGCCCCCTGGCCGTGATCGATGGCACCTATCTCACCGCGCTGCGCACCGGCGCCGCCTCTGGCGTGGCCACCCGCCACCTGGCGCGCACCGAGGCCCGGGTGCTGGCGATCTTCGGCGCCGGAGCCCAGGCCCTGCCTCAGGTGCTCGCCGTGTGCACCGTGCGCCCGATCGAGCGCGTCTGGATCGTCAACCGCACAGCCGAGCGGGCGCGCTTGCTCGCCGCCCGCCTGCGCGACGCCGGGCTCACCCAGGATCTGCGCATTGCACGTGGCCCGGCGCAGGCCCTGGCCGAGGCCGATGTGGTCTGCACCGCCACCTCGTCACCTACGCCGCTCTTTGCCGATGCCGAACTGCGCCCGGGCACCCACATCAATGCCATCGGCGCCTACCGGCCCGCGATGGCCGAGATCCCGCCCGCGACGCTGGCCCGCGCCCGCATTGTGGTAGACCAGCGCCAGGCCGCCTGGGCGGAGGCTGGCGACCTGATCCAGGCGCGCGAGGCCGGGGCGATCAGCGAGGCCCACATCGTCGGCGAGCTGGGCGACGTGGCGGCCGGCACCATACCGGGCCGAAGCGGGTCCGCCGAGATCACCTGCTTCAAGTCGGTGGGCAACGCTGTGCAGGACGTGGCCGTGGCCGCCCTGGCGCTCACCCGGGCCAGCGAGTTGGGGCTCGGGGTGGAGCTGGAGCTCTAACGGACCTGGAGCATCCCCCGGGTATCCTTCCCAGTCCGCACGGCGTTTGTAGTTTGTAGAGTCGACCATTGCTATGAACGGCGGCAGGCGTGCGGCGCCCGGCGGGCGCCCGACAGAACAAGGAGCACAACATTGAGGAACATCTGTGTCGTCGGCACCGGGTATGTGGGGCTGACCACCGGGGTCTGTTTCGCCGACCTGGGCAATACCGTCACCTGTGTCGAGATCAACCCGGAGAAGCTGGAGCAGCTGCGCAGCGGCAAGTCGCCAATCTATGAGCCGGGCCTGGAGGAGCTGCAGGAGCGCAATATGCGCGCCGGGCGCCTGCGCTTCACTGACGACTATGCCGTCGCGCTGGCCGAGGCCCGGCTGATCTTCATCACCGTCGGCACGCCGATGGGGCACGATGGCGCCGCTGACCTGAGCCAGGTCGAGGCGGCCGCGCGGAGCATCGGCCAGCACCTGGTCCGCGATGCGATCATCATCGACAAGAGCACCGTGCCAGTGGGCACCGGCGATATGGTCCACGAGATCGTCAGCACCTACACCCGCCCGGGCGCGCGCTTCGCCGTGGTCTCCAACCCGGAGTTCCTGCGCGAGGGCAGCGCGATCAGCGATTTCTTCAAGCCCGACCGCATCGTGCTCGGCTCGACCGACCGGGCCGCGGCCGCGGAGGTGGCCGAGCTGCACGCGCCGCTCGGCGCGCCGGTGATCATCACCGA